>JALOKP010000008.1 GCA_025456425.1 Acidobacteriota bacterium | reverse complement strand
GTGATCGCCGACGTCAGCGTCGTCTTCCCATGATCCACGTGACCGATCGTGCCCACGTTCACGTGCGGCTTCGTGCGCTCGAACTTCTCCTTGGCCATCTTTTCCTCCGGCGCCCGGCCCCGCGTTCCGATCTCCCGCGGGTCACGCTGTCGTCCTGTCTCTTGCCGTTCCTCGAGTGGAGCCCATGACCAGATTCGAACTGGTGACCTCCTCCTTACCAAGGAGGTGCTCTGCCTACTGAGCTACATGGGCCCAGGCCCTCTCCGTTGCGCGGAGCCGCCCTCCGGGCTGGAGCGGGAAACGGGACTCGAACCCGCGACCCTCAGCTTGGAAGGCTGATGCTCTACCAACTGAGCTATTCCCGCCTGCTCCTTACCAACCAAGGCCCGGGCCGCGTGCGGCCCGTGCGCTCTGCTGCTGCCTGCTGTTCGCACTGGTGCGAGTGGTGGAGGGGGGAGGATTCGAACCTCCGAAGGCGTGGCCGGCAGATTTACAGTCTGCTCCCTTTGACCGCTCGGGAACCCCTCCAGTCACGACACAAGGGCGCCGGGCAAACGGCTCTTACTCAGCCGCCTGGCCCGCCGCAGTTCCTCCAAGTCTCTGAGCCGGCTGGCTCGTGCCCCGCCCAGCCGCCCGCCGAACGCTGGAGCTGGCGAAGGGAATCGAACCCCCGACCCGCTGATTACAAATCAGCTGCTCTGCCGCTGAGCTACGCCAGCTCAGCAAAGCGCGAAGGCTACCACCCGCCCTCTCCATCGTCAAGGATCGGAAGGGGTTTCTCCCGCTGCCGGCGGGTCTCGGCGAGGACGATCCCGACCGCCACCGAGACGTTCAGCGACCCGACTTCGTCCCGGATCGGGATTCGGACCCGGATCGGGCACCGTTCCGCGACGGTGGGCCGGATCCCCTTTTCCTCGCCCCCGGCGACCAGCGCGATCGGCCCCGTGAGCGGGGCCTCCCACGGCGGGACCCCCGACTCGGGGTCGAGCGCGACCGCGGTCAGGCCGCGGTCCGCCAGCTCCTCGAGCAGCCGGGAGACGTTCCCGGCCCGGGCGACCGGGACCAGGTCGATGGCTCCGGCGGCGGTCTTGATCGCCGCCGGCGAGAGCCCGGCGCTGTGGTGGATCGGCAGGAACACGCCCGCGACGCCGAAGGCCGCGGCGCTGCGCAGGATGGCCCCGACGTTGCGCGGGTCCTCGATCCCGTCGAGGACCACCACCAGCGCGTCGTCCGGCAGCGCGTCGAGCAGCTCCTCGGCCGGGAGGAGGTCCGCCCCGGCCAGGCGGGCCGCGACCCCCTGGTGGCGGACGCTGTCGGAGAGGCGGTCGAGCGCCTCCTTCGGGACCTCCTGGAACGGCACCTTGGCCTCGCGGGCCAGCGCCACCAGGTGCCGGACCCGCCCATCCTCGGCGCCGCGCGACAGGAGCAGGCGTTCGACCCGGCGCGGCGAATGGGTCAGCGCGGTCCGGACGGCGTGGAAGCCGAAGGCCATCCCCTCGCGCGCCGCCGCTTCGGCGGCCGCTTCGGAGCGCGGCCGCGGAGTCTCCTGGGGAGCGGGACGGGGCGGCAGCGGCCGGGCCGGCCGCGCCCGCTCCGCCCGTTCGTCGCGGGCCCCCGGCCCGCGGCGCGCGGGGCGATCGTCACGCCCTGCCGAAGCGCGGCGCGCCGGCCGCTCCTCGCGGGCCGCGAACCCGCGGTCCGGGGCCCGGCCAGGCCGCCCCTTGCGGGGCTCCCTGTCCTCCCGGGCCGGCCGACCGGCTCCCCGGACCGGCGCGCGGCCGGGCGGGCGGCCCGCTGGCCGCGTCCCGGGACCGCGCTTCGGCCGGCGCTCGTCCTCGAACGCCCCGCCGCGCGGGGGCTTGCCGAAGGGACGCCCCGCGGGGAGTTCGGCGGCGCCCGGGTGGGCGGCGGGGCGGAAGGGACGCTTGGCCCCCCCCGGCGGGCCCGGGCGTTCCTCCCGCGGCGGTCCCCGGCGCGGCCCGGCCGCGGCGCCCCGGCGCTCGCCCCGAGGGCCGACCCCCCCCGGGCGCGACGGGCCGTGCTTCCCCTTGCGGTGTCCTCGCGGCATCGGTCCCCTCTCCTTCACGCGTTCCGGATCACGGTCGCGACGGCGTGGCACGCGACCCCCTTGCCGCCGGCCAGGCCGCCCAGCCCCTCGGTCCGCTTCCCCTTGACCGAGACCGCCTCGTCCCGCAGTCCCAGCGCGTCGGCCAGCGCGCTCCGGATCGCCTGGCTGTGCGGCGCGATCTTCGGCGCGTCCACGACCAGCACCGCGTCGACCTGCACCGGCAGGAAGCCGTGTCCGGCGAGGTGCTGCCGGGTCCGCCGCAGCAGTTCGAGCCCGGGCAGCCCGGCCCAGCGCGGGTCGGTGTCCGGAAAGAGCCGTCCAATGTCCCCGAGCGCCGCGGCGCCGAGCAGCGCGTCGGCGACCGCGTGGGCCAGGGGGTCGCCGTCCGAGTGCCCGGCCGGACCGAACTCGGCCCCGACCTCGACCCCCGCCAGCCGGAATACCCGGCCGGCCACCAGCGGGTGGACGTCCCACCCGATCCCGACCCGCGACGACATCGCTGTCCGCTCCTCCCGTGCCGCGAGCATCGCCTCGGCCCGCGCGAGATCCCCGGCCCAGGTCACCTTGACGTTCTCCGCTTCGCCCTCCACCAGCGCCACCGGGTGCCCGAGGGCGCGAACCAGCGCCCCGTCGTCGGCTGCGTCCCAGTCCAGCGGCGCCTGCCGGTGGGCCTCGCGCAGCAGTTCGGTGCGGAAGCCCTGCGGCGTCTGCACGGCGAACAGCGCCTGGCGCGGAACCTCGTCCGCGACCCGGCCCTCCGCACCGCGCACCAACGCATCGGCGATCGCCAAGGCGGGGACCGCCGCCCCCTCGGCGCGCGCCGCCGCCAGCACGCGCCCGACCAGCGCCGCCGAAAGCAGCGGCCGCGCGGTGTCGTGGACCAGCACGTGCTCGGCGCCGCGGACCGCGGCCAGCCCGGCCGCGACGGAATCGCGCCGCCGCGCGCCGCCCGGGACGACCGCGAGGCGGGTCCCGGACCCGGCCGCGCGCGCGGCCTCGGCCACTTCAGCCCCGGCCGCGCCGTCGGGCACGACGAGCACGAGTTCCTCGAATTCCGGGAGCGCGGCGAACAGAACTCCATCAGCTCCTTGTCCTTCGCCTTGCCCAGGTCGTCGAGCTTCTTGACGTGGTCGTCGGTCAGCTTCTGCACCCGCTCCAGCCCGCGGCGCGCATCGTCCTCCGAGACCTTCCCGTCCTTCTCGAGCGACTTGACCTCTTCGTTGGCCTCGCGCCGGACCTGGCGCACGCCGTTTTTCCCTTCTTCCACGATCTGGCCGACCTTCTTGACCAGCTGCTTGCGGCGCTCCTCGGTCAGCGGCGGGATCGGGATCCGCACGACCTTGCCGTCGTTGCTCGGGTTCAGCCCGAGGTCGGCGACCTTGATCGCCTTCTCGACATCCTTGATCACCGAGGGGTCGAAGGGCTGGGCCACGATCGTCCCCGCGTCCGGCGTCGAGAGCTTGCACATCTGCGCCAGCGGGGTCGGCGAGCCGTAGTAATCGACCGAGATCCCGTCGAGGATCGAGACCGAGGCCCGCCCCGTCCGCAGGCCCGAGAGCTCGCGCTTCACGCCCTCGACCGCCAGGTCCATCCGCTTTTCGGCGTCGGTGAAGACCTTCTCGAGCATCGTCACTCCTTCACGATCGACCCGATCGCCTCGCCCTTCACCGCCGCGACGATGCTGCCCGGCCGGGTCAGGTTGAAGACGAGGATCGGCATCCGGTTGTCCATGCAGAGCGTGATCGCCGTCGCGTCCATCACCGCCAGCCGCCGGCTCATCACCTCGCGGTAGCTGAGCTCGGGGAACATTACCGCGTCGGCGTGCTGCTTGGGGTCCTTGTCGTAGATCCCGTCGACCTTGGTCGCCTTCATCAGGACCTCGGCGCGCAGCTCCATCGCGCGCAGCGCGGCCGCGGTGTCGGTCGTGAAGTAGGGGTTCCCGGTTCCGGCCGCGAGGATCACGATCCGCCCCTTTTCGAGGTGACGGATCGCGCGCCGGCGGATGAACGGCTCGGCGAGCTGAGGCATCGCGACCGCGGACAGCACCCGCGTCTCGACGCCGATCGCCTCCAGCCCGTCCTGGAAGGCCAGCGAGTTCATGACCGTCGCCAGCATCCCCATCTGGTCGCCGGTGACGCGATCGACGCCGCCGCGGGCCGCGGTCTGCACGCCGCGGAAAATGTTCCCGCCGCCCAGCACCATCCCGACCTGTACGCCGAGCGCGTGGACGTCCGCGATCTCGCGCGAGATCGCCTGGACGACGGCCGGGTCGACGCCGAACTCGCGCGCGCCGAGCAGGGCCTCGCCCGAGAGCTTGAGCAGAATGCGGCGGTACCGCGGCTCGCCGCCGGCCGGGGGGACGCGCGAAGGTTCTCCGGCGCCCACCGCCGGGACTCAGGCGCCCAGGGCGAAACGGGCGAAGCGCACGACCTCGAACGGCCTGCCGCCGGCCGCTTCCTTCATGACGTCGGCGACCTTCTTCGCGTCGTCCTTGATGAAAGGCTGCTCGAGCAGGCAGGCTTCCTCGAAGAACTTCGCCAGCTTGCCGTCGACGATCTTCTCGATCACCGCGGCCGGCTTGCCCGACTCCTTGAGCTGCTCGCGCGCGATCTCGCGCTCCTTCTCGAGCGTCGCCGCGTCGACCTCCTCGCGGCGCACGAACGACGGCGAGGCGGCCGCGACCTGCATCGCGACGTCGTGGATCGTCGGGGCCAGCGCCGCCAGCGTCGCGTCGTCGGCCTTGACCTCGAGCAGCACGCCGACGCGGTTGCCGGGATGGATGTAGGCGTGGACCGCACCCTGCGGCGCTTCGAAGTACGCGGCGCGCGCGACCTGCATGTTCTCGCCGAGCTTGGCGATCGTCCCGGTCAGGATCTCCTGCACGCTGCCGCCACCCCCGGCGAACGGCCGCGCCAGCAGTTCCTCGGCCGAGGCCGTCTTGTCGGCGAAGGCCTGCCGCAGCAGCGCCGCCGCCAGGGCAGTGAAGTCCTCCGTGCGGGCCACGAAATCGGTCTCGCACGAGATCTGGACCAGGGCTCCGGCGCGCCCCTCGACCTTGGCGTCGACCAGGCCTTCCCGGGTCTCGCGGTCGGTCTTCTTGGCGGCCTTGGACAGTCCATCATCCCCGCGCCGGTCATGTCGCGGAGCTTCTTGACGTCGCTCGCCGCAATGCTCATCCGGTTCCTCGTCCTTTCGGGCCGGCCCCGCGGACTATGCCGCCGGGCGCCCGGTCACGCCTGCTCGGCCGGCTCGCTGCCGGTCGGGCCGGCGGTCTCCGGCGCCACCGGAGCGATCGTCTCGCTCTCGTCCGGGGCCGCCACCGCCGTGGCATCGGCCGTGGCATCGGCCGCCGCCTCGTCGCGTCCCGGGCGCCGCCCGCGCGCCGGGCGCGGAGTCCGCTCGGGCCGCTGGGCCCGCCAGATGTTGCGCCCCTCGTTGATCGCGTCGGCCAGCCGGCTGGTGATCAGTTCGATCGAGCGGATCGCGTCGTCGTTGGCCGGCACGGGGAAGTCGATCCGCGACGGGTCGGAGTTGGTGTCGACGATTCCGATCACCGGGATCCCCAGCTTGTTGGCCTCGTCGACCGCGATCGTCTCCCGGCCGACGTCGACGATGAAGATCGCGTCCGGCCGGCGTCCCATGTCCTTGATCCCCGACAGGGTCTTGTCGAGACGGGTGCGGGTCTTGGCCAGCGAGAGCCGCTCCTTCTTGGTCAGGTGGGCGAACTTGGCGTCGGTCTCGAGCGCCTCCAGCTCCTTGAGCTTGTCGATCGAGCGCTTCACCGTCGCCCAGTTGGTGAGCAGGCCGCCCAGCCAGCGCTCGTCGACGTAGAACATCTCGCAGCGCCGGGCCTCGCGGACGACGATCTCCTGCGCCTGCTTCTTGGTGCCGACGAAGAGCACGATCTTGCCCTGCGCCGTCAGGTCGCGGACGAAGTTGATCGCGTCCTGCAGCAGGACCACGGTCTTCTGCAGGTCGATGACGTAGACGCCCCCGCGCAGCCCGAAGATGTAAGGGCGCATCGCGGGGTTCCAGCGGCTGCGCTGGTGGCCGAAGTGCGCGCCGACCTCGAGCAGCTCGCGCAGGGTGACTGCGACGGTCTGATCCACGAAAACCTCCGATGGCAGGCTCCGCCTCGAGGGCGGCGGACGCCTTGGGTTGTCGCCGGTGGGCTGGTCCGCCTCCCCCGGGCCCGACGCCCGGGGGGAGCGCACCGTCAGCGCTTGCTGAACTGGAAGCGCTTCCTCGCGCCCGGCCGGCCGTATTTCTTGCGTTCCACCTCGCGCGCGTCGCGCGTCAGCAGCCCCTCCACCTTGAGCTTCGGGCGGAGCGAGGCATCGAACTCGAGCAGGGCGCGGGCGATCCCGAGGCGCATCGCCCCGGCCTGGCCGGTGGGGCCGCCGCCCGCAATGGTCGCGATCACGTCGAGCTTTTCGCGGGTCTCGGTGAGCGCCAGGGGCTTCTCGATCATCATCCGCAGCGTCGCCTGCGGGAAGTAGTCGTCGAAGGCCCGGTCGTTGACGCGCACCAGGCCGGTGCCCGGGCGGACGTAGACCCGCGCCACGGCTTCCTTGCGGCGGCCGGTGCCGTTGTACTGGATCGTCGCGCTCATGACGCACTCCTGGCCGGGGTCTCGAGCCTGAGCACCTTGGGCTTCTGCGCCTGGTGCGGGTGCTCCCCTCCGCGGTAGACGTGGAGCTTGGTGAACAGGCGCCGCCCCAGCTTGTTCTTGGGCAGCATGCCCCAGACCGCCAGTTCGACCGCCTTCTCGGGGCGGTCGTTCAGCACGACGCGCGCGGTCGACTCGTAAAGCCCGCCCGGGTGGCCGCTGTGGTGGCGGTACATCTTCTGATCGAGCTTGCGGCCGGTGAGGACCGCCTTGTCGGCGTTCACCACGATCACGAAGTCGCCGGTGTCGAGAAACGGCACGAAGCCGGTCTTGTTCTTGCCGCGAAGGTGATGGGCCACCACGGTGGCCAGACGGCCGAGGGGGATCCCGGTCGCGTCGACGACCCACCACTCGCGTGGGATCTCACCCTTGGACGGGAAATACGTGCGCATGCTGCGATCCTCTTCCTGGTCCGGGCCGATGCGGCGCGTGGCGCACACAGGCACCTCGCCCCGCCGCGCGGGGCCGCGCGAAACAAAACCGCGGAAGGCTACCCGTCCCCCCGCCCCCTGTCAACCGGAAAGGGCCGTTCCGGCGGGGTCCCCGGCCTCCCCGGCCCCGACCTCCCAGGTCTCGGGGCCCGCCAGGAGCCGCGCGAGGTCGGGGCCCCCGCCCTCCCGGGCGGCAGCCGCCTGCCGCTCATGCTCCCCCTCCAGCGTCGGCCGCACGACGGCGCGGAGGACCCCCAGCGGCACCGGGAACTCCGGGTGGTCCAGCTGGGCGAGGGCGAAGGCGCGGGCCGGGCTGTCCGCCCCGGGATCGTGCCGCAGCACCGCTCCGGGGGCGGCGGCCGCGGGGACGCGGACCAGCTCGCCCGCCAGGCCGAGCCCCAGGCCGTGTTCCCCGTCCCGTCCCCAGCGGAGCGGCTCGCCGGGCCTCAGATAGAGGGCGTGGTCGACCCGCCCGTCCTTGTCGGTCAGGTAGCCGAAGGCCCCGTCGTTGAAGATGTTGCAGTTCTGGTAGATCTCGACGAACGCCGTGCCACGGTGCGCTGCAGCCGCCTCGAGCGTCTCGGCCAGGTGGACGCCGAAGCGGTCGACGCTGCGGGCCACGAAGGTCGCACCCGCCCCCAGCGCGAGCGCCAGCGGGTTGAACGGCGGGTCGAGCGACCCGAGCGGGGTCGACGGCGTCCTCTGGCCGCGTGCGGAGGTCGGCGAGAACTGCCCCTTGGTGAGGCCGTAGATCCGGTTGTTGAAGAGCAGGATCTTGAGGCCGACGTTGCGCCGCATCGCGTGCACGAAGTGGTTGGCGCCGATCGCGAGCGCGTCCCCGTCGCCGGTGACGACCCACACCGACAGCTCCGGGGCCGCCAGCTTCACGCCGGTCGCGATTCCCGGCGCCCGGCCGTGCAGCGTGTGGAAGCCGTAGGTGTTCATGTAGTAGGGGAATCGCGAGGAGCAGCCGATCCCGGAGACGATCACGGTGCGCTCGCGCGCCAGGCCGAGCTTGGCAAAGACCGCCTGGACCGTGCTGAGGATCGCGTAGTCCCCGCAGCCGGGGCACCAGCGTACCTCCTGGTCCGAGGCGAAGTCCTTGCGCGTGGGGGGCGGACCGGCGGCGGACATCTCAGGCTCCCAGCATCTCGGCGATCCGGGCGCGCAGCTCGCCGACGCGGAACGGGGCCCCCTGCACCTTGTGGAAGCCGACGGCGTCGACGTGGAAGCGCGCCGAGAGCAGCCAGAGCAGCTGGCCGGTGTTGAGCTCGGGGACCAGCACGCGCGGGAAGGCGGCGAGCAGCTCGCCGAGACCCCGCGGCAGCGGATTGAGGTGGCGCAGGTGCAGGCTGGCGACCCGGCGGCCGAGGGCGCGCTCTTCGCGCACGGCCTGGGTGATCGCGCCGCAGGTCGAGCCCCAGCCGACGACCAGCAGGTCGTCGCCCGCGGTCCCTTCCTCGAGCCGCGCCGGCGGAAGGTCCGCCGCGATCCCGGCGATCTTCCCCGCCCGCAGCGCGACCATCCGCTGGTGGTTCCCGGCGTCGTACGAGACCTGCCCCAGGTCGTCCTTCTCCAGCCCGCCGACGCGGTGCTGCAGCCCCGGCGTCCCGGCGGGGATCCAGGGCCGGGCCAGGGTCTCCGGGTCGCGCGCGTAGGCCCCCGCGTAGCCTGCCGGGTCGGTCAGGTAGCCCGGATCGAGGACCGGGATCTCGTCGGGGCGCGGGACGCGGAACGGCTCGGAGCCGCTCGCGAGGTAGCCCTCGGACAGCACGATCACCGGCGTCCGGTAGCGGATCGCGATCCGCGCGGCCTCGATCGTGATCCAGAAGCAGTCGGAGGGGGTCGCCGGCGCGAGCACCGGCAGCGGCGCCTCGCCGTGGCGGCCGAACAGCGCCATGAGCAGGTCCGACTGCTCGGTCTTGGTGGGCATCCCGGTCGAGGGGCCCGCACGCTGGATGTCGAAGACCAGGAGCGGCAGCTCGACCATCGTCGCGAGACCGAGCGTCTCGCCCTTCAGCGCGAGGCCGGGCCCGCTCGTCGTCGTCACGCCCAGCGCGCCGGCGAAGGCCGCGCCCAGCGCGGCGCCGATGCTGGCGATCTCGTCCTCGGCCTGGTAGGCGGTCACGCCGTACGCCCTGAGCCGGCTGCAGGCGTGCAGCACCGTCGAGGCCGGCGTGATCGGGTAGCTGCCGAGCACGACCTTCAGGCCCGAGCGCTGCGCGATCGCGGCCAGCGCCAGCGCGATCGCCTCGTTGCCGTCGAGGTTGCGGTAGGTCCCCGGGGCGAGCCGGGCTGGCGGCACCTCGTAGACGCTCTGGAACAGCCGGACCGTGTTGCCGAAGTTGTAGCCGGCGCGCAGGACCTTCTCGTTGGCCTCGGCCAGCTCGGGCCGCTTCGCGTACTTGTCGCGGATCCAGCGCACGGTCGGGTCGACCGGCCGGCCATAGAGCCAGTAGAGCATCCCGAGCGCGAAGAAGTTCTTGCAGCGCTCCGCGTCCTTCGCCCCGAGCCCCGTCCCGGCCAGCGCCTCGCGCGTCAGGCGCGAGATCGCGACGCGGTGCAGCGCCACGTTGGCCAGCGAGCCGTCGTCGAGCGGGCTCGCGGCGTAGCCCGCCTTGCGCAATCCGTTCTCGTCGAAGGCGTCCTCGTTGACCAGCAGGATCCCGCCGCGCCGGAGGTCCCGCAGGTGGACCTTCAACGCCGCCGGGTTGAAGGCGACGAGGACGTCGGCCTGGTCGCCGGGGGTCATGATCTCGGAGGAGGAGAACTGGAGCTGGAAGCCGGAGACCCCTGGCAGGGTCCCGGCGGGGGCGCGGATCTCGGCCGGGTAGTCGGGCAGCGTGGCGACGTCGTTGCCGGCGAGGGCCGAGGTCGAGGTCATCTGGCCGCCGGTCACCTGGATCCCGTCGCCGGAGTCGCCGGCGATCCGGACCACCACCCGGTCCAGCGGCTGCCGCGCCCCGACCGATCCGAGCGGCGCGCTCACCGCCAGGTCCACTCGTCGAGCGTGACGCGCCGCGTGGTGCCCAGCGCGTCCTCGACCGAGATCTGCTCCGCGACGCGCACCGTGCCGGCGCGCCGCCAGGCGAGGTACCGGACCTGCTCGTCGGGGGTGCGGCTCTCGTCCTTGCCCGGCCACCAGGTGCGCAGCGTGCGGGGCATCTTCGTCGCCTCGTCGAGCACCAGCGTGAGCACCGATCCATCCTCCAGCTCCGCCCGCAGCGCGGGGCAGAGCGCGCCGTCGCAGTTCGCGCGCACCGCCTCCGCGCCGACCGAGCCGTCGGCGACGCTGGCGAGCAGGATTGCGGGCTCGCGCAGCGCCAGGCCGAGCAGTCGATTCGGCTGCGGCAAGTGGATCACGCCGTCCGCGGGGGCGCTCCCCTTCGCCGCGCGCTCCTCGGCTTCGATCGTCCAGTCGGGGGCGTCGACCGACCACGAGATCCCGTCGGGCGAGGCGACGATCCGGAGCGTCGACTCCACCGGCCCGGCCGGCGTCTCCTCGCGCACGCGGTAGGTCGCGTTGTAGCGCGGGTCGAAGGTCGGCGTCGCGCCGTCCGCGAGCGCGGCCAGCGCCGCCCGGGCCAGCTCCTGGGCCGCGGCGGCGTCGCGCTCGGCCGCGTCGCCGGACTGCATCAGCGTCTCGGACAGCGGGTCGAACCGCTCCCACGCCAGGCGCAGGGACCCCGTGAACTCCGGGACCTCGGCCAGCGTGTCGCCCAGGGGCCCGGCCGCAACCGCGGCCCGGCGCGCCGGGACGAGCGCCTGCTGCGCCGCGGCCTCGATGTCCGCCGCGCGCAGCGCGAGCGCCGAGGCGCGAACCGAGGCCGTCCCGCCGAAGGCGTCGGCCAACGCGGCCGACGGATCGTTGCGACGCGCCGCCGCCTCTTCGGCGAGGCGCCGGCGGGCCCGGTAGATCGCGTCGTCACGCAGCGCGATCGACTGGACCGAGGTCACCGCGCCGGTCATCACCCGCCACGCCAGGCCGGTCGACGGCGCCGGCACGAGCGCGCTCAGCACCAGCGCCTCGTCCCCGCCCGCGCCGCGGACGATCTCTACCCGCGCGGGAGCGGGCTGCCCCAACACCACCTTCAGCCGCTGGGCCAGCGACCCCTCCCCTTCGGTCAGCCCTTCGGCCAGCACCGCCAGCGCGGCGCGCTGGTTCGGCGGCGCGGCCGTTCCGGCGAGCGCGTAGGCCAGCGCGAGCCCGACCTGGCGCGGCGCCCCCGAGGCGTCCTCCTCGTCCACCAGCGCGGCGAGCGGCGCGCTCGGCGCCGGCACCGGTGCTGCCGCGCCGGCCGGCGGCGCCCCCCCGCGGGAGGCGAGCGGTCCGGCCAGCCGCCCGGCCAGGCCGGCGGGGCCGGCCACGAGAAAGCGCACGCGTGACTCGCGGACCGCCGCGAAGACGGCGGCGCGGGCGTTGGCATCGGTCTCGCCCACCGCCGACGACGCGGGGACGGGGTCCCACGGGAAGCG
Source organism: Acidobacteriota bacterium (assembly GCA_025456425.1). Lineage (GTDB taxonomy): Bacteria > Acidobacteriota > Polarisedimenticolia > J045 > J045 > JALOKP01. The sequence goes on along the minus strand of JALOKP010000008.1, from coordinate 54,324 downwards.
GCTGCCTGGGTAGAGCAGACCGAGCGCAGCGCGGCGCGCGACCGTCTCCGGGTTCGACCAGTGCTCGCCCGCGATGCGCTGCAGCCGTTCGAGCGCCGCCTGTCGCGGCCCTTCCGCCAGCGGGCGCGGCGTGGCCAGCGCCGACAGCAAGCGGGCCAGCCGCGCCTCGTCCCCGCCGTCGAGCCGCACGCCGACGCCGATCCCCTCCGGGAAGAGCACCACCAGCGGCGCTGCGCCGGGCTCGGAGGCCGCCGCAGCGAGCGCGGCGAGCTGGGCCGAGACAAGGGCAGCGCCGGCGGGAACGCCCGGAGACTCGAGCGACTCGCGCCCCGGCCAGAGCACCACCCCGGCCAGGCCCGTGCCGGGGACGACGACCCCGCGGACCGCCTCGCCGGGACCGGCCGCCTCGAGGACCGGCGGCGGCACCTCCGGGATCTTGGGCAGCGCCGCCGCCGCCGCGGGCTTCCTCTTCTTGGAGGAGGAGCCGCTCTTCTTCTTGGCGGCCTCGGCCGGCGCGAGCGCGGCCAGCGTCACCGCGAGCAGCGCAGCCAGCACGGCGTGCGCGGCGCGGCGCGGCGTCACGGCGTCCTCCCGACCGCCAGCCGCGTCACGAGCGCGCCGAGCGCCTCGGCCAGGTTCCGCGCGCGGGCGCGGTGCGATTCGACGGTGTGCCCGGCCAGGTGCGGCGTGGCGAGCACGCGCGGGTGCGTCGCGATCCCCGGCACGGCGACCGGCTCGCGCTCGAAGACGTCGAGCGCCGCGCCCGCCAGCCGACCGTCCTCCAGCACCGCCGCCAGCGCGGCCTCGTCGACGATCCCGCCGCGCGCGGTGTTGACGAGGATCGCCCCCGCGCGCAAGCGCGCCAGCTCCGCGGCGCCGACCATCCCGCGCGTCTCGGCCGTCAGCGGGCAGTGCAGGCTGAGCGCGTCGCAGCGCGCGAGCAGGTCGTCGAGCGCCGCGACCCGCTCGGCGCCGGCCTCGTCGAATGCCCGCTGCGGGATGTAGGGATCGACCGCCAGCACCTTCATCTCGCAGGCCCGGGCGCGCCGGCTGACGCGCGATCCGACGCGGCCGAGGCCGACCAGGCCGAGCGTCTTGCCGGCGATCTCGCGGTCGGGCAGCCGCTCGCGGTCGGGCCACGCTCCACGCGCCGTCGCCGCCCAGTGGGCCGGCAGCCCGCGCCACAGCGCGATCAGCGAGAGCAGCGTCAGCTCCGCGACGCCGGTCGCGTTCCCGGGATCGACCGCGACGACCTCGATCCCACGGCGCGCCGCCGCTTCGAGGTCGATGTTGTCGAGCCCGGCCGAACCCTGCACGACGGCCCGAAGGCGCCCCTCGCCCGCTTCCAGGACCGCGCCGTCGATCCGCTGCCAGGCGCGCGTGACCAGCACGTCGGCCGCCGCCGCCGCGGCCGCGAGCGCGGGCCCGGACAGCGGCGGATGCTCGACGAAGCGCACCCCCGGGACGCGGGCCAGCGCCGGCGCCAGTCCGGCGTCGGCGGGCGAAGCGCAGGCCACGACGATCTCGTGTCCGGGGGATCCGCAGGGACGATCGCTCATCGAGGCGGTGATTCTAACCTGCCTGCCGCGGCGAGCTAGCCCGGCGCGCCGGACGCGATCCGGCGCGGTGACAGGGGGTTGCCGGGCGTGGTACAAAGTCGCCATGGACACTTCGGTGCTGTGGATCCTCCTGGCCGCCGTGGTCGTCGCGCTCCTGGCCGTGCTCACGGTCTACCTCGTCCAGCTGATCGTCGAGGCGCGCCGCGCCGTGCAGGAACTGCGCACGACGCTCGCCCGGCTGACTCCGGACCTCGAGGTGACGCTGGCGAACGCCCGCAAGACGAGCGAGTCGGTAGCGCGCGCCAGCGACACGCTGCGGCTCCTGCCGCCGCTCGCGAGCGAGATGGAGGGCGCCGTGGCGTCGCTCCGGAGCCGGACCCCGCTGGTGGCCGGGTTGCTCACGGCGTACAAAGTCGTACGCTGGATGTTCAAGAAACCCCGCACCGACGCTCAATCAAGGAGGAAGTGACATGGACGACGATCGTGGGTCGGGCGGTCTGGCCATTCTCGGGGCGTTCATTCTCGGCGGCCTGGTCGGCGCCGGGATCGCGCTCCTGACCGCACCGAAGAGCGGGCGCGACACCCGCGAGCACGTAGGCCGCTGGGCCTCGGAGAAGTACGGCAAGGCCGGCGAGAAGCTCAGCCAGGTCGGCGAGCGGGTCCGCGACAAGGTCCGCGAGAAGCTGCACCAGGCGGAAGAGCAGGTCTGACCCGGAGGCGGCGCCGTCTCTTCCCGGGGTGGCGCCGCCCCCATTCCCCGCTCGACCCCCCGCCGGGCCCCGGCCCGCCCTCGCACCGCGTCCTCGTTCGCGCATTCTCCCGCTCCACCGCCGTTCGGCCCCTGTCGCCGCCTTCGCGTCGCGAGGCGCCGCAGGCGCGTTGCGTCGCTGAGATCCCCTCGGTCCCGCCGCCGCGCGGGCTTGGGGAATCCCCGTGGCCATCGCCCCGATCCCTGCGCAATCCGGTCGTTCCGCACGGGCCTTCCGCGTAACCCTCTCCCGTCTCCGGGTGGACCTGGGCGCCAGGTTGGGGGGCGCCGTCGCCGCCGCCCGGGAAAGGAGGACAGGTGGTTGCAGGATCGAAGCGGTTCGGGAGCTACATCCGGGCCCTTCGAGAGTCGCGACGGCTGACGCTCGAGGATGTCGAGCGGCTGACGATGCAGGAGCCGGAACCGATCACGCGCTCGCTGCTCTCGCGTCTCGAGAACGGGAAGGCCCGGGTCTCCGCGCTCAAGCTCATGGCGCTCTCGAGGCTCTTTCGCGTGCGGCTCGGGCTGCTCGCGGAGCGGCTCGAGTTGTCGCACGAGCTGGCGCGGCTCGAACAGGAGGGGCTCGAGCAGTGGCCGCTCGACGACCTGCTCGCGCGCGCGCGGCAGGCCGGGCTGGCGGGCGAGATCCCGCGGGCCCTGCTCCTGTACGAGCAGGCCGAGTTGCGCGCACTCGAGGCGGGCGATCCCCGTCCGCGCGCCCGCTGCCGGATCGGCGCGGCACGCGCGCTGGCCGCGGCGGGGCGCTTCCACGCGGCACGCGCGCTGCTCGACGACCTCACGACCGAGGCGCTCTCGCCGGAGGACCGGGCCTGGACGCTGTTCCTGGTCGCGCGGGTCGCGTTCGGCCTGGGGCAGCCGTTGCTGGCCCGCGCGGCGCACGCTGCGCTGCGCGAGCTGCCACGGCCGTGGCCGGCCGAAGTCGAAGCCGGCGCTCCGGCGCTGCACGCGCAGTGCCTCGAGTCCGACGGCCAGCTCGACGCGGCGCTCGAGGCCTGGCTGCAGGCGGTCGACGGAGCCCGGCGCGCCGGCGAACCGCAGCTGGAAGCGGCGGGGATGACCGCGCTGGCCGCGATCGAGCGGCGGCGCGGCCGGCTGGCGCAGGCCGCCGACTGGGCCCGGCGCGCCCGTGCGGTGGCCGAAGCCCGCGGGCTGTCCCAGGCGGTCGTGCAGGCGCTGGTCGAGGAGTCGCGGACCGAGGCCCAGCGCCGCCGCGGCGATTCCGCCCGCGCGCTGCTGGCCCAGGCCCGCCGGCTCGCCCGCAAGCTCGACCTCGCACCCGAGCTGTTCGACGTCTACCTGGAACTCTGGCGGCTGGGCGTGCGCGAGCACGACCAGGCCGAGGCCCGCGCCGCGCTCCGCGCGCTGCGCCAGGTCGTCCGGTTCCTCGAGTCCTACCCGCCGGGCGCCGACGACGTGCGCCCGCTGCTCGATCCGCGCGGTCACGCCGAACCGGCGCCCGTGCCCGTAAAGGAGGCCCGTCGATGAGATCCACGCTCCGCTTCGTCCCGTGGCTGCTGCTGGCCGCGGCGCTGCTCGCCTTCCCCTTCCCGGCCCTGGCCGGGGAACGGCCGCCGAACGGCCTCGGGTCGCCGAACATGTCGGACAACCCGAACATCGACCCCGAGATCTTCGGGGGCGATTCTGGAAGCCCGTGGCCGGTCGCGATCCGCGACCTGCGGCGAAACCCCCCGGGAAGCCAGACGGCGTCGTGCGCCGTGCCGCTTCCGGCAGCGCTGCCCCTCGGCGCGCTCGTCCCGGGAGCGCCGGCCATTTTGCTCTGGCTGCCCGTGCCGGCGCCGCCGGTAGTGGCCCCGGCGCGTTGATCCCCTCCGCGCGCGGGGCCGGCCCCCGGCCGGTCCCGCGCGCGGCCCGGGGTCAGCGCCCGAGCCCGCGCAGATACTCGAAGGTGAAGAGCCCCGTGTCGTGCCCGTCGGACCAGCGGAACTGGACGGCGTAGTGCCCGATCGGCGCCCAGTGCAGCGCCCGCAGCGCGGCCGGGACCCGGGCCGGGTCGAGCCGCTTCTCGCCCGTCAGTTCGTCTACGCACTGGGCGCAGGGGCAGGCCAGCCGGAGCGCCCGGGCCCCGAGGTAGTCCTCCCGGCCGTCCTCCCACGCGATCCCGACTTCGCCGTTGGGAAACAGCTCGATCGCGCGTACCCGCGGCGTGGCCATGGCGCTTCAGTCCCCCTGGGGGAGCGGGCAATCGGGCATCCCCGCCGGGGGGATCCCGTGCTGGGCGGCGATCACGGTGGTGATCCCGCCCCGCACCTTGAAGTGACCCGTGACCCGCAACCAGGCCGGGTCGAGCGCCTGGACCAGGTCCTCGAGGACCCGGTTGGTCACCGCCTCGTGGAAGATCCCCTCGTCGCGCCAGGACCAGAGGTACCGCTTGAGCGACTTCAGCTCGACAAGCCGTGGGCCCGGCACGTAGTCGATCTCGATCGCGGCGAAGTCCGGTTGGCCGGTACGGGGGCACAGGCAGGTGAACTCGGGGGCGACCATCCGGATCCGGTAGGGGCGGTCCGGAGCGGGGTTCGGGACGGTCTCGAGGTCTCGGGACGGGGTCAGGGGCACGGCCGGGGCTCCCCGCCGGGCCCGCCAGGGCCGGGCGTCCGGGTCATTCTGGGGACCCCCCGGATAAACGCAACGCCGGACTGGGCTGAACGCCTTCCGGTGCCTAGATTCCGAGGTGAGCCCGTCGGGGGACGGGCGACCAACCGACCGGCCCGGGCCCGTTCCGGTCGAGGGGACAGGGATGACGGTGTCGGCCGAAGTTTGCCCCATCGATCTTGCCGATGGCCTGGCCCGGGCGGGCGACGATCGCGCCTTCTACCGCGAGCTGCTCGACCTTTTTCTCGACGACGCCCGCCAGCGCCTGGTCCATCTCGAGGCGGCGCTCTCGGGGGGCGACCTGACGCAGGTCGCGAGCATCGCCCACAGCATCAAGGGCGCGGCCGCGAACCTGGCCGCGGAGCGCGCCCGCGCCCTGGCCTGGGCGATCGAGAGCCGCGGACGCGCTGGCGACGGCACGGGGCTGGCGGAACTCGCGGGGGAACTCGCGGCCGAGCTCGAGCGGGTCGCCGACTTCACGAGGAGCTTCGAGGCCTGATGCGCGTCCTAGTCGTCGAAGACGAGCCGGTCTCCCGGCGCATGCTCAGCGCGGCCATCTCGCGAATGGGCTACGACGTCGTCGCCGCCGCCGACGGGCGCGAGGCCTGGGACGTGCTGCGCGCCGAGCAGATCGGTCTCGTCGTGACCGACTGGATGATGCCCGAGATGGACGGCCTGCAGCTCGTCGAGAAGATCCGCGGGAGCGAGTTGGGCCGCTACGTCTACGTGATCCTGCTGACCTCGCGCTCGGAGAGCCGCGACGCCGCCGAGGCGCTCGAGGCCGGGGCCGACGACTTCATCGCCAAGCCCTGGCACCGCGACGAGCTCACGGCGCGGCTGACCGCCGGCCGCCGGATCCTCGACCTGCAGGCCGCGTTGCAGGAAAAGAACCTGCTGCTCGAGCGGATGACGCGGGTCGACGGGCTGACCGGGATCGGCAACCGGCGGAACTTCGACGAGGAGTTCCCGCGGGCGTTCGAGACGGCCCGGCGGTTCCACCGCTTCCTTTCGGTGGCGATGCTCGACATCGACCGCTTCAAGGCCTACAACGACCGCTTCGGGCACGAGGCCGGCGACATCGCGTTGCGTGCCGTCGCGGCCGCGATCGACGAGACGGTGCGGACCGCCGACCAGTCGTTCCGGTACGGCGGCGAGGAGTTCTGCTGCACCTTCCCGGAGACCGACGAGGCCGGGGCGGGGATCGTGGCGGACCGCCTGCGGGCCGCGGTCGAGCGGCTGGGGATCGTCCACCCCGAGAACTGCCCGTGGGGGGTGGTCACGATCAGCGTCGGCGTCGCCGCGCTCCAACCGTCGACCACGGTCGATCCGGAAGACCTGCTTCGGGCGGCCGACCAGGCGCTCTACCGGGCCAAGGCCCAGGGGCGGAACCGGACGGTGGCCCTCGCGCCGGAGCGCCTGCTCGCCCCGCGCTGATCCGCGGTACGATCCGTCCGTCCCGCTCGGAGGCTCCGCCCCATGAAGGTCCGGATCGTCTACTGCACCGCTTGAAACTACCTCCCCCGCGCCGCGGGTCTCGCGGCGAAGATCCGGGCCGAGGTCGGAGCCGAGCCCGAGCTGGTCGGTGGTTCGGGTGGCGTGTTCGACATCCTCGCCGACGGCGAGCTGGTGTTCAGCAAGCACGAGTCCGGCGATTTCCCGGGTGAGGACGAGATCCTCCGGCTCCTCAGGGCGCGCGCGGCGCGGCGCCGGGAGTGACCTCCGGCGGCGGGCGGCGCGCGGCGCAGGCCGCGTTCCAGGCCCGCGCCGCCTCCCGCGCGGGGGGCGCGAGCCGGTCGAGATCGCCGCGCCCGGCCATCGCCGCAACGCGCGCGCAGGCGTCGTCCCCCCGCCCTGCGGCGCGAGCGCTCTGAACCGCGTCCCAGGCCAGCGCCGGACCGTCGAGTGCCAGCTCCGCCGCGACCGGCTCGAGCGCCGGGCAGTCCCGTCCCGCAGCCCCCGGCAGGTTGCGCGCGGCCAGCAGGTTGTCCGCGCCGTCGAGCCGCACCCACTCCCACCAGCGCCCGAGCTGGCGGCCCGCCGCGAGCTGGCGCGCCCCGTGGCGCAGCGCCGCACAGGCCGGATCGCTCGGCTGCTCGGCCGCTCGAGCGCGCGTCAGCAGGGCGTAGAGCGCGGCGCTCTCGCGCGCCACCGCCGTGGCCAGCACGAGCGCGTCCCAGGCCAGCGGGTCGCCCCCCCGGGCGCGCCGCTCGAGGCAGGCCGTCACTGCCGGCAGTTCCCCCGCGAGCTCCGGTTGGCAGCCCGCGGCGGGAGCGATCGCTTCGCCGCACGCGGCGGCCATCCGCTCGAGCTGGCAGGCCCGGACCGGAGGGAGCGTCCCGTCGAGCCGGCAGACGGTCTCCGCGGTCGGCTCCTCGCGCGCGGTCCCCCCCCACGCCGCGCAGTCCCAGCGTGCCCGGCCGTCCGCGATCGCGAGCCCGCGCGCCACCTCCTCGACCCGGGGTGAGGCACCCGTCCAGTCGACCAGGAAGTGCTGCGGCCCCGAGCGCGACCACCCGGTCCCGGCCACCATCCACCAGCGCTCACCACCGAGCGGTCGCAGCGCCAGGCCCCACGCCCCCGCCGCGACGTTGTCGCGCGGCGAGCGCCGCAGCGCGAGCGGCAGCGTCGTCGAGCGGCCGTCCCGCTCGATCTGGAGCAGCGCGTGGTGCCCGGCGGTGAACGGCTCGGCTAGCGTGACGCTCCAGCGGAAGACGCCGCCCGGCGCCTCGTAGAGCCCGCTCGAGAGCGCGACTTCGTAGCGGAAACGCGGCTCGGCCGAGCGCCGCGCGAGCCAGACGTCGACCGGCAGCGCCAGAACCGCGACCGCGAGCCAGGCCGCGGCGGCCCGCGGTCCGCGGCGCGCGACCGCCGGCCCGGTCGCGATGACGCCGGCCGCGATCGCCGAGAGCAGCAGCGCGTAGGCCGCGCCGACGGCGTCGGCCTGGCCGGCCCCGAAGCGCAGCGTCTGCAGCCAGGCCCAGCACGCAATCAGCGCGTGGGCCGCGGCGCACGCGATTCCGGCCCGCCGCAGGGCGGGCGCGCGGTCCCGGCTCGCAGGCGGCGCCGTCATCGCGTCCCATTCTGGCCCCGTACCGGGCCGTTTGTTATCCTGCCGTTCCGTTCCGGAGGTGAGCCGGTGCAGTACGGCCCGCGCGGTCCACGCGACGACTTCTACTGCTGGAAGTTCCGCGTCTGGTACAACATGAAGGACTGCGTCTTCCGCCACCACTGGCAGACGAACCCCGACTGCACCGACTGCGGGCAGGGTGCAGCGAATCTTCGGCTGGTCGGCGCCCCACCCGGGCGGCCGCGCTGGGCCGCGCTGCTGACCGTCGAGCCGCCCGGCGCGGACCACGCCCCGGACGGCCCGTCCGCCGGGTGCGAAGCCGCGGACCGCTGAGCCGATGGCGGCCCGCCGCACCGGGATCCCGGCGTCGATCCGTTCGCTCCGCAAGGTCGAGCTGCACCAGCACGTCGACGGCTCGATCCCGCTCCGCACCCAGTGGCGGCTGCTGCGGCGCCACGGCCTCAACCCGGTCGAGACGATCGACGAGATGCGGCAGCGGCTCGTGCTGCAGGCCGGAGAGGAAGGCTCGCTCCTCTCCTACCTCGACAAGTTCCACTACCCGCTCTGGATCACCCAGTTCTACGAGAACGTTCGCGAGGCCGCGATCGCGATCACCCGCGAGGCGGTCGCGCACCGGGTCGAGGTGCTCGAACTGCGCTACTCGCCGGTGATTCATACCTACGCCGGGCTGACGGTGCGCCAGGCGATCCGCGCCGTGCTCTCCGGCTTCAACCACGTCCAGAAGGCCCACCCCGGCGTGCGCTGCGGGCTGGTCGTGATCGCGATGCGCCAGCACGGGCCGCACATCGCGAAGATCCTGGCGCGCCAGGCGATCGCCGAGGCCGAGCACCTGCACGAGCGGACCGGCGTGGTGGGGTTCGACATCGCCGGCCCCGAGCACGGCAACCCGCCGCGCCTCTTCCGCGAGGCCTTCGAGATCGCGCGCAAGGGAGGGCTGGGGCTGACGGTGCACGCCGGCGAGGCGGCCGGTCCCGACTACGTCTGGCAGGCGCTGGACGAGCTGGGCGCGCAGCGGATCGGGCACGGCTGCACCGCGGTCGCCGACCGCACCCTGCTCAAGCGCCTGGCCCGCGACCGGATCTGCATCGAGTGCTGCCCCAGCTCCAACTACCAGACGGGGGCGGTCGCGAAGGGCGCGCCGCACCCGATCGTGCGCTTCCTCGAGGCTGGCGTCCCGGTCGCACTCTGCACCGACAACACGGTCGTCTCGGCCACCGACCAGGACCTCGAGGCGGCGCGGATCGCGCCCCAGCTGGGGCGCGGCGCGCTGGCGGTGCTGCGCGCGATCCACCGCGAGGCGGCCGGCCACTCGTTCATCGGCCGGCGGGGCGAGGCGTGAGGCCGCGGGCCGCGGCCCTTGCCGCCCTGTCGCTGCTCCTCGCCACGGGCGCCGGCCCGTCCGGCTCAGGGGAACCCGGGCCGGCGGCCCCCGCCTGGGCCCCGCTCCCGGAGGAGCTGGCGCGCGTGCTCGAGGCCAAGTCGAGCGGCTACGCGCGGCGCGCGCTGGGGTTCTCGGTCCAGGAGAACGTGCGCGAGGCGAGGTACGAGGGCGAGGAGGCGAAGCGCGAGAAGGTCGAGACCTACGACTACCTGCTGGTGCGCGAGGAGGCGGGGCCGGAGGGGTTCCGCGCCTTCCGCACCCGCCCCGGCGAGACGAAGGAGGAGCGGGTCGACCTCCCCTTCCCCGACGCGATGCTGTGGACGCAGGTCTTCCGCCCGGGGATCCGCTCCACGCTGCGGTTCCAGGTCGGGGAGTGGCACACCACGCCCTACAAGCTGGCGATCCCGGTCTCGTGGATGACCTCGGCGCCGGTCGCCGGACAGCGCCGGATCACCGAGTGGACCGGCACCGCGGAGGTCGAGTACCGCACCGGGAACATGGTGCGCGTGGTGGCCCGGCCGAGCCTGCAGGACGAGCGCCTCGAGACCGAGTTGGCGCGCTACCTGACCGCCTTCCGCTTCATCGGCATCGCCTTCGCGCCGCCGCCGCTCGGCGTCGAGCTGACGATCGAGTTCGACTTCGAGCACGAGGGCTACACCTACCCGACGCGGGTCGAGCTGCTGACCTTCCAGCTGGTCCACGAGGACGAGCGCCGCACCGTCTCGCGGCAGGTCGTGACCTACGAGGGGTACCGCTTCTTCGGCACGACCGTGAAGGACGAGATTCCCCCCCTGACCTGGAACGCCCCGGAGCGCCTGCCGATCCCCGAGCCGCCCCCGGGACCGGGACCCGGGCTACCCCGGTGATCGAGGCCGATCGGCTGGCCCGCCGCTTCGGGCGGGTTCGCGCCGTGGACGGCGTCGGGTTCGCGGCCGCGCCGGGCGAAGTGCTCGGCCTCCTGGGGCCGAACGGCGCCGGCAAGACGACGACGCTGCGGCTGGTCGCGGGGGTGCTGCGGCCGGACGAGGGGACGGTCCGGATCGACGGCGTCGACGCCCTCGCGCGACCGCTCGAGGCGCGGCGCCGCCTGGGCTACCTGCCCGAACAGCTCGCCTTGCCCCCCGAGCTGCGGGTCGTCGAGTTCCTCGCCTTCCGCGCCGCGCTCTGCGACCTGCCGCGCCGGGCTCGCCCGGCAGCGATCGCCGAGGCGGTCGAGTCCTGCCGCCTGGCCGACGCGGCGCGGATGCTGATCGGCGCCCTCTCCCGCGGCTATCGCCAGCGGGTCGGGCTGGCGGCGGCCCTCCTGGGCGGACCGCCGGCGCTGGTGCTCGACGAGCCGACCGCGGGGCTCGACCCGGCGCAGGCCGCCGAAACGCGGGCGCTGGTCCGCGCGCTCGCGGCCCGGCGCGCGGTGCTCTTCTCGTCGCACCTGCTGCCGGAGGTCGAGGAGACCTGCGACCGCGTCGTGATCCTCGACGGCGGCCGCGTCGCCGCCGAGGGGACGGTGGCCGCGCTGCGCGCCGGCGCCGTCGGCGGCGCGACGCGCGCCGAGTGCCCGTCGGCCGACGCTTCGGCCCTGGCCGAGGCCGTTGCGGCGCGGGACGGCGCGCCGACGATCCGTGCGCTGGAGGACGGCTGGAGCCGCCTCGAGTGGACCGGGACCGAGGACCTGCGCGCGGCGGTGGGCCAGGCCGCGGCCGCGCGCGGAATCACCCTGCGCGAGCTGACGCGCCGGATGCCGACGCTCGAAGAGGCCTTTCTCGCGGCGACGCTGCAGGGCCGGCCGCGATGATCCGGCCGCTGGCGCACGCGACACGGATCGCGCGCCGCGAACTGCTGGCGCTGTTCCAGCAGCCGCTGGCCTGGGTCGTGCTGGCCGCGACCAGCGCCCTGCTCGGCTACGCCTTCAGCACGCTGCTGGCGCTGCCGGGGATCGGCTCGGCGCCGCTGCTCGAGGTCCAGCGCGTACTCTTCACCGCCAGCCTGTTCTGGCTGCCGCTGCTGGTCGTGCTGCCGCTCCTGACGATGCGCCTCCTGGCCGAGGAGCGGCAGTCGGGCTCGATCGAGCTGCTGCTGGCCGCCCCCGTCAGCGGCGGCGGGATCGCGGCGGGCAAGCTGCTCGGGGCGCTCGTCTTCTACCTCGCGCTGCTCGCCCCCTTCCCGCTCTTCCTCGGCGTGCTGGCGACCGCCGGCCGGCTCGACCTGCCCGCCGCGGCCGCCGGGCTGACCGGGCTGGTCGTGGTCGGGCTGTACCTGCTGTCGGCCGGCCTGTTCGCTTCGGCCACGACCCGCAACCAGGTCGTCGCGGCGGCGCTGGGGTTCGTGCTGCTGGTCGCGCTCTTCACGCTGCCGCTCGCGGCCGGCGCGATCGCAACGACCCCCGCGGCCCGGGCGGCCTGGGACCAGTTCGACCTGGTGGCGGCGATGGACGAGCTGTCGCGCGGCCGGGTCGCGGCCCGGCGGCTGGTCTACCCGCTGACCGGGACGCTGGTCTTCACGGCGCTCGCGGCGGCGCTGGTCGAGCGGCTGCGCGGCGGCGCAGGGGGGCGCGCGCGGGGCTGGGGGGGGCCGGCCGCGGCGCTGGCGGTCTTCGCGCTGGCCAACGCCGCCGCGGCGCGGGGCGGTCCAGCCTGGGACTTCACGGCGGCGCGGCTCTACACGCTCTCGCCCGGCACGGCCGGAGCCCTGGCGGCGCTCCCCGCGCCGGTGCGGATCGTCTCGCTGCTCCACCCGGCCGGCGAGCTGCCGGCGGACGCCGCGGTCGAGCTGGACGCCGTGGTGGCGACGCTCGCCGCCGCGGCGCCGGAGCGGCTGGCGTTCGAGCGGGTCGACCCGCTGCGGTCGCCGATGCGGCTGCGCGAGCTGGGGCTCGATCCGCTCCGCGAGAGCGTCAACGCGGTGGTGGTCGAGAGCGGCCCGCGGCGCCGCGTGGTGCGGGCCGAGGAACTCGTCCACTACGACGGCGCGCTGACCTGGGACGGCGCGCCGGCGGTCCGGGCACTGCGCGCAGAGGGGGCGCTGCTCGAGGCGATCCGCGCCGTGACCCGCGCGCGCCGCCCGGTCGTGCGCTTCGCGACCGGCCACGGCGAGCGCGATCCGGCGGCCCCCGGCGAGGCGGGTCTGTCGCGCTGGGCCGAACTGCTGGCGCGCGCCGACCTCGACGTTCAGCGGTGGGACGCGCTCGGCGCGAGCGCCGTCCCGGAGGGGACCGACCTCGTGATCGTCGCCGGGCCGCTGGCGCCGTGGCTCCCCGCCGAGCGCGACGCGCTCGCCCGCTTCGTCGCGGACGGCGGCTCGGCGCTGCTGCTGCTGGAGCCCGTTCCGCTCGCCGGGGGTGGAGGCTTCGCCGCGAGCGGGCTCGAGCCGCTGCTCGAGGCGGCCGGCCTCGCGCCACGCGACGACGTGGTACTCGACCCGGCCCATGGCCTGCCCGCCTTCGGGCCCGAGAGCTTCTACGCCTTCGCCAACCCGCGCGACCCGCTGGGGACCCCGGTCGCCGACATGCCGGTGCTGGTGCGGCTGGCCCGCTCGCTCGCCGCGCCGGGCGGATATGCGGGCGCGGAGCACGGGGAGTCCGGCGACCACGACCACGCCAACCACGCGCCGCAGGGCGCCCCGCGCCCGCTGGTCCGCACCTCGCCGGAGGCGTGGGGCGAGACGGCCCCGGGCGACGCCGCGCGCGGGCTCGTGCGCGACGGTCCCGATTCGCCCGGGCCGCTGACGCTCGCCGCCGCCTCGCAGGCGGGCGCGGGGCGGATCGTCGCCGCCGGGGACGCCGATCTGTTCGCGAACGCCGCGATCGACCAGCTGGCGAACCGCGGGCTCGCGAACTCGACGGTGGGCTGGCTGCTGCCGGACGAGGCGCCGCTCTCGGTCCCGGCGCGCGAGCGTCCGCTGGCGCGGATCGCCCTCACGCGGCGCGAGACGGCGTGGGTCTCCCTCGGGGCGACGGCCGGCCTGCCGCTCCTGACGCTGGCGGCGGCCGGCCTCGTGTGGTGGGCCCGCCGCCGGCCCTGACGCCTTTCGAGGAGGGCGTCGCTCAGTTCGCGGGCGGGGCTCCCGCGGGCGGCGACGGCGGCGGCGGCCCACCCGCGGTGGCCGGGGCGTCGGGGGCCTTCTCGGGCGGCTTGCCGATGTAGGGCGTGAGGTCGAGGAACTGGACCTTGGTCTGCTGCTGCAGGTCGGCGGCGGCGCGCTCCATCGAGACCAGCAGGGCCTTTTCGAGCAGCTGCTTCTGGATCCCTTCCTGCGCCTCGGCGAACGGTACGACGCCGGGCTCCTGCACCTCGATCGCCTGGAAGATGTGATAGCCCGCCGGCGACTCGATGATCTCGGTCATCTCGCCCGGCTTCAGGATCAGCACCTTGGCCTTGATCTCCGGAGCGATCGGGGCCCGCTCGTCGACCCACTTGATGTCGCCCCCCTTGATCGCCGAGACGTCGGTCGAAACCTCGCGGGCCACGTCCTCGAACTTCTCGCCGCTGGAGATGCGCCCGCGCGCCTTCTCGATGTTGGCGCGCTCCTTCTCGCGCTGGTCGATCGGGGCGTCCTTGGCGACCGAGCGCATGATGTGCGCCAGGTGGACCTGCCGCGGGCGCTCGAACTGCTGCGGGTAGCGGTCGTAGTACTCCTTCGCCATCTCCGGGTTGGCGCGGGTCTTGATCACCTCGGGGGTCGCGATCTGCTCGCGGTACTTGTTGAAGAGCAGCTCGAGCCGGATCTGCTCCTTGCGCTCCTCGACCGTCATCCCCGAGGCGGTCATCCGGTCGCGCCAGGCCTCGGTCGAGGGGAAGAGCTTCATCTCCTTCGAGAGCTGGTCCTGGATCTCCTGATCGCTGACGGTCAGCCCGCGGCGCTCGGCCTCGCCCGCGATCAGCACGACTTTCGTCAGGATCTGCCGCCCGGCCTGGACCAAGGAGAACTCGTCGACCTGGCCGGGCATCCCGCCGCGCAGGAACTGCAGCTCCTGCGTCGCGCACCAGTTGCGGAGCCAGGCCCCCGAGATCTTGCGGTCGCCGACGATCACGACCGCCTCCTTGGTCGGAATCTTGTCGAGCGGCGACTCCGGCTTCTCCGGCTTCCCCTTGCGGCAGGCCGGCGCCGACGCCACCGCCACCACGACCAGCGCGAGGAGGGCCCCGCGCACGACCCGCTGTTCCGTTCCGGGCTGGCTCATCTGTTTCATCACCTCGGGCCGGCCGTCCGGCCGGCAACCGGCGCATTGTGAGTGCATTCCGCGCCGCCGACCAGCCGGTCGCGCGGCCCCCTCGGGCCCGGCCGGCGGCTCGCACCGCCCCCGCCCTCCCTCTACACTCGCGCCGATGCCGACCGCGCCTCAGGCGGCGCCCTTCCGCCGCGGAACGCCGGCGCTCCAGCGCCTTTCCGCGTGGGTCCGCGCGGTCCCGATCCGGCCGGCGGGCCTGTTCCTGCTGGCGGCGGCCGGCGGGGCGCTCTGGTACGGGCGCGGGCGGATCGACCTGGTCGTCACGATCGCGGCGCTGTGGGGCCTGGCGCTGCTCGCCGCGAGCGGGGCCGCCGCCGCCCTCTCGCTGGCACTGGCGCGGCGCGACCTGCGCCGGGCGGGCGCCGGCGGCGGCGCCCGGCTGGAGGGGGTCGTGGGGCGTCCGGTCGCGACCGGCCTTGTGCTCCCGGTCCGCGTGGTGCCGCTCGCGGCGACGCCCCGGCTGCGCTGGCTCTCGCCGGTGGCCGACGTCTCGCCCGCCCCCGGGGCGCCGCAGTGGAGCGAACAGGTGACCTTTCCCGACCGCGCCCTGGCCGAAGCGATCGTGCGCGAGCTGGGCGCGGAGGACCTCCTGGGGCTCTGGCGCTTCGCGGCGCGCATGACGCAGCCCCGCTCCGTCCGTGCGCTGCCCGATCCGGGGCGGCTGGCGGCGGCCGAGCTGGCGGCCAGCCTGGCCTGCGGCGACCTGCTGGCGTGGCCCACCGGGCCGCCGCGTGGTGACCTCGTCGACTTCCGGACCTACACCCGCTCCGATCCCGCGCGCCTGATCCTCTGGAAGGTTTACGCGCGATCGCGGCAGCTCATGGTGCGCGCCCCCGAGCCGGCCCGCGCCCCCGAAGGGCGGCCGCTGCTCTACCTCGTCGCCGGCGAGCAGGACGACGCCGCCGCGGCGGCCGCGCGCGTCGTGCTGGAGAGCGGGCTGTTCGGCGACGACCTTCCGTTCGCCTGCGACGGCGCGCCGGTGCCGGTGTGTGAGCTGCCGCGAGCGCTCGACCTGCTGGCCGCCTCCTCCGCGCACCGCGGCCGCGGCGGAGCCGACCTCGCCGCGGCGCTCGCGCTCGGCGCGGCCGAACCGGGCAGCCCGGTGCTGCTGGCCGTACCGGCGGACGCCGGCGCCTGGCTTCCGCGGGTGCTGGCGTCGGTCGCCACCGACCCGTCGCGCTTCGCGATCGTCGCGGCTGCTGACATCGGGCCGGACGCCGAGCGGCCGGCGCTGCTGGAGCGCGCGCTGCTTCGCGGCGAGCCCGCGCGCCCGCCCTTCGACGCGCTGGCGCGCGGGCTCGCCCCGCTCGTCACCAGCGGCGCTCGGCTCGTCCTCGCCGACCGGGTCAGCGGCCGGCTCGCCGTCCTGTCCGGGATGGAGCCGCAGGCTGCGGCCGGGGCTGCGCGATGACGGCCCCGGTCCCGCGGCGGCAGGGGCTCCCGATCGCGCTCGTGCTGGGCGCGGCGGCCGGGCTGCTCTTCGCACCGGCCGCGAGCCCGACGGGCCTGGCGATCGCGATCGGCGCGGCGCTGCTCGGCGGTCTCGCCGGCGCGCGGACCGCGCGCAGCCGCGCGCGGGCCTTCGTCGTCCCCGCGGCCGCGCTGCTGGTCGTGCTCGCCGGCGCGCTGGCGACGGCGCTGCTCGATCGGCTACCCCCCGGACTCGTTCCCTGGCCCCTGCTGCTGGCGCGCGGACGCGAAGCCCTGGCGCTCGGCGCGCCGGCGCTCGCCGGCGCGCTGCTGCTGGCGCACGCCGCGGCCCGCGTGCCCGCGATGCGGGTGCTTCCGCTCACGGCGCTGGTCGGCGCGGCCGCGCTGCTGCTGGCACCGCACCGCGGCGGTGCGATCCACCTCCCGTACGCCGTTTCGGACCGCGCCTTCCTCACGGGGTGGCACCCGGCGCTGGTCTTCTCTGCGCTTGGCGCGATCGCCGGCGTCGTGGGCTCGCTCGCGCTCTACCGCCCCGGCCGGGCACGACGGGCCTGGCTGGCCGGTCTGCTGCTGCTCCTGGCGGCGGTGACGCTGATCCGCTTCGCCCCCGGGCTCGGGCTGCTGCGGTTGCCGTCGGAGGACCCGCTGCGGCTCGCCGGCGACCCGCGCGGCGAGCGCGGCGGCGGCGCGGGCGGGGAGCGGCCTCAAGCACCGCGCGGCGGGCAGAACCCGCTGGGCCTGACCGTCCCCGGCCCCGGCCACGGCGAGCGGCCCGACGAGATGGCGCCGTTCCGCGACGACTACACCTCGGCCGGTGCCGAGGCGCCGGTCGCGGTGGTCGTCCTGCACGACGACGTCGAGCCCTCGAACGGCGTCTTCTACTTCCGCCAGGTCGCGTTCGCGGTCCACAACGGCCGGCGGCTGGTCCGCGCGCGGGACAGCGCGGACGCCGAGGGCGCCGGGCTCGACGCCGACCTGTTCGACGGCTTCCCGGCGCCGGGCGCGCGCGACACCCGCGCGCTCCCCCCCGGCGGGGCGTTCCGCGACCCGCTTCACGCCACCGTCTCGCTCGTGCGCGACCACGTCCTGCCCCCCGTGCTGGCCGACGGGTTCGCGATCGAGTCGGTCCCGAACGCCGACCCGGCGCTGTTCCGCCGCACCTACGACACCCGCTCGATGGTCCTGACGGCGAAGCTGCCGCGGCTGCTCGGCCGGACCGCGGGAGACCCGCGCTGGCCCGCGGCGCAGGACGCCGCGCTGCGCGAGGCGCCGCGGGATCCGCGCTACGCCGCGCTGGCGGCGGAGATCGACGCCACGCTGCGCCCGGAGTACGCGGGCGACCCGTGGGCCCGCGCGCTCGCGGTGGCGGTCTGGCTCGAGGAGCACACGCAGTACTCGCTGCGCTCGCGGCACGCCGCGGCCGACGACCCGACGGGGTCGTTCCTGTTCGGCGACCGGATCGGCTACTGCGTGCACCTCGCGCACGCCACGGCCTATCTGCTGCGCGCGATGGGCCTCCCCTCGCGCGTCGCCGCCGGTTACGCCTACGAGGCCGCGGACCGCGCCGGCGGCTCGGCCCTGCTGCTGCGCGCCGGCGACGCGCACGCCTGGGCCGAGCTCTACCTCGACGGCGTCGGCTGGGTCCCGATCGACTCCTCGCCGCCGTCGATCGACCCGCCGCTGGCCGCGCCGAGCCTCGACCTGCAGCGCCTGCTCGGCGAGCTGGCGCGCCCCCGCCCCGGCGGCGCCGGCCGCGGCACGCCCGCCCCCTACCGGCTGCCCGGCCGCGCGGAGACGCTGCTGGTGCTCGGCTCGGCGCTCCTGGCCTGGGCCGGCGTGGGCCACGCCGCGAAGCTGTGGCGGCGGCTCGCCCCCCGGCTCGCGCGCCGGGACCGGGCGGCGCGGCTGGCGCTGCGCGCCGCGCTCGACCGGCTGGCGGAGACGGGACTGGTCCGCGCCACCGGCGAGACGCGCGAGGCCTTCGCCGCCCGTGCGGCGGCGGCCGCGCCGGCGATCGAGCCGCTCACCGCGGCGCATCTCGCCGCGCGCTTCGGCGGCCGGCCCGCCGAGCCGCGCGCAGCAGCCGGCCTGGCGCGCGCGGTGGCGCAGCAGCGTGCGACCGACGCGGGACGCGGCGCGCGCGCGAGGGTATGGTGGGGCCGGCTGGACCCGTGGCGCTGGGTCCGGAGCCGCTGACGCGCGCCGGGGAGACCGACGGTGGAGCAGGACGGCAGCACGATCGACGACAGGACCGCCACCCCGGCCGGACACGGTGGCGCGGGGCTCGAGCAGGCCGCCGACACGGCGCGGCGCGTCGCCGCGCGGCTCGGTGAGGCGATCGTCGGTCGCGACGAGGTGATCGACCTGGTCGTGATCGCGTGGCTCGCCGGTGGGCACGTGCTGCTCGAGGACTTCCCCGGCTCGGGGAAGACGATGCTGGCCCGCGCGCTCGGCGCGTCGCTCGACGCCGACGGCTCGCCCTTCTCGGCCTTCCGCCGCGTGCAGTTCACGCCCGACCTGCTCCCCTCCGACATCACCGGCGTCTCGGTCTTCGACCCCGAGCACGGCCGCTTCGAGTTCGTGCCGGGCCCGGTCTTCGCGCACGTCCTGCTGGCCGACGAGATCAACCGGACCTCGCCCAAGGTGCAGTCGGCGCTGCTCGAGGCGATGGCCGAGCGCCAGGTCACGGTCGACAACGTGACCCATCCGCTCGACCCGCTGTTCCTGGTCGTCGCCACCCAGAACCCGCTCGGCCTGGCCGGCACCTTCCCGCTCCCCGCACCGCAGCTCGACCGCTTCCTGTTCAAGATCCGGATGGAGCCGATCGCGCGCGAGGCCGAGCTCGAGGTCGTCGCCAGCTACCGCCAGCGGCTGCACCCGGGCCCTTCCACGCTTCCCAGGATCACTCCCGGCGAACTGCTCGCGGCGCGCGACGCGGTCGAGCGCGAGGTCTGCTTCGCGCCCGAGCTGCGCTCGTGTCTGGTCGATCTCGCGCGCGCGACGCGCACCGACGCGAGGGTGGCGCAGGGGCTCTCGACGCGCTCTCTGGTCCAGGCCGTCCCGGCGCTGCAGGCCCGCGCCATGCGCCGCGGCCGCGATTTCGTCTCGACCGACGACCTGGCCGCGCTGGCCGGGCCGCTGTTCGCGCACCGGATCGTGCTCGCGCCCGGCGTCGCCGACCCGGCACCGGTCGTCGCCGATGCGCTGGCGGGGCCGCTCGAGGCCACGACGCGGGCCACGCTCCACCGCGGCTGAGCCCGCCCGGCCGGCCGCCGGTTCGGTCACTCTGTCCGGCCAGCTGCCGGATTCCGGATGCACGGCGAGAATCCCGGAATCCACGCCGATCCGGAAACGTCCGGGACGAGCCGCGCGCGCCCGTGACGGCGCGTGGCATCGGTCTTGCTGTCCCTCTGGCCGAGGAGGGATACGACGATGAACGCGAGGACGCTGCTTCACGGGATGGCGATGCTCACCCTGGCCCTGGCGGCCGCCCTGGCTCCGGCACAGGCCGCCTCGTCGCTGGGCGCCGAGATCGCCGGGCCGGTCGTGATCGGCGACCAGCTCTTTGCCGGCGGGGCCGTGGTGCTCCGGCCGGTCGGAACCGGAAGCCTCGTCCAGGTGCTCATCGATGGACGGCCGGTCGCGAGCGTGTTCCGCGACGGCCGGCTCGGACGCGCCACCAGGACCTCCTCGCAGCTCGTGCTGCAGCAGGACGCACGCGGGCTGACGCACCTGGTCGGCCTGCACCAGAGCGCCCCTGCCGCTGGATCCGCGCCCCGGGCGCTGCGCGTCGCGACCGTCGTCCCTGGCCTCGTCACGGTCCCGCCGTACGAGCCGGAGCCGCCGCGCGACGAGACGCGCGCGGCCCGCTGAGATGACCTTCTGACCTGACCCTCCTCCTTCCTCCCTCTCCTCGACCCCGGCCCGGGTCCCGTCGCGCGGGGCCCGGGCCGGACGCTTTGGTCCGCGGCCCGGTCGCCGCGTATTCTCGGGCGGTGCTCTCGCCCTCCCGCAGCCCCCGCTCCGCGCGCCGGACGGCCCGTCCCGCCCTCGCCGTCGCCGTCGCCGTCGCGCTCGTGCTCGGACCCGCCGCGGCGGTGGCGGAACCAGCTCGCGCGGGCGCGCCGCCGGCCGGTTCCGACGAGGCCGAGGCGCTGCGCGCCGCGCAGGAAGGGCGCTTCGTCCGGGCCCGCGAGCTGGCCGAGCGCGCGCTGGCGAAGAACCCGCGCTCCGCGGTCGGAGAACTGGTGCTGGGGCGCGCGCTGCACGACGGCGAAGGGAACACGCCGCTGGCACTGGCCAGCTTTCGCCGCGCGCTGGCGCTGACGGAGTCGCCCGGGGGCGTCGCCCGCCCCGGCCAGGAGCGCTGGCACCGCGAGGCGCTGTATCACCTGATGTGGGCCTCGTCCGATCTCGGCCGCTTCGAGCAGACGCTGGCCTACGCCGCGCGCGTACGCGCGCTCTACGACCCGTTCCTGCACGGACTCGACGTCTGGCCGCTGATGAAGCTCGGCCGCGAGCAGGAGGCCCGGGCCGCGGCGGCCCGGGCGCTGGCGACGGGCGACCCGCTCGAAGAGGTGATCGGGCGCAACGGGCTCTGCGCACTCGACGGCTACCCGGCCTGCGTCGCGGTGCTCGAGGCGGTCCGTCGCTACGACTTCCCCGCCGGGCTGGCGCTGCGCAATGCCGCGGTTTCGGCCCAGGACGCGGGGCGCTTCGACGAGGCGGAACGGCTGCTGCTGGAATCGACGCGGGTCCCCGACGAGGAGTCCAACCCGTGGCGCGACCTGGCCGCGCTCTACGCGGCGGAAGGGCGGCTGGGCGAGGCGGCATCCGCGGCGCGCGCGATGTCGCTCGCGGTCCGCGCCGCGCCGCGCCGCGTCCAGCAGTACACGCGCGCCCAGGCGCTCTTCACCTCCGCCCAGGTGTTGCTGCTGGCCGGCCACCCCGACCGCGCGCTCGACGCGGTCGGGCGCGCGCTCGACGAGCCCGATCGCGCCGCGCACTGGTCGGGGAGCGAGGAAGCGACGATCGCCGAGTCGGCGCTGCTGGAACGGGCGATCCGGCGCACGCTGGCCGAACTGCTCGACGAACGCGCCGCGGTCTGCGGCTGGTCCGCGACGATCCCGGCGCGGGCCGCCGCAGGTGGCCAGCGGCTGCGCGCCTGGTACGCCGGCCGGCGCGTCGCGCCGGTGCTGCTGGCGGGCGGGCTCGAGGCCTCCAACGAGTCGACGGCCACCGTGCCGCAGCTGGCCGCCCCGTCCTGGCTGCAGCTCGACGCGGTCGCGCTGCTCGGCCCGGCCGCCGTCCGCCCGCTGGTCGAGCGCTGGCTGCACGAGCCGGCCGGGCCGCCGGCGGGACAGCCCCGCGAGTTACGCGCCGCCTACCTCGCGGCGCTGCGGGCCGAGGCGGTCTGCCTGGCCGGCGAGGATCCGGACTGCCTCGTCGAGGGGCGCGCCGCGCGCGCGAGCCTGCCGGCGGAGGAGGTCCTGCTGCGCGTTCGGCTCGCCGCGCGGATGGCGGCCGCCGCCTGGCGCCTGGGCCGGATCGACGAGTCCGCGGAGCTGTTCGAGGAGGTGCTGGAGCGTGATCCCGGCGCGCTGCGCCGGCTCGGGCTCGCGCTGCCGGCCCGACCGCGCCCGGGCGGCGACCCGGCCGCGCAGCGCGCCGCCGCGCGCGTGCTGGGCTCGCCGCGCTTCGAGCTCGATGCGGCCGCCCCGTTCGCGGTCGGCGAGGCGGGCCGGCGGCTCTGTCTGTTTGCACGGGGCGATACGCTGCTGGCCTGCGCCACGCCAGCCGACGCCGGCGCGATCGAGGGTTGCGGCGAGGCGCCCGAGGCACGGCTCGCGGCGGCGTTCCTCGACGCCGCGTTCGCGCCGCGGCTCGACCTCTCCCAGCAGGACCTCACGACCCTCGACGGGACGGCGGTGGCGGAGCGACGGGTCGCTCCGGAGGCGCTGGAGTTGCTGGCACCGGCGCCGGGGCGCTGAGCGGCACGAACCCCGCAGCCGCGAGGATCTCGAGCGCACGCGACGGGTCGTGGCGCTTCGCACCGAGCGCTCGGTGCGCCTCCCAGATCGCGTCGTCGAGCGAGCCGCGCTCGTCCCGCGCACGCGAGCGCCCCTTGACCCCGGCCCGCGCCCAGCCGTCGACGACCACGGCGAAGCGCCCGCCGGTCATCGCGTGGACTTCGATCGCCCCCCGGCCGGAGGCGACGATCCAGCGCAATTCGGCCAGCCCGCCCTCCTGCCAGACCCCGCGCCCGGCCGCGCGCGCCGCCGCTTCGAGTCCGCGATAGCGGGCTTTGCGCGCGTAGTCGTAGCGCTCGAAAGCCCGCGCCAGGCCGGCCTCGATCAGCACGGCCCCGGCATCCCGCCCGTCCGGCGTCTCGACGTAGGCGAGAGCCCGCCCGTAGCGATCCTCGCCGGCCCCGGGGTCGGCGACGAGCGTCACCGTCCTTCCGCCGACCAGCCGCGCCAGCTCGGTATGCGCCTCGGCCGCGAGGTACTGCGGCTCGGCCTCGGGGTGACGTTCTTCGGGCGTGTCGATCCCGATCAGCCGGACGGTGAGCGGCTTCCCCCCGGTTTCGACGACGAGCGTGTCGCCGTCCTTCACCTCGCTCACGGTCGCGCTGGCGGGCAGCGCGGGGGGCGCGGTCGCCCGCCCCGCGAACGCCGCCGTGACGGCTACCGCTGCGACCAGCCCTGTCGCACCCAGCCTCATCTCCCCTCCCGCGTCGCGAACGCCTTGCCCCCGCCGCGACCGGCGGGCTAGGCTGCGTCTGCATCATGCACGACCACACCGGTCACGACCACGCGGGCCACGACCACGGTGCCGCTCGCGGGCGAAGCGCCCGCGGACGCCTCGCGCTCGGGCTCGCGCTGACGCTGGCCTTCGCCGCGGTCGAGGCGGTCGGGGGCTTCCTCTCCGGCTCGCTCGCGCTGCTCGCCGACGCCGTGCACATGCTGGCCGACTCGGCGGCGCTGGTGCTGGCCCTCATCGCTGCCGTGGTCGCGGCGCGGCCCCACACGGCGCGCTACACCTTCGGCTTCCACCGCGCCGAGGTGCTGGCCGCCCTGGCCAACGCGGTCCTGCTGTGGCTGCTGGTCGCGCGGATTGCCTACGAGGCGGTCCTGCGGCTCGCCGGCCTGCGCGCGGTGGAGATCGACGCGCGGCTGATGCTGCTGGTCGCGGCGATCGGCTTCGCCGTGAACCTCGTCGTCTTCTTCGTGCTGCGCGCGGGGGGCGGCCACGGCCACACACACCCGTCCCGCGGCGAGGGCGCCGACAACATCAACCTGCGCGCGGCGCTGATCCACGTGCTGGGCGACCTGCTCGGCTCCGGCGCCGCGATCCTCGCCGCGCTGGCCGTACTCGCGCTGGGCTGGACCTGGGCCGACCCCCTGGCCAGCCTCGCCGTCGCCGCGCTGATCGGCCTGTCGGCCTGGCGGATCCTGCGCGAGGCGGCCGAGGTGCTGCTCGACGTCGCGCCGGCGGGGAAGGACGCCGCCGCGATCGAGCGCGCGCTGCTGGGAGAAGCGGGGGTGGCGGCGGTCCACGACTTGCACGTCTGGTGCGTCACGCCGGGACGCGTCGCGCTGGCGGCCCACGTCCGGCTGCGGACCGGGGAGGACGCGCAGGCGACGCTGGCCCGCGTCAACCGGCTGCTCGCCGCGCGGTTCGACATCCACCACACGACGATCCAGCTGGAACCCGAGCGCGGCGTTGAAGAGTGGGCGCGCCTGCCGGCACACCCTGGAAGCGACTAGCGGCTACTCGTCGTCGTCGATCCACTGCCGCCAGCTCCCGCCGCCCTTCTCCTTCTCGTCCTCGCGGGGCCGGGTGGAAGGGGTGCGGTCGCGGTCGTAGTCGACCTTCTTCTTGGGCGCGGTGCGCGGCCGGCGCTCTTCCGTCGGCAGCGGCTCGGGCGGCGGCATCGGCGCGCCGCGGGGGCCGCGGAAACCGCCGGGACGCGGCCCGCCGGGGCCGCTGCCGGGCGGGCGCGGCGGGCGGTCGCCGAAGCCGCCGGGGCGCGGGGGTCGGTCGCCGAAGCCGCCGGGACGCGGGCCGGACGGCCTCGCACCCGGGGGCGGGCCCTCGCCGCGCTCGCGCGCCTCGTTCACCACGAGCGGCCGGCCGCCGAACGAGCGGCCGTTCATCTCCTGCGCCGCCTTGGCCGCGACCTCGTCCGAAGCGTACGAGACGAAGGCGAAACCGCGCGGACGCTGGGTCTCGCGGTCGATCACGATGTGGACGTCGGTGACTTCACCGAGCTCCGCGAACAGCGCCCGCAGGTCGTCCGCGGTGGCACTGTACGGGAGGTTCCCTACGAAGAGTCGCTTACCCATGATCAGACGTTGGACCCGGTCGCTGCCTCGCCCCGAAGGGCCTTCACTGTCCCGGCAGGTGCCGGGCCCTGTCCCCCCATCCACGCGATGGGCGGGAGAATCTAACCCGGGCGAGGGGTCCGGGTCCAGTCCCCCCGGCGCGCGGCCTCCCGGGCCGGAAACCGTGGGTACAATGATTCCTCCTGTGGTTGGCCCACGGAAGCGCACGGGGGCTGGTGCCTCCCGCGGTCTTCAAAACGATTCCCGGTTGCGGACTGCTGCGGCCAGCGCTGGCCAGTCAAGGACTTGCAACGGACACCAGAGGCATAGGAAGACAAAAGCCTCGGGAGAACAGTCCGCCAACAGTCCACCGACTTGACATTATCGGTCGCCCCTGGAGCCTCGCGCCCGGGGGCGACTTTCGCTTTTCGGGGCGGCCGGAAATGGTCGGGGCCGCGCCGCTGACACGACGCGACCCCATGGACTTTGCCCGGCGGATTCGGACCCTCTAACGATATCACGCCGGGGCGCGGTACCAGTTTCGCGGTTCGGGTGTACGCTTCGAGTAAGGGCCTGACAGCCCGCACGGCGGATCGGAGTCGAGTTGACCAGCAAACGAGACCGTCAGCAGACCCAAGCTCAGATCGAGCAAGCGCTCGGGATCGTCGCGGCGCTGTTGGCCGCCCCGCCCGAAGCTGAGACCGTCAGCCCGTCCGCCTTCCTGATGACACGCCCCGAGCTGCGCCACGCCATCCGGCGCAAGGCGCGGCGCGAGGCCCGGCGCATCGTCCACGCCCGGCTCCCGCGGCGCTTGACCGTCCGGCTCGACCGGCGGACCGCGCCGCGCCGCATCGGCGGCCGGCAGCCTCACCGATCGCGGGCCGCGTCGTCGGGCGGCAGCCCGGGAGACGACGGCCCAAGTAGCGCCGACCCTCCCCTAGCGCTGCCCGTCGCGGCGGCGCTGCTGATCGTCTTCGCGGCTCTCCTGGTCGGCGGCTTCCTCGGCGCTGGCGCGGCGCTCGCGCTGCCCGCGTTCGGGTTCGCGGCCGGCGGTCTGCTGACGGAGCGCGAGGCGGCCGAGGCCCTGCGGCTCTCGACCCGAACGCTCCGCCGGCTCCGCGCCGAGGGGCTGCTCGGCTTCGTCCAGTTCGGCCGGCGGATCCTCTACCGCGAAGCCGACGTGGCCGCGCTCCCCGCGCAGTTCTACATCCCGCCGAAGGGGGGCGCCCGGTGAGCGCGGCGGTGCGGCTCGACCAGCTCGACGCGCTGGAATCGTGGGGCTTCGCCGAGCCGCTCGCGGCCGCGGCTGACGTTCAAGCCCCGCAGCCGGACGAAGTGGTCGCGGCGCTGGAGCTGGCCCGCGCGGTCCGCGCCATGCTGCGCGAGCTGCCCGCCGAGCGGCGCCGCCTACTGCTGGCCGTCGACTACTACGGGGCCAGCGAGCGAGACGTCGCGGCGGCGCTCGGCTGGTCCCGCGGTCGCGTCCGCCGGCAGCTCGCCGAGGCCCGGGCCGCGTTCCGCGTTGGGCTCGCGGCGGCGAAGTCGTGAGCGGCCCCCCGTCGTGGGAAGCGGCCCGGCGCCGAGCAATCGCCGCGGTCCTACAGCTCGCGGTCGCCTACCAGAACGGCAGCGATCGCGGCTCCGCGCTGGCCGAGATTCACCGCGCGGCTCTCGACCTGGCGCTGCTGGGCGCGGGCTACGATCCGACCGCGGAACCTTGGGACCCTGACAAGTCGCGGCAGCTCGACCTGGCGCTGGCCGAGGGCGAAAGGGCCCGGCGGTGACCGCGCCCGCGGTCCGCAAGATGCCGGCCGAAGAGGCCCGCGCGTTCCTTACCGCGATCTGGCCGGATGGCGCCCCCGGGCACCTGGCCGTCACCCGGTTCAGGGATCGCACGCCGGCAACGAGCTGGTTCGCCGGCGGCGACCTGGACGCGCTCGCCCGCCACGCGGCAGCCGAATCGGCGCACGGTGACGTCTATCTCGGGTGCTGTTCGCACGCCACGGTCCCGTCCGAGGGCCGCGGGAGCGAATCGTCCGTCTTGGCGGTCCCCGGGATCTGGGCTGACGTGGACGTGGCGCACGCGACGGCGCACAAATGCCCGGCGCTGCCGCCGACGATCGGGGACGCGCTCACGCTGCTGGACGGGCTCCCGGTGCCTTCGCTGATCGTCTCGTCGGGGTTCGGTCTGCACGTCTGGTGGCTCTACCGCGAGCCGTGGACGATCGAGTCAGAAGCCGATCGGGCGGCCGCGAAGGCGGTCGTTCAGCGCGTGCAGGCGTTCCTGCGCGACCGCGCGAAGCGCCGCGGGTGGACGGTAGACAACACCGCGGACCTGGCTCGCATCCTCCGCGTGCCGGGCACCCGGAACCACAAGACGCCCGACCGGCCGATGGCGCAGATCGTGGACGAGGACGCAGTCCGCTACAACCCGTCCGACTTCGACCTGTTGCCGGAGAGCGGCACCGCCGGCGCCGCTCCCCGCGAGGCGCCCTACGTGCCCGCGAGCGGCGACTGGGGCCCGCGCGAAGGTCAGTCCCGCCACGACTGGCTCCGGGGCAAGGCGGTCGCGCTGGCGTCCGCCGGCGTGCCCGTGGCGGGGATCGCGCCCGCGCTCCGCGCGTGGGCCGACGCGCTCCCCGGCGAGCGGAAGACGGACGCCGAGCTGCGGAACCTGGCCGAATCGGCCGTCGCGAAATTCGGGCGGCCGGCAGCGCCGGACCCCGAGACGGTCGAGCCCCTGCCCTACTTCACCGCGGCGACCCTGCCGCACCGCGAGCGGTCCGTCCCTGAGCTGCTGTTGCCCGGGGTGCGGCTGCACGGGCGCACCCTGATCGTCGCGCCGTCCGAGACCGGCAAGACGTGGTTCTCGCTGGAGCTGGGCGCCAAGGCCGCCGTGGGCGGCCGGGTCTGCGGCGAGTGGCAGATCGCACGGCCCGTCCGGGTGCTCGGAATCTTCGCGGAAGACGATCCGGGCGACCTGGCCGACCGGGCGGAAATGCTGTTTGCCGGCAACGATCTGGACCCCGCGCTGCTTGCCGACAACCTGCGAATCGTGGCCGACCCCGCGTTCTGGTTCGGCGACCCCGTGGCTCGCGCCCGCTTGTTCCGGCTGGTCGCCGACTTCCGCCCCGAGCTGATCCTTGCCGATACGGTGCAGGCGACCAGCGATATCAAGTCGTTCAAGGACGCCGAGGACGTGACGCGGTTCTACCGCGAGCACATGGCACCCTTGCGGGCGGCCGCGGGCGGCCCCTGCGGGCTCGGGCTGAACCACCATACAAACAAGCTGGCCTATGCTTACGACCCGACGACGGACGAATCCGGGCTGATTCACGGCTCGGACGCCTTCCGCCGGATCTCGGACGCGGTGATCTTCCTACGCCCGGCGGGCGACGTGCCTCACCTTCCCGCCGGCGGGTCGGCGTTCGTCGTCTCGACCAACAAGCAGCGGGTCGGCCGGCGCCGCGGCTCGGGCAAACACCTAGTCTTCCTGTGGCCCGACCAAACCGCGGTGGCGCTCGGGAAGCCGGACCACGAAACGCCCGTTGCCCTGGTCTACCAGCGCGAACTATCGGGCGACGAGGCCGCCAAGCTCACGCGGCGCAAGCGCCCCGCGGATGGACTGCTTACAACCCTCGGCGCCAGCGATGTCCCGCTCACCAAGGCCGACTTGGCGGCGCGGCTCGGTAAGAAGGAACGAACCGTCGACGGCTACATTGCCGCCCACCGGGCCGAGCTAGAGCTGTTCGTTTGCGACGTGGACGGGACATTCCGCCCCGCGACGGACGCAGACAAGTCGGGCAAGACCAAGCGCCCGCTGGCTTACCGGGTGCCGAAGTGAGGACCCGTGCAACGGGTGCAGCACCCGTGCATTGCACCCGTAACGGACGGGTGCAGCGGCCCCTATATAGGGGCTGCACCCGTTGCACCCCTGCACCCTCCCCGAAGTTGCACCCGTCCCCTGCGCCGAGGCCGACCCCGTGACCGGCGTCCTGCGCCCCTGCGCGGTGCCCGGCTGCCCGGCCCTGGGGGGGGTCGTTTTTTCCGGGCGTGTCCGCGAGCAACGGCCGGCGCCCCATTTGCACGCGCACGGAAGTTCGGATTCGGCCCTGACAGGAGGTCCCCGATGAGCACCCGAGGCCCGATCGCCAAGTCGCACACCGCGGCCCGTTGTGGCCCCCACGGGCTCGCCAGCAAGGTCGAGCCGATCTCGCCGAGCGATCGCCCGCTCCCCACGACTGCGCCTTCCTGGTTGCCCCCAGAGGCCCAAGAGGTCTATCGCGCCACGCTCCCGGCGCTGGTCGGACGGGCTGGGGCCGAGTCGGTCGAGGTCCTGTGCGGGTACGCGCTGGCGGTGGCCGAGCTGCGCCGGCAGACGGGGGCGGCGCGGCCCAACCGGGCGGCGATCCGGGCCGAGCACCGCGTGGTCCTGGCGTACGCGACGGCGCTCGGCTTGAGCCCTGCCGGCCGGGCGCGGCTGCCCGAGCCGAAGCGGGTCGATCCGATGAGCGAGCGCGAGGCGACGATCGCGTCTTTGGTTCGCTGACATGAGCACCAACCCGGGGTGCCTGCGCAATCGAGAGACGGCCCCGATCACCGCGCCCGAGGGCGCAGAGAGGGACCGAATCATGAGCAGGATGACGAGCATCACGGATGAGCAGATCGAACAGGCAGCGGGACGGGTCGCAGCGCGAGGGGGCGGCTCGGCCGCCATCGCTCGGCAGGCGGCGGAGCTGGTGCTGTCCGCGGCCGGCCGGTACGACGCCGACCTGCAGCAGAGCATCTTCGAACGGATCGAGGCTCGGTTGACGACGCTGCCGGCGGCGGCGCCGGCCCCGAAGCCGCGGCGAACGCCGATGGCGCAGCGGGCGCAGGAGGTCGGGGACTGGCCGTCGGCGGACGCGTTTTTCTCCGGGGTGATGGCCGCGGCGGTCAAGCCGACGCTCGACCCGCGGCTGCTGCTGGCCGCCAACCCGACCGGGCTCGGCCGGCAGATCCCGAGCGACGGCGGGTTCCTGGTTGCGCCGCAGTTCAGCTCGGCCATCTGGGATGCGGTCAACGCCCGCGCGACCTCGCTGGCCGCGCTGTGCGACCAGTACACCGTGACCGGCGACACCCTGACGTTGAACGCGAACGCCGAGACCTCGCGCGTCGACGGTTCCCTGTACGGCGGGCTGCGGTCCTATTGGATCTCGGAAGCCGATGCGATCACCGAGAGCAAGCCGAAGTTCCGGCAGATCAAGCTGGAGCCGCAGCAGTTGGTCGCGCTGGTCTACTGCACGGACAGGATGATCGCCAACGGGGGTGCGGGCATCGGGGAGTTCCTGACGGCCGCGGCCGCGCGGGTGATCGACGCGAAGCTCAGCGCGGCGATCATCGCCGGCACGGGGGCCGGCCAGCCGCTCGGACTGATGAACAGCAGCGCCCTGGTGACGGTGTCGAAGGAAGGCGGCCAGGCGGCGGCGACGATCACCAGCGACAACACCGCGAAGATGTGCGCCCGGCTCTTGCCGGAGTGCTGGCCGACCGCAGTCTGGCTCGCGCATCCGAGCACGGCGCCGCAAATCTGGAAGTTGACCGGGCAGTTCGATCCGGCCACCGAGACGCTGCTGGGCCGCCGGATCATCTGGTCCGACCGAATGCAGACGCTCGGCACGGTCGGCGATCTGAGCCTGTGGGACCCGCAGTCCTACGCGCTGGGTCTGGGCGCGGCCAAGAACGACCTGTCCATGCACGTCCGGTTTATCTACGCGGAGACGGCCTTCCGGTTCACCGTCGCGGTGGACGGCCAGCCGTGGCTCGCATCCGCGGTCACGCCGGCGGTCGGCTCCGACACGCTGAGCAGTTTCGTCACGCTCGCCACGCGCTCCTAGGAGGTCACCGATGCAGGCAGCAGCAGTCAAGGTCAACGTCCGCGAGCTGACGGCGGAGCAGCATCGCGAGCTGTGGGCGTTGCAGCAGCAGCAGAACGCGGACCGGCGCCGGAAGCTGGCGGCGCAAGTCGAGGAGCGCACCCGGGCGTGGGCGCTGGCGGAGGCGGCCTCGGTCGCGCCGGCGGTCGCGGCCCGGGAGCGGGTGGTCAAGCTCGCGGTCGAGCTGGCGAAGGCCCGGGAGGAGTTGGACGCCCGGGAGCGCGACCACGCCGGCCGGGAGCACCTGGCGCTCGGTGGCGTCGAGGCGGCCCGGCGCGAGCTGGAGCGGCTGACGCCGGACCCGCTGGCGGCGGCGATCGACGCGCTGGTCTCCGAGCTGGACCGGGCCCGGCGTGGGGTGCCGCTGGCCGAGGACTCCGACCGGCCGGCGCAGCGCCGGCGGGTGATCGAGGTCGAGGCCCGACTGCGCGAGGCCCGGGCGCTGGTCTACGTCGCGACCGAGCCGGCCGAGCTGCTGCGCGTGGTCGAGCGGCTGACGGCCGGGCTGTAGTCGAGGGGGCGGTAGCGTGTCCCCGCGGGCCGCCCTGGGGGTCATCACGCCGGAAGGCGCGACCCTCGTTCACCCCCGCGGGGACGATTCACCGATCGGAGGCGACGTGAACGACGAACAGAGGGCCGAGGCCGAACGCTGCGCCGGGCTGATCCTGGCGGAGATTCCTCGCCTGCTCGAATCCGGCCGCGCGATCGGCGGCGACGTGGCCGCGCTGGCGGTGCTGGTCGGCTACTTCCACCGGCTGATGCAGTTCGGCGTCCTCCCGGTGGCGGTCGCGCGGCCCCCGGGGCCCGAGGTCCGGGCATGAGCCCGCCGGCGAAGTTGTGGGCCGCGTGGATCCGGTGGCGGCGTGCCGTCGTGGGCGTGGACGTGGGCGTCATCGAGC
This sequence comes from Acidobacteriota bacterium, assembly GCA_025456425.1. Taxonomy (GTDB): domain Bacteria; phylum Acidobacteriota; class Polarisedimenticolia; order J045; family J045; genus JALOKP01. Next base: position 23,121 of record JALOKP010000008.1, on the reverse strand, counting down.
GGCTGCCGCGTGCGATCGCCGAGGTCTTCATCGAGCGCGGCGACGCCGAGGAGGTCGATCCGGCGACGCTGCCGGCCGACGTGCGCCGGCGCGGGGGGACGGCGGCGTGACCCGCGCGGAGATCGTCGCGCCCGAAAGCGCCGTCTGGAGGGAGCGGATCGCATGAGCACGAAACGCACCCTCGCCGAGCGGGCCGAGCAGATCCGCACGATCCTCGGCGACCCGCTGTACCGCTACCAGCAGACGACCAGCCTGGACGCGCCGGCGAGTGACGACGACCCGGACGGCGCGACGCTGGGCGAGCTCCAGCCGTCGTCGGGCCCGTCGCCGGAGCTGGAGGCCGCGGAGCGCGAGCGACGCCGTAAGCTGGCCGTCGCGATGCGCGAGCTCTCCCTGCGCGAGGTCGCGGTCGTGTCGCTGCGCTTCGCCGGCTGGAGTCTTGAGGAGACCGCCGTCGTCTTCCAGCTCTCCCGGGAAGTGGTCCGGCGGACGGAGCTCGCCGCGGCCGAGCGGCTGAAGCGCGAGCTCTACGGTGAGCCGGAGCCGCCCGCCCCGCCGCCGCCCAGCCGCCCGCGGCGCGAGCGGCCGGCACCCGACCCGCGGCACGCCCGGATGGTCGACCTGTGGAACGCGCTGCGAAACCCGTCCCTGCTCTCCTCCGAGCGCGACCGGCTGCTGGCCGAGCACCGGGCCCTGGCCGAGGAGCTCCGGGCCGCGGACCAGGCGCATCAACCCTTACAAGACAGGAGATTGACCGATGGCTGATCCGCGCGTCCAGGGAATCGTCGAGTTCATCCTGAAGGAGAAGGGTCTGCTCGACGCCTCGGCCCGGCTGAAGAAGCTGGAGTCCGAGGTCAACACCACCCGGGCCGCGATGGTGGGTCTCGGGAAGGCCGGGGAGTTCGTCGGCGCTACCCTCCGCACCTACCTGGCGCCGCTTGCCGTCTTCGGGTTCCTGACGAAGGCGACGCAGGACTGGATCGAGTTCGAGAAGCGGATGCGGGCGGTCGGTGAAGCGATGCGGAAGTTCGGCATCGACACCGATGAGGCGCTGCCGCGGCTGCAGGCGTTCTTCCAGCAGATCGCGCTCGGGACGGGGATCGTCGACGACGAGACGCTGCCGGCGTTCCAGAAGTTCCTGAACCTGACCGGGGACCTCGAGGCGGCGATGGGGGCGGTCTCGCTGGCCGTCGCGGTCAGCCGGTCCCAGGTGATCGAGATGAGCGAGGCGGCCGACCTGGTCGCCGACCTGTTCGGGAACCGCTGGTCTCAGGCAGCGCGGAAGCTCGGGCTCGACGTGCAGGCCCTGGGCGAGACGGCGGCCGACCAGGCGAAGGTGATCGACCTGCTGAGCGGCCGGCTCGAGGAGTACCTGGCCGAGCAGGAGAAGGCGGGCAACGGGGTCACGTTCCTCAAGTCGCAGTGGGACGGGCTGGGAGACCAGGCCGGCCAGCTGGGCGAGGGAATCTGGAAGCTCTCGGCGTATCTGATCGGCGGTCTGGTCTGGGCGCTCGAGCGGGTGGTCGCGGTGACCAACGTCGTGGGCGTCGCGTTCTGGAATCTCGGGCGGGCGTTGCTCGGCAAGGACATCACCGACAGCGCCAAGACCATTTCGGACATCTGGTCCGGGGCCGCCGATTCCGTCGAGGACGTCACGAAGAACGTCGAGGCATTCAAGCAGGCGATGGCAGCTCGTGGCCTGACCGATGAGATGGAGGGCATCGGCAAGAAGCTGGGCGAGGTTCTGAAGCGGGCGGAGAAAGACGCGGAGGCGGCGGCGGCGGCCCAGAAGAAGGCGGCCGAGGAGCTGGAGCGGACCGGGGACCGGGCGGCGGCCAGCCTGGGTCGAGCGGCCAAGGCTGCGGAGAAGGTGCGAGCCGATCGGCTGGCCGGGGAGAAGGCCGTTCACGATCTCATCGTCGGGTACGCCGACGAGGTCACCCAGAAGGTACTCGAGCGGTGGAAGGTCGAGCGCGACGCGCAGGCTGCGGCGCTGGAGTCTGAGGCCGAGCTGCTCAATCAGTCCTTGGAGATGCAGACCGAGGGGGCCTGGTACATCTCCGACGAGAAGGTTGCGATCGTCAAGGAGACGCTGGACAAGATCGCCGAGGCCGAGATCCAGGCGCTCGAGGAGCAGCGCGATCGGGAGATCTCGGCGGCCGAGGCGCTCGGAGCGGACACGGCTGCGATCCGCACCAAGTGGAACAACGCGATCGAGGCCCGGTCCCGGTCCCACCAGGCGGCGATGACTGACCTGGAGAAGATGAGCACGAAGGAGCGGGCCGAGTTCTGGCTGCAGTACGCGCAGGTGGTGGCCGGCGCCCTGTCCGGGATCTTCGGCCAGAACAAGGCGCTCGCGATCGCCGAGGCGGTGATCAATACGGCGCTGGCCGTGCTGCAGACCTACAAGACCTACGGCATGACGCCGTGGGGGCACGCTGCCGCGGCGCTGATGATCGCCGCCGGCCTGGTCCAGATCCAGAAGATCAAGTCGGCCAACCCGGGAAGCGCCGGGAAGGGGTTCGACGACCCGGTGAACGACCGGATGGCCTACCACGGCGGCCGGCGCTGGGCGCAGGACTACATCGAGATGACGTCGCGGGGGTTCGCGGATGGGCTGCGGATCGGGCCGGTCCCGAAGCGGCTGGCGGCGGCGACGCAGTCGATCACGAACAATAACAGCAGCAGCGTGACGCATGACCAGTCGACCGGCCAGGTGATCCACGTCCACGGCGCCTTCATCGACTCCGACTCGCTCCGGACGCTGGGCCGGAAGCTGAAGCAGGTCGAGCGCAGCGACGCCGCGAGGTTCCAGCGGTGAGCGGCCGGGGCAAGAGCGACGCCGAGGCGCTGGAGGAGCTCAATCGCGCCGGGGCGAAGATCTTCTCGCAGACGCTCCCGGCGGTGCTCGAGGAGTGCGCCCGGCAGGGGCGGACCTGGGCCGAGACGGCGGCCATCGTCGCGGCGCTGTTCGATCGGTTGCGCGACGAGGGGCTGGTCGTGCGCATCGGGAAGCCCCCGTTCATCTCGGAGGCCCTGCTCGAGCAGAGCCTGGTCCGCGGGCCGGAGGGGCTGCAGTAGGCTGGGCTTGACTCTTGCCGGCGACGGGCGTATCCCTCCCACGAAGGCGGGCCCGCCGCCGGCGCGAACCGGACGACGGGCCCTGACCCGCAAGCGTGGGGGTACCACGATGCGAGCTGTCCGAAAGTCTACCGCAGACACCTTCGGGGCGAAGCCACCGGCGCGTGCCGGTTCAGCCGTCGTGTCCCTTCCGCGCACGCAGACGGAGGGCAGCATGACCACGACCACGAATCTCCCCCCGCTCCTGGCCGCAGCCGACCCCGAGGTGCAAGCGCGGATCCTGTGCGCCGTCGACGACCTGATCGGATGCATCCTGCATTCGGACGAGGGGCCCTATGAGGACGCCACGGACCGGCTCTTCAAGGCGGTGCGCCAGGCGGCGGCCTCGGCCGAGGGGGACTGATGCGCGGCGACGGGTTCATCCGCCAGGAGAAAACGGGGCACCGGGCCTATATCACCATCGCCGGCAAGCGCCGCGCGAAGTCGTTCCCGAGCGCCCGCAAGGCGGAAGACTGGCTCGCGTCCGAGCGGAAGAAGAAGCACCGCGCCGCGGCCGGGCTGCCGGTGGACCTGACGCCGGCGCGGGCGATCACCGTCAAGGCGCTGGCGGATCGTCTGGTCGAGCATTGGGAGGCCGGCACGGATCGCGTCTACACCGCGGCGACGTTGCGCGGGTACAAGTGGGAGCTGGCCCGGCTGGTCGAGTATTGGGGGCCGCGTCCCGTCGCCCGCATCCGCAAGGCGGACGTGTCCGCGTGGGTCAAGACGATGCGCGACGCCGGGCTCTCGACGTCCAGCATCCGCAAGCAGCTCGACCGGCTGTCGCAGTTGTTCCAGCTCGCCGAGGAGCAGGAGCACGTCGCGGCGCCGCCCTGCAAGGTCAAGCGCCCGCGGCTGGTGCAGCGGAGCGAGCCGGAGGCGGTCTCGGAAGCGGAATACTCCCGGCTGATCGAGGCCGCCCGGGCGAGCGCCGACCCGCGCCGGCTGGTCGTGATCCTGCTGGCCGGCGACGCTGGGCTGCGCCGCGGGGAGATCCTCCGGCTCCGGTGGGAGGATCTGACGCTCGGCCCGGTCGAGGGGCTCTCCCCGCACGGGGCGATCCACGTCGCGGTGCGAGACGAGACAGACCGCCCGAAGTCGGGGCGGGCGCGGACGGTCCCGATCCTGACGGAGCGGCTCGCGCGGGCGCTGGAGGGGGTCTCCTGGCCCGGGCGCGTGGGGCAGATCGTCGCCGGGATCGGGACGGTTGAGGGGTTGCAGTACATGGCCGAGCGGGTTTGGGCGGACGCCCGGCGGGCGGCGACGCCGGCGCTCCGGCCGGTCGAGCCGACCGGGGAGCCCGGCCGCCCGCGGGAGACGTCACGGCTCCACGGGCTGCGGCATCGGTTCGGGACCTGGTGCGCCGAGGCCGGGGTCCCGACGAAGGTCCTGCGGGACTGGCTCGGGCATTCGACCGTGCTCACGACCGAGCGCTACTTTCGCCGCCGCGGGGGGGCGGTTGACCCGGCGCTGGTCGCGCGGCTCGGAGACAGCGCCGAGCGGAAACAGTCCACTAACAGTCCGCCGAACGCGCAGAATGCGCGCACGGGGGCTGGTGCCTCCCGCGGTCTTCAAAACCGTTGCGTGGTCGGTCGCACCGGTCACGGGTGGGTTCGATTCCCACACGCTTCCGCCAGCCCCTCCCCGCTCAGCCCGCGCGGCCGCCCCCCGATGGGTCGGCGTTGTCCGGTGTTCCCCCGGCCGGCGGCCACGGGGCAGCCGACCCGCCCCCCGCGATCCGCGATTCCTGGGCCGGCGGTGCGGGCGGAGGCGGTCCCGCGGAGCCGGACGGGTCGGCCGGCGGCGGTGGGGCGGGCGGCCAGGGTGCCGCCGGCGCAGCCACCGGGGCCCCGGGCGGCGGGGGGTAGGTCGGCGGCTGGGGGGGCAGCGGAGGAGGATACGACGGGGCTGGCGGCGGCTGCTTCCGCATCAGGGCCACACCGAGCATTCCGCCCAGCGCGCCGAGAACCGCGCCGATGGCGATGTTGAAGGCCAGCCCGGCCAGGAACCAGCCCGGACCGCCCCCGCCCTCCCACGCGCCAAGCTGCTCCAGCATTTCGCGCGCCTCCGAGTCGCCGTAGCGCGCCACCTGGTCGACCCAGCCCTCGAACCAGGGCCGGAAGGCCGCCTGGCGCAGGGAGTCCGTCACGGCACCTCCCGCGCCCGCCACCGCCCCCGCCAGGGACCCGATCATGGCGCCTCGCTCGATCGGAACGAAACCCGCTGCGCGCGCGAACATCGCTCCGGCGATCGCGCCGGCCAGAACCGTGTTGAGGCAACAGCAGCAGCAGGGCGGAACGACCCCGAGCGCGGCGCCGATCAGCCCGCCGACGACGACCGGGACGGTGATGTTGGCCTGGGCGGAGGGCTGGTTCATGGTCGGCCTCGCTCGGGTCGGCCGCACCGGGCCGCCGCGCGGATCATAATTCCTGCAGGGGCCGCGCCGGCACCCCCCCCACGAGGATCCAGGACCGCTTGTCCCTTCCAGCCGCCCCTTCCGCCGGCCCCCCGGCCTCTCCATCGCGCGCGCCGTGGGTCCGCGCGGCGATCGCGCTCATGCTCGTCTCCGCGATCGCGACCTCGGGGCTGCTCCGCTCCTTCCACGCCGGCGCACCGCGCTGGCCCGGCCTGCCCGACGCCTTCTCCGGCCTGCTCTTCACCGCCTTCGTCTTGCTGCTGCTGCTCGACCTCTGGAACCGCCGCCGCGGCCTCGACCTGTGGAGCGACCCGCCGCGCCCCGACGAGCCGACCGTCACCCAGTTGCTGCCGCTGGTCGTGGTCCTGCTGGGCGAGAAGTGGATCACCAGCGACCTGCTCGCCGGCGCCTTCGACTGGATCGTCCCGCACTCCGGCGACCCTCGGATGGCGGACGCGCTGTACCGCCTCTGGACCGGGTTCGGCCTGCTCGGCGCGGCGCTCGTGCTGCTGCCGGTGCTGCGCCAGATCTACCCGCGGCTCGCCGTCTTCCTGACGCGCGAGCGGCTCGCCTCGGCGCTGCGGCTGGCGTTGGCCGCCTGGGCGGTCACGACCGCGCTCGTCTTCGCCAGCGGCTGGTTCGCCGGCGCGCGCCTCGGCATTCCGGCTGCCGCGCCCGGCCTGCTGGCCACCGCGATCGGCGCACAGGTCGTGCGCGGCGTGGCCGAGGAGCTGTTCTACCGCGGCATGCTGCAGAACGCGCTGGTGATGATCCTCAAGCGGCTGGGGCTGGAGGAGCACCGGCTCGGGCGGCTGACCGCGATCGGGGCGATCTCCGCCAGCTTCACGCTCGAGCACATCGACCCGGCGGCGAGCCTGCGCCGCAACCTCGGCGCCCTGGCCTTCGTCTTCGCGATGTCGGTGCTGCTCGGCCTGCTGCTCGAAGCCTCGCGGAACCTGTACCTGGTGATGGTCGCGCACATCGCGCTGAACCTGGTGCTGGCGAACCTGCTGCCGACCTTCGTCGACGCGACGGGGCGCCCGGTCCTGCCCGGCGCGGTCAGCGGGGCGATCTTCGCGTTCGTGCTGTTCGCGGGAGTGGTGGCTGGCCACCGCCGGCGCGGGTTCGCCTGAGCGGGCGTCTCAGGGCAGAACCACGAGCAGCTGTCCGCCGTGCCGCTCGATCCGCGCCCCCGCCTCGGCCAGCGACCCGTCGAGCGCGTCGAGGGTGTGCGCCGAGAGGACCGCTCCGTCGATCCGGACCGCGATCTCGCCGTCGCGCCCGGCACAGCGGACCGACAGCTCCAGCGTGCGCGGCGCGGCGCCCCCCGCATCCTCGAGCAGCCGGCGCAGGGCGCACCAGAGCGCGAGCGCCGCAGCGGCGGCACGCGGCCGGAGCGGGCCCGGCCCGCTGCCGCGGCAGGTCACGGCGATCCCGGCGCGCTTCAGCCGGCGGTCCAGCAGCCGCGTCGCGAGCTGTGCGACCTCGGCCGCGGGAACGGCGTCCCCGGCCCCCTCGCCGGCCTCGAGCACGCCGGAGAGCGCGGCCGTCTTGCGCTCGGGGTCGGCCACCAGCAGGCCGAACTCCGCCTTGCCGAGCATCGCGGTCAGGTGGTTGTTGAGGTCGTGCGTGGCCTGCGACACGAGCGCGGCCATCAGCCGCCCGCCGAGGACCCGCGGCTCGCGCGCCAGCAGGGTCGCGCCCATCGTCGCTCCCGCCCCTCAGTTGAGGCTGACGAAGCGGCTCATCGCGCGGACGAAGCGTCGCGTGTCGAGCGGGCGGGCGTGGATCGTGCGGCCCGCAAAGCGGATCTCGACCGGGCGTGCGCCATCGTCGAGCGCGGCGTGCACCGCCTGCGCCGTGGCGCCGGCCTCGATCCGCAGCAGGTCGTCGCGCGACGCCGGGACCAGCCGGTCGAAGAGCGGCTCGGCGGGCTGGCTGGTCTTCTGCTCACGCGGCATCACTGGGCACGGACTCGTCGTCATCGTGGCGCTCCTGATCCCCCGCGGCGCGCCTAGCGCGCGGCGGCGTTCCCCTGCTCGTCCAGCATCTCCGACAGGAAGCGGTCGAGTTCCCAGTCGACCTCTCCGATCACCACCGTGCCGTCCGGCAGCACCCCCGCGCAGGCGCAGGGCACCGGGTCGGGCGACAGCCCCTGGTCGTCGTCCTCGACGAAGAAGTCGATCAGGCGCTCGCCGGGGCGGGACAGCAGCAGCCAGAGGTTCTGGCCGCCGACCCACTCGGCCTCGCCCCCGACCACGAAGCCGTCCACCGGGCGCAGCCGCCGGACGCCCTCCTCGGTCCTCGTCAGGGGCCGGACGGCCCCCTGTGCCTGCTCCTTCATCGCTGCTCCGTGGGCTCGGTCGTTTCGCATACGGCGGAAAGGAAGAGCAACTGCCGTGCCACGCCCGTGGTTCCGCGGGGCGATCCTCTCATCGGCCGTCGTTTCAGGAACTTTCGGGGGAACGCGTCCGGAATTCGCGGGCGGAGGAGGGCGAACCGGGGCGGAAACTGTCCGCCTGGAGACAGCCCCCGCTCCCCGGGGTGCGAATTTTTGACACAGTCCGCCCCGGACCGGGCCGCAGGGCGGAGAGGAATGGCGCGGAGCGGCCCGCCGGGCGGGATCCGGGGCCCCGGGCCCTCGCGAAACTGTCCGCCGGCGGACAGCAGGAGGGCGGGCGCCGGTCGGAGGTCCCCGGAGACCCCTCAGAAGAGGCCCGACTGCCTCCGTCGCGGCGGCTCGGCGGCCGGCCCCCCGGCCGGGGCCGCCGGGGCCGGCGGCGCCTCGTTCACGGGCTCCAGCTCGCCGGGGAGCGGACCGGTCTCCAGCCCGTACCGCTCGAGCTTGCGGTAGAGGTTGGGCCGCGGGATCCCGAGCAGCCGGGCGGCGCGGACCTTGTTCCCCCCGCACTGTGCGAGGACCTGCTCGATGTGCCGCCGCTCGACCTCTTCGAGGGTGAGGACCTCTCCCCCCGGCCCGGCCGGCTCCGGCAACGGCAGGTCCTGTTCCCGGATCACCGATCCCTCCGCCAGCAGCACGGCGCGCTCCAGGACGTGCGCCAGCTCGCGCACGTTGCCCGGCCAGTCGTAGCCGGCGAGCCGGGCCAGCGCGCGCGGCGAGATCGTCGCCCGGCGGCCGGAGCGGCGGACCGCATCTTCGAGCAGCGGGCCGACCAGCAGCGGGATGTCCTCGCGCCGCTCGCGCAACGGCGGCAGCTGCACCACGAAGGTGGCGAGCCGGTAGTAGAGGTCGAGCCGGAACCGCCCCTCCGCCATCTCGGCGTCGAGGTCGGCGTTGGTCGCAGCGACGATCCGCGCGTCGACCGGCAGGTCCTGCTCGGCACCGACCGGGCGCACCCGCCGTTCCTGCAGCGCGCGGAGCAGCCCCACCTGCACGCGGGCCGGCGCGGTCCCGACCTCGTCGAGGAACAGCGTGCCGCCGTTCGCCGCGAGGAACAGCCCCTTGCGCTCGCGGTCGGCCCCGGTGAACGAGCCCCGGACGTGGCCGAACAGCTCGCTTTCCAGCAGCTCGCCCGGCAGCGCGCCGCAGTGGACCGCGACGAACGGCTGCCCGGCGCGGCGCGAGTGTTCGTGCACCGCGCGCGCCGCGAGCTCCTTGCCGGTCCCCGATTCGCCCAGCAGCAGCAGGTTGCTGTCGCTGTCGGCGGCGCGCCGCAGCAGTGAGACGACGGGGCGCATCGCGGCCGAGGCGGCGGTGATCCCGCCGAAGGCGCTGTCCTTCGCCGCCGCCAGCCGCAGCACGTCCTGCTCCAACCGGTGCTTTTCGAGGGCGCGCCCGACGTCGAGCGCCAGCCGCGTCAGCGAGAGCGGCTTGGTGACGTAGTCGTACGCCCCTTCGCGGATCGCCTGCACCGCGGACTCGACCCCCCCGTGCCCGGTCATGATGATCACTTCGCACGGGATCGCCTCGCGGCGGATCTCGGCCAGCAGGTCGAGCCCGGTCCCGTGCTCGAGGATCAGGTCGGCCAGCACCAGCTCGAAGGGGCGGGCCCGGATCCGGGCGCGGGCCTGCTCCAGCGTCGCCACGTCGTCGACCTCGTGACCCAGCGAGCGCAGGAAGCCGGCCGCCATCTCGCGCAGTGCGCGGTCGTCGTCGACCAGCAGGATCTTGCCGCCGGCGGCTGCGGCGGGCGGGCGCGGATCGCTCACGCCGCGCCCCCGCGCCGCGCCGCGTCACGGGCACGGCTGGCGGCGAGCAGTTCGGCGATCCGGCCGCAGTGCTGGACGATCCGGCCCAGCCCTTCGCGCGCCACGGGCGGCAGGTCCGCGCCCTTGAGCAGCAGCAGCTCGGCCGTCCCGAGGATCGCGGTCAGCGGCCCGGCGACGTCGTGCCGCAGCGCCGCTTCGCTGCCGGCGGCGGCCGCCGCCACGCCGGCCGCGTCGTCGATCACGAGCAGCGTGGCACCCAGCGGCGCCACCGCCTGGACGCGCAAGCCGCGCACGACGCCGTCGGCGAAGGTCGCGCGCCAGGTCTCGGGGGCGACGGCGTGCGGAACGAGGGCCCGAAAGAGGGCCCGCTCCCCGGGGGCGACCAAGGCCTCGGCCGCCACCGGCCAGCCACGGGCGACGCGACGCGCCAGATCCACGAAGGCCGGGTTGGCGGCGGCCACGCGCCCGTCGGCGGCAACCGCCGCGGCGGGTCGCTCGAGGCAGCCGAGCAGCGCGTCGAGCACGGCGCCGAGGGCATCCTGGTTCTGAAGCTGGGGCATCTGGCTCCCGCGCGAAATCGTTCCCATCCGGTCGACGCCGGGCCCGCACCCGATTCTACGCGGGTCGCCCGCCGCCGCGTCAATCCGCCGCGCCGACCGCGGCCGCCAGCGGCGGGCCGAGCCTTCCGCCGAGCCGCGCCTCCCGCAGCGCCGCCCACTGCGCGTGGACGGCCTGCGCCACGTCCTTCCGGCCGAGCCGACGCGCCACCGCTTCCTGGACGAAGAGCACCGTCCCCCAGGCGTCTCCCGCCGGGTCGAGCCGCTCGTCGACGGTGACGCGGTCGAGCGCCTGGGCCGCCGCCTCGTCCGCCCCCGCGGCGGCGAGCAGCAGCGCGGCCCGCACCGAGGCCGCGGCGCGCTCGGCCTCGCGGCCGGCGACGCGAAGCGCGTCGAGCCGCGCGATGTCCGGGAGCAGCAGGCCCTGGGCCCGCTGGGCCGGGAGCGGGGCGTCGATCGCCGGGACCGGCGTGATCCGCAGCTCCTTCTCGCCCAAGCCGTCGCGCACCTTGACCGGCACCGGCTTTCCCGGCACCGCGCCGGGCAGCGACTCGAGCGGCCCTTCCGCCGCCCCGGGCACGCGCCCGGCGATCGCGAGCACGCGCATCCCGGGAACGAGCCCGGCCGCTTCGGCCGGACCGCCCGGCAGGACCCCGGCGACGACCAGGCCGTCGCGCGTCCGCACCAGGTCGGCTCCGAACAGCGGCACGATCAGCGCGACGTCCCGGCCGGCCAGCCGGTCGGCGACGCGCTTCGCCGCCGCGGCGTCGCGCTCCGGCCACGCGGTCCACTCGAGCAGGCGGCGCGCGGGGTCGACGATCGCCAGCCGCTGCAGCCGGCGCGCGGTGTCGCCGCCCGGCAGCGGCAGGATCAGCGCGTCCGCCTCCGGCGCGGCGCGGCGGACGAGATCGGCCAGCTCGCCGGCCGGGAGGCGGCGTGCTGCGGGAGCGAGCGGTGGCACCGCGGACGGGTCGGCGATCGCCGACGCGACGCGGCCGGCGAGTTCCGCGCCGGGACCGGCGGGGATCGTCACGAGGTTCCAGGTCGACCCGAGCCCGGTCGGAAGCAGCGGCTCGCTCCCTTCGACCACGGCCGCGGTGGGTCGCGGAACGGGACGCACGACGACCGTCTCGTCGGCCGCAAGCTCGATCGGCTGGACGAAGACCCGGCGCCCGCCGCTGGTCCACGAGACCTCGTGCCGGCCGGGGCAGGCGTCGACCGTGGCCGGCTGGACCTCGCGACCGTCGAGCGTGAGGACCCCTTCCCCCTCCGGCGGGCGCAGGTCGATCGTGCCGCGCGTCGGCTCGAGCCGCACCGGATCCAGCACGAGCGCCGCGGGGTCCTGCGCGTCGAGGACCAGCCGGACCGGCTGCTCGACCCGGCGCAGACAGGGGGCCTCGAACTCCAGCACGTACTCGTCGGGCGCGAGCGAGGGGAGCGTCAGCGGCAGCGACGCCGGCTGGCCCCCGGGCCCGGACGCGGTCACGCCGACGCGGGCGCCGTTGAGCGTCACGGCGACGCCCGGCGGAATCGTCGTGATCACCAGGTCGCGCGAGGTCTGCTCGATCGTCGCGGGGAGCGCGACCCGGCCGCCCGGCGGGACCTTCACCGGCGCCGCCGGCGCGTCGCGGAAGTTGTGGCGGCCCAGCACGACCTCGCGCTGCCCCGCCAGCACCGCGAACCCCTGCTCGGGAACGAACTCGGCAGGCTGCCCGTCCACCAGCACGCGATCGCACGCGACCGGCTGGCACTCGGGGACGACGAAGCCGACCAGCGACTGGCGGCGCGCCTCGACCAGCTTGGCGTAGGCCGGCCCACTCGCCGCGGTGTCGACCCGGTAACCCGGGCGCGTGCGCAGCAGCCGCTCGACCGACTCGCCGGCGCCGCGCCGGTCGCCCAGCGCGAGCCGGGCCTGCGCCCCCAGGTCGTAGGCGCGGGCCAGGCTGGCGCGCAGCGCGGCCGCGGTGGCGGCGTCGAGCCCGGGTGCTGACATCGCGATCTCGGCCGCGCTCGCGGACTCGCGCGCGATTTCGAGCGCGCGCTCGAAGTCGGTCGCGTTGAAGGCCTCGGCCGCCTCGGCGAGCCGCGCGTCGAGCGCGGCCGGCGTGGCGGACGCGGCCGGCCCCGGTGCGGCCGGCACCGGCGGCTCGGCACCGGGCGCCGCGGCCACGGCCAGCGCGGCGAGCAGCGCGGCGACGATCCCGCGCCTCACGACCGTTTCCTCAACGCCACCATCGCGCGCTCTCCAGCCGGGCGTCGTAAAGCGCGAACTCCCCCGCCCGGTCGACCGCGAGCAGGGCCGGGCGCGGGAACTCCTTGCCTGGATCGGCCGTGCCCGGCTCCCACGTCAGCAGCGGTCGGCCCGCCGGGTCGAACACGAGGACCGCGACCGGCCGGGCGGCCAGCAGGTACGCGTTGCCCAGCGCGTCCGAGCACAGGTCGACCGGCTTCTCGGCCCGCTCGGACAGCGCGACCGTGGCGCGCTGCTCACCACCCGGGCCGAACAGCAGCAGCGTCGGGCCGCGCGCGTCGAGCACCCAGACCCCGCCGTCTCCCGCGGCGGCGACGCTCACGGGGTCGGCACGCGGCGGGAGCGGAGCGGTGACGGCGATCGTGCCGTCGCCGTTGAGGCGTACCACCCGGCGGCCGTCGGCGTCAGCGATCCAGGCCGCAAGCGGTCCCGTCGGCGCGATCGAAACGACCTGCGACTTGGCGGGGAGCGGAATGCCGGTGCCGGTGTCGCCGACCGAGAGCCGGCCGGCGGCGGCGAGCCACGTGCGCCCGGAGCGGTCGACTGCAACCGCCGTCGCGCCGGCCGCGGCCACGCGGCTCAGTGTCTTCCCGTCGCGTCCGATCGAGACCAGCTGGCCGTCCCGCTCGAAGAGCGCGAGGAGCGTGCCGTCGGCCTGCACGGCAAGGTCGGCCACGCGGCCCGGCAGCGCGATCGGCTCGCCGGCCGCCGTGTAGCGCGCGCCGGACCCGCGCGGGAAGGCGACGCGGTCGACGACCGTCGCGAGGTCCTCGGCCAGCCGGGCCTGGGGCCCGTTGGGCTCGAGCTGGGTGCTCCGGCCGAGCGCGGTCAGCGCCGCCTGCGGCCGCCCCGCGCGCGCCTCGGCCTCGCCCATCACCCGCCACGCGGCCGCCGCTTCCGCTCCCTCGGCCCCGTCGGCGAGCACGCGGAACGCCATCTGGCGCGCGGGCTCGGCGCGGCCGCTCTCGACCAGCAACTCCGAGGCGCGCAGCATCGCGCCGCGGCGGTAGGCGGAACCGGGGTAGAGCCGCGGGTAGGCCGTCAGGTCGGCCTGCGCGGCGGCCGGGTCGAAGAACGGCGCGCGCGGGTCGAGCTTCAGCAGCGCCAGCCAGTAGGCTGCTTCCGGCGCGGCGTCGGAGCCGGGCGGTCCGTCCACGATCGCGGTCAGCCGGTCGCGGCCTTCCACCAGCGCGGCGGCGGCGATCGCGGTCGGCAGCGGCTCGCCGGGGCCGCCCGTACCCAGCGCGATCCGGGCCAGGCCCAGCAGCGCGTCGTCGCGCCGCGGGTTGCCGGACTCGACCGCCGCCACGTCCAGGTACATCTCGCGCGCCTGCCCGGCCTGCCCGGTCGCCTCGAGATCGCGCGCCGCAAGGTAGCGGCGCTCGAGCGCGGCGGCGCTCTCCTCGCCCGCACGCGCGGGCCCGGCCGGCGCCGCCGCGAGCACGGCGGCAAGCAGCACGACGCCGCGCCGCGCGCACCGGACCGGGCTCACCATTCGTTGCTCCCCACGCGGACCTCCGCCGTTTCGCCGGGCCGCACCCGCACCGTCCGCGTCGTGCGGACACCGCTCCCGGGGTGTGCCAGGATCACGGTGTACTCGCCCGCGGCGAGCGGCCGCTTCGCGATCGCGGTCTCGCCGAGGCTGACCTCGGGCCCGCGGCCGCGGCGCACCCAGGCCGGACCGCCCGGCGGCACCGCCCGGACCGAGAGCCAGCCCAGCGCAGGGTAGCGCACCCGCAGCGTCTCCCGCGCCCCCTCGATCAGTTCGACTTCCAGTTCCTCTTCGAAGAGCACCGCGGGATCCCGGAGCACGAGCGTCCAGCGGCCCGGGTCGAGCTCGATCGTCTCGCCGGCGCGGCCGAGGCGGGTCAGCCCCCCCTCCCGCCGGGCGAGCAGTTCGACGGTGAACCCCCGCGGCGCCGGCGGGACGACGAGCCAGCCCTTCGGCAGCAGGGGGAGCGCCACCGCGGTCAGCGCCCGGCGCCAGGCGGCGGGATCGTCGCCGCCCGGAAGCGCCAGCACCCGGGGACTGCGCCCCGCCGCGCGCAGCTCGATCGCGTGCTCGCGGCAGCGCTCGAGGGCCACGCGCATCGGCGTCGGCTGCGGCTGCGCCGTGCCGTCGACGAGCACCTCGGCGCCGGCCGGGTCGCTCGTCAGTTCGAACTCCTCGCGCCGCGGCGCCGTGCCGATCACCAGCCGCGCGGGCGGCGACGCCGGCGAGAAGGTCGCCGTGCCGTCGCGGCACGGGTCGTCGATGCGCATCGTGATCGGGGCGCCGGCGCCGGGCAGGAACGCGACCGTTCCGTCGCCGTCGCGGCGCGCGGCCCCCTCGACCACCCAGGCCAGCCCCGCGGGATCGGTCTCGACGACGACGCGCCGCTCCGGCTCGGTCGTCCGCAGCGCCCGGCCCAAGCGGCCGAGCGCGCGCTCGAGTTGATCCTCGACGCCGCGGCGCCGCGCCGCGAACGGATCGACCCCCAGCCGGTAGGGCACGACCCAGAGCAGCGCCGCGGCCACCAGCGCCACGCCGATCCCGCCCGCGATCGCCAGCACGCGCGCGCCGGTGCGCGAACGGGTCGGGTCTGCCGCGGCCCGCGGCCGCGGGTCGGTCTCGGGCGCCCCCGCGCCGCGCGCCGCGTCGCCGGGCCGCGCGCGGAGGAGCGGCTCGTCCGGCGCGGCGATCGGACCGCGCGGGAGCGGCAGCACGGCCAGTTCGTCCAGCGCGCGCTCGAACGCGGCGGCGTCCGGAAAGCGGGCCGCGCGATCCTTGGCCAGGGCGCGCGCGAAGAACTCGTCGAACGCGGGCGGCAGTTCCGGCGCCAGCTCGCGCAGCGCGGGCGGCGGATCGTTCACGATCCGGTAGAGGACGGACGAGGGGGACGCGCCGGCGAACGGGGTGCGTCCGGAGGCCAGTGCGTAGAGCAGGGCCGCCAGCGCGAAGAGGTCCGAGCGTTCGTCCGGCGCCCGGCCCGCGACCTGCTCGGGCGCGAGGAAGTCGGGCGCCGCCAGCGCATCGCCCTCGCGCAGCGCCGGCGCCGCGACTCCGGGCGCGAGGCCGAAGCCGACCAGCTGCGGGCGGCCTTCGCCGTCCACCACGACGTGTTCCGGGCGCAGGTCGCCGTGCCGCAGCCCGGCGCGGTGCGCGGCTCCCAGCACCGCGGCCAGCCGGCGTCCGAGGTCGACCACGTTGCCCGCGGGCAGCGCCACGCCGCGCCCGGTGAAGGCGTCCAGGCGCGTCCCTGGCGGCCGCTCCCACGCGATGTATGCGCCGTCCGCATCCTCCCCGGCGTCGACGACACGCGCCGCGGCCGGGTGCGCGAACGTCCGCGCGGCCTGCCGGCCGCGCGCCGCGACCGCCCCGGTCTCCTCGGTCTCCGCCGCGGGCAGTCCCGACCCCGCGCGCGGCCGCGCGACCAGCAGCGGGGCGTCGCTGCCCGGGCGGCGCGCGAGGTAGACTCCGCCTGCCGCCGCGTGGTAGCAGAACTCCAGCACCTCGTACGGACCGATGCGGGCGCTGCGGCCGGGGCCGGAAGCGGGCCCGGCCGGATCGTGCGGAGAACCCATGGGGCGGCGGCGCGCTCCTCGCGGCGGTGGGGCCGGAAACGGGGATTATGCCCGATCCGGCGCGCGGTGCCGCCGCGGAGCGGTCGATCTGCGGCGCGGGAAGCGAAGAGGACGAGGGCGATGACGATCGATCGGGTGGCGCGATCGCCGGAGATCAAGGATCTCGTCTCGCTCGCGCTGGTCGAGGCCTTCGGAGCGGTGCCGACCCCGGAGGGGACGCAGGCGCTGGGCGAGGAGATCGCGGCGGGAGTCGAGCGGCTCGTCGCGCGCCACGCCGGGAAGACGGCCGGCGGGATCGACCTGCTGCAGCCCGCGCGGGTGCTCTACCGCAGCGTCGGGATGGACCCGACGCGCTACCGGCCGAGCCCGGAGGCGCTGTTGCGCCGCCTGCTCAAGGGCGAGCCGTTCCCGCGGATCCACCCCGCGGTCGACCTCGGGAACCTCTGGGCCGTGCTCTCCGGGCTGCCGGTCGGGCTCTACGACGCCGATAAGCTGGAGCCCGGCCCGATCGAGGCGCGCCTCGGCCGGGCCGGGGAATCGTACGAGGGGATCAACAAGCCGGAGGTCCACCTCGGCGGGCGCCTCGCGCTGGCCGACGCCCGCGGGGCGTTCGGCAACCCCAGTTCGGACTCGCTGCGCACGAGCGTCGGGCCCGGCTCGTCGCACCTGCTCTACGTGATGTTCGCGCCGGCGGGACACGAGATCGGCGCACTCGACCTGTGGGCCGCCTGGCTGCGCGAGCGGGCCGAGGCGCTGCTGGGCGCGAGGAGCGTCTCCGGCGTCCTGCCCTGAAAAAGCGCGGCGCGCCGGCGACCGCTGCCGGCCGCCCGCGCGCCCCGGGTTTTCGCCCCGCGAGGGGTGGCTCAGGCCTCGGCTCCGCCCTTGCGCTCCAGCTCGCCGACGAACTTCTCGGCCAGCTCGCGCTGCCCCGGCGTATCGAGGTTTCTGTCGATCAGTCGCCCGGCCACGCCGACCGCCAGGTCGGCCACGACCTTCCGCACCTCGGCGACCGCCGCGCGCGTCTCCTGATCGATCTGCTCGCGGCCGCGCGCCAGGATCCGCTCGTACTCCTCGCGCGCCTGGTCGACCAGCCGCTGCCGCTCGGTCCCCGCGTCCTGCTGGGCCGCCTGCAGCATCGCGGCCGCCTCGCGGCGGGTCTTGTCGAGCAGGGCCTTCTGCTCGACGAGGAGCTTCTCGGCCTCGAGCCGCTCGGCCCTCGCCTCCTCGATCGAGCCGCGGATCGCGCGGTCCCGGGCGTCGAGCTTGCCGATCATCATCCCCCAGCCGTAGCGCCAGAGCACGAACAGCAGCAGCAGGAAGATGATCAGGGTCCAGAGGGCGAGCCCCGGATCGACCTTCAGCAGCGGGTTGCCCCCGCTGGCCTCGGCCGAGGCGAGCAGCGCCATGGTGGTGAGGGGCATGGCGCCGTCCTCAGCGCGTGAAGACGACGAGCAGACAGACCACGAGGCCGATGATCGCGACGCCTTCGAGAAGGAACAGCGGCAGGTTGACCGCGCCGACGATGCTCGAGGCCGCGGACGGCTGGCGCGCGATCCCCTCGGCGGCGGCGGCGGCGAACCGGCCGATCCCCATCCCGGCGCCGATCGCGACGAGGCCGGCGCCGATGCCGGCCCCGAGTCCGGCGAGATCCATCGGAGCACCGGCGGCGTCCCCCTCGGCCGCGAAAGCCGAGGTGCCGGGCGCCAGGACGAGCATCAGGACCAGGACCAGACCAGCGATTCTCAGCGACTTGCTCATGCTTGGAACTCCTCCGTCCGGCCCTGACCCTCGCGATGCAGGGCCCGTTCGTTTCGATGCCTAGTGGTGGGATTCGATCGCCATGCCGATGAAGACACCGGACAAGAGCGCGAACACGTACGCCTGCACGAAGCAGACGATGATCTCGAGCAGGCTCACGCCGAGCGCCAGGCCGACCACCGGGATCCCGACGAGCACGCTGTTGAGCAGGAAGATGATCGAAATGATCGCGAGGATCGCCATGTGCCCCGCGGTCATGTTGGCCGCCAGTCGCATCGTCAGCGCGAACGGCTTGACGAACATCGAGAGCGTCTCGATCGGCAGCAGCAGGAACCAGCGCACCGGCCAGACCACGCCCTTGGGCGCGAGGTGCGCGAAGTGGCCGACCAGGCCGTGCTTCTTGACGCCAAAGACGATGATCGCGAAGAAGGTCACGACCGCCAGCGCGACCGTGACGTTGAAGTTGCCGGTCGCGGTGGCGGCCCCGTCGAGCACGAAGGTCTTGAAGGCACCCGGCTCGGAGCCGGACGGCACCGCGACGCCGCGCACGAGGTTGAAGAAATCGGCCCACGGCACCATCCCGAGCAGGTTGTTGGTCAGGATGAAGAAGAAGAAGGTCAGGAGCAGGGGCGCGACGCGCTTCGCCCACTTCGGCCCGGCGTAGGCCATCGCCACGTCGCGGTAGAAGTGCTCGACGAAAGGATCCAGCATCTGGGCCCAGCGCGTGCGGGGGACGCCGTTGTCGTCGTAGCCGGCGAGCGCGCGGCGGACGCCCAGGAACACGAGGAGCGCGGCGACCGCCATGATCAGCACCGCCTTGCTGGGGCTCCACCACGCGCCTTCCACCCAGGCCGCGCCGTTCGCGACGTGGTGGAGGATCATCTCGCCCGCGTCGAACGGGCCCCCCTCGCCGCCCGCGGCGGCGAGCAGTCCCAGCGGGATCCCGGTCAGCGTCGCCCAGATCATCCCTTCGCTCCCACGTCTCCCCCGCGGCCCCGCGCGGCGAGCAGCTCCGCCAGCGCCGCCGCGAGCCATCCCGCCAACGCGCCCGCGGTGACGGCGACCGGGTCACCCCCGGCCCCTCCGGCCCCCGCGGCCACGACCGCGACCACGATCACGAGGCGGCCTGCGGTGCGGACCGCCTTCCGCTTCAGGTACAGCCCCGCCGCGTCCCGCCCGCGGAGCGGAACGGCCCGTGCCAGGGCGTTGCAGAGCAGCCAGGAGGCTGCCGCGGCCAGCGCCGCGGCCTGCCACCCGCCCGTCACCGGCCGTTCCCGGGCGGGGGGGTCGAGCGCAGCGCCACGCGCGCCAGCTCGTACATCCCGACCGCCACGCCCGCGAACAGCCCGATCGTCGTCAGCCAGGGGCCGGTGCCGAAACGCGCGTCCAGCCAGCGGCCACCCAGCCCGAGCAGCAATACCGCTCCGGTCAGGACCCAGACCGCAGCCATGAACGGCGCTGCCTGCCGCAGGATCTGAGCCATGAAGCGGAGCGGACCGCCCGGAGGCCCTGCTTCCGGGGCCGAGAGACTACCAGATTCCGGGGGGCGGTCCAAGCCGCCGGCGGCCCCGCGGGGCGGCCGGCGGGAAGCGCCGCGGCGGCCGGGCGAACCGCCCTCCCCGGCCGTCACGGCAGGAGCTGCGCCGTGCCCGACACCAGCCTCAGCACCGGCTCGGGCCAGAGCCCGATCGCCAGCGTCCCGATCGCCGCGAGGGCGACCGCAGCCGTCAGCGACGGGGTCACGGCGTAGGGCAATTCGTCCGCCGGGATCTCCATGTACATCCGGACCGCGACGCGGAGGTAGTAGTAGAGCGAGACCGCGGTGTTGAGAGCCGCCAGTACCGCCAGCCAGCGATAGCCACCCCCCTGCAGGACCGAGGCGAACAGCCACCACTTGCCGATGAAGCCGGCAGTCGCGGGGATCCCGGCCAGCGAGAGCAGGAAGACCAGCATCACGGCCGCGGTCCCGGGCGCGCGCCGCGCCATCCCGGAGAAGTCGTCGATCCGGTCGCCCTCGATCCCCTCGCGCCGCAGCAGGATCACGACGGCAAAGGCCCCGGCCGCCGTGAAGGCGTAGGCGACCATGTACAGCACGACCGAGGACTGGCCCAGCTCGATCGCCAGGCTGCGCTGCGGCTCGGGAATCCAGCCCGCCAGCGCCGCGCCGGCCGCGACCAGCCCCATCAGCGCGTAGCCGACGTGGGCGATGCTGCTGTAGGCCAGCATCCGCTTGACGTTGTCCTGCAGCACCGCGATCACGTTGCCGACCGTCATCGAGAGCGCGGCGAGGATCCCGAACAGCCAGGTCCACTGCGCGGCCTGGGCCGGCGCATCGAAGCCGAGCAGGAAGATCCGAAGCGCCATCGCGAAGGCCGCGGTCTTGACGGCCGTCGCCATGAAGGAGGTCACCAGCGTCGGGGCCCCCTCGTAGGCGTCGGGGGTCCAGACGTGGAACGGCACCGCGGCGATCTTGAAGCCGCAGCCGACGACCATGAACAGGATGGCCAGCGTCAGCAGCCAGCGCCCCGACTCCGGCGTGCCGGCCGCCAGCGCCTGCTGCAGGCCGAACAGGTTCGTCGTCCCGGTCGCGCCGTAGGCCAGGGACATCCCGTAGAGCAGGAGTCCGCCGGCGAAGGCCCCCAGCAGGAAGTACTTCAGCGCGGCCTCGTTCGATTTCCGGGAGTCCTTGGCCCACCCGACCAGCAGGTAGACCGAGAGCGACATCGTCTCGAGCCCGACGAAGATCGTGATGAAGTCGGTCGAGCTGATCAGGAACATCGCGCCGACGACGGCGAAGACCAGGACCGCGTGGAACTCGCCGCGGCCGATCCGCTCGGTCTCGAGCAGCCGGATCCCCATCAGCGTGGCCAGGATCCCGGCCACGAGCACCACCGCCTTCAGCACGATCGCGAAGCCGTCGATCAGCAGCAGCGGGCGGCCGTGGGCGAACTGCATCGCGTAGATCGCGCCCGGGGCTTCGGGGGTGGCCGGGCCGAAGACCCCGGAGACGCCGGCGTAGAGGGCGAAGAGCAGCACCAGGGCGACCGCCTGCCCGGCGGCCGAGGCCCAGGCCGCGATCCGCCGTCCGGCCCCGTCGCGGATGTACGGCGAGGCGGCCAGCAGCGCGAACCCGACCAGGGTCAGCCACAGCTCGGGGATGAGCCAGTACAGGTCTCGGACGTAGGACGCGGTGTCGAAGGTCACGGCCGTCTACTCCGCGGCCCCGTGGCCGCCCGGCGTCGCCGCGTGCCCCGCGGCCGGACGGGCCGGCGCCTCGGCCGGGTTCGGCAGGTCGACCTTGGCGCCGGTCTGCCGCAGGACCGGAACGACCTGCTCGTAGAGCAGCTTGTGGATCGGCGCGTCCATGATCGCGAAGAAGGGCTTCGGGTAGAGTCCGATCCAGAAGGCCAGGACGACCAGCGGGATCAGGGTCCACTTCTCGCGCAGCGTCAGGTCCGGCAGGCGCTCGTTCTTGGGGTTGGTCACCGGGCCGAACATCGTGCGCTGGTAGAGCCACAGCATGTAGGCCGCGCCGAGCACGATCCCGGTCGCGGCGATCACCGTCCACCAGTACGGGCTGGCGCCGAAGAACGAGAAGGCCTCGCCCCCGACCTGTGCGATCCCGAGCAGGATCTTGACCTCGCCGATGAAGCCGTTCAGCGTCGGCAGCCCGATCGACGACAGCGTCATGATCATGAAGTAGATCGCGAAGACCGGCATCACCTTGGCCAGCCCGCCGTACTCCGAGATCTCGCGGGTGTGCCGCCGCTCGTAGACGATCCCGACGATCAGGAACAGCGCGCCGGTCGAGATGCCGTGGTTGATCATCTGCAGCACGCTGCCCTGGATCCCGGCGATCGTCAGCGCGAACAGGCCGATCATCGTCATCCCCAGGTGGGAGACCGACGAGTAGGCGACCAGTTTCTTCCAGTCCTTCTGAACCAGCGCCACCATCGCGCCGTAGACGATCCCGATCGCGCAGAGCGAGAGCAGCCACCACAGGTTGTCGACCGTCTGCTTGGGGAACATCGGGACCGAGAAGCGGTAGAAGCCGTAGGTCCCCATCTTCAGCAGCACTCCGGCCAGGATCACCGAACCGGCGGTCGGGGCCTCGACGTGGGCGTCGGGCAGCCAGGTGTGGAACGGGAACATCGGGACCTTGATCGCGAAGCCGATGAAGAAGGCCAGGAAGACCCACTGGGCCAGCGACCAGGTCGCGGTGGCCGGCCCCAGCGTCAGCAGCTTCTCGATGTCGAAGGTGCGTGCGCCGAGCACATCGCCCGAGAAGTAGTACAGGGCGATGATCCCGAGCAGCATCAGGACCGAACCGAACAGGGTGTAGAGGAAGAACTTGATCGCGGCGTAGAGCTTCCGGGGCCCGCCCCAGACCCCGATGATGAAGTACATCGGGACCAGCATCACTTCCCAGAAGATGTAGAACAGGAACAGGTCGAGCGCCGAGAAGACGCCGATCATCCCGACCTCGAGCAGCAGGAAGAAGACGTAGTACTCCTTCACCCGCTCCTTGATCGCCTCCCACGAGGCGAGGATCGAGATGAACGACAGCAGCGTCGTCAGCACGACCAGCAGCAGCGAGACCCCGTCGACGCCCATCTTGTACTGGACCCCGAGCGACGGGATCCAGCTGGCGACCTCCACGAACTGGAAGCCGCCGTTCGTCCAGGTCGCGATGTGGATGATCGCCTTCTCGTTCTTCTTCGGAACGAGGAAGACGATGACGAGCGCCGCGACCAGCGGCAGGAACGTGATCACCGAGAGGATCGGGAGATTCATCGGCTCTTCCTTCTACGCACGACTCCGCCCGCGGAGCTCAGCGCACGAACAGGAGGTAGGCGGCGAGCAGGGCGAAGGCCCCGACGACCACCATGGCTGCATAGGATTGCACGAACCCGGTCTGGGTACGGCGCAGGGCGAAACTGCCCATCCGCACGCCCCAGCCCACCCCGTTGACGGCGAGGTCGACACCCCATCGGTCGACGGTCGCCTTGACGTAGGACAGCGCGAGGGTCGTCCGCGCCGTGCCGTTGACCGCGCCGTCGACGACCCAGCGGTCGAACGCGGCGAAGAAATCGGACAAGCGGTAGAACGGGTTGAGGACTACCGCCTGGTACAGCTCGTCGACAAACCACTTGCGGTGCAGCAGGCGCCGCAGGAAGGGGAGCTTCGCGGCCAGCGCGGTGGCGCGGGCCATCCCGTCGCCGTAGGCCCAGCGGGCCGCAACCAGCCCGGCCGCGAAGATCGCCGCGGCCAGCGCGAACAGCCCC
>JALOKP010000189.1 GCA_025456425.1 Acidobacteriota bacterium | reverse complement strand
GCTGCTGCGCGTGCTGCAGGAGGGGGAGTTCGAGCGGCTCGGCTCCTCGCGCACCATGCGCACCGACGCGCGGATCGTGGCCGCGACGCACCGCGACCTGGAGGCCGCGGTCCGGGCCGGGCGCTTCCGGGCCGACCTGCTGTTTCGGCTCTCGGTCTTCCCGATCCGCATCCCCCCCCTGCGCGAGCGGCGCGGAGACATTGCCGCCCTGGCCTGGCACTTCGTCTCCCGCAAGCAGGCCCGGCTCGGGCGGTCGATCGAGCGGATCGCACCGCGCTCCCTGGCTGCGCTCGAGGCCTACGACTGGCCGGGCAATGTGCGCGAGCTGGAGAACGTGATCGAACGCGCGCTGGTCCTGTCGGCGGGGCCGGTGCTCGACGAGGAGACGATCCTCTCCTCGACGCACCGCGCCGCGGCGGCGCCCGGCGGGGGCGACACGCTGCGCGGGGCCGAGCGTGTGCACGTGCTGCGCGTGCTCGAGGAGTCGCGCTGGAAGATCAACGGCGCGGGGAACGCGGCCGACCGGCTCGGCCTGCACCCCAGCACGCTGAGGCTGAGGATGCAGAAGCTGGGGATCCGGCGGCCGGCTCCGGACGCGCCCGTCCACTGACCCACGCCACCGGCCGGAGGTAGACTGCCGGCGGGAGGTGAGGCTTGGCCAAGCGCCGCGCTCCGCGGCTGAGCTTCAAGCCGCTCACTACCGAAACCTGGCCCGACCTGGTGCGCCTGTTCGGCGAGCGCGGGGCGTGCGGCGGCTGCTGGTGCATGTACTGGCGGCTGCCGCGGGCGCAGTTCGACCGGCAGAAAGGGGCGGGCAACCGGCGGGCGCTGCAGCGGCTGGTCGCGGAGGGGGGGCCGCTGGGGGTGATCGCGTACGACGGCCCGCAGCCGGTCGGGTGGTGCGCCGTGGCGCCGCGCGCGGACTTCACGGGACTGGGGCGCTCGCGGCTGCTCGCGCCGGTGGACGACAAGCCGGTCTGGTCGGCCCCCTGCCTGTTCGTCGGCCGGGAGCACCGGCACCGCGGAGTCTCGACGTCCCTGCTCGACGCGGCCGCGCGCTTCGCCGCCGCGCACGGCGCACCGGCGCTGGAGGGCTATCCCGTCGACGGCGGCGGGGCCGAGCAGCCGGCGGCTTTCATCTGGACCGGGACACCCGGTGCGTTCGCCAAGGCGGGGTTCGTCGAAGTCGCCAGGCGCTCGCCGCGGCGGCCGATCGTGCGGCGCGCGCTTGAGCCGCGCCGCGGCGGACGACGGGAGGAGCGACGATGAAGCCCGGCATCCTGTTCGCTTTCGCGTTCATGGTCCTGATCGCAGTGGCTCATATCCTGCGGCTGGCTTTCCGGATCTCGATCGCGATCGGCGGGATCGAGATCCCGATGTGGCCCAGCATCCTGGCGGTGCCGTTCTTCGCCGGCGTGGCCTTCCTGATCTGGCGCGAGAGCCGGCCGGGCGGATGCCGCGCGCCCTGAGCTGACGCCGCGCCCCTGACGCTCCTGCGCGGCCGCTTCGCCGCCCGCCGACCCCCGCCGGGGGCGCCCCGGTCTGCGGGCTGCGACGGCCGGCCGTTCGCTCGCTGGCCGCCACCGGCCACGAGTTGATCGGAGCGCAGGTGGGACGGCCGGATGAACCTGATATCTCGGCCCCGGGGCCGCGTTGTCCTGCAGCGGGACGCCGGGATCGGTTACGATCGGTCGATCAGGAGGACCCACCCGTGTCCCCCGTCTACCCTTTGACCGAACGCGGATCCGTTCAAGCCCGGATCGAGCGGCTCGACCACATCGCGCTCACCGTGTCGGACGTCGACGCAGCCTGTGCGTTCTACTCCAACGCTTTCGGAATGGAGCCGGTCACGCTTCCCGGCGAGCTCCGGGCGCTCCGCTTCGGGCGGCAGACGCTGCACCTGCGCGCGGTGTCCGGGGGGACCGATCCACGCCCGCGGCACGCGCGGCCGGGCGCGGCCGACCTCTGCTTCGTGACCGAGGTGCCGCTGGACGAGATCTCGCCGCACCTCGCCGCGTGCGGGGTGGGGATCGTCGAGGGCCCGGTCGAGCGCCCGGGATCGGAGGGGATGCTCGTCTCGATCTACGTCCACGACCCGGACGGGAACCTGATCGAGCTATCGAACGAGATCGCCTCGATGAAGGTCCTGTAGGGGCCGGCCGTGTCACGGCCCGTAGCGCTCGCGGATCCGCTCGACGATCGCGGTAGTCGAGGTGCCGGGCACCAGCTGGACGCGCGCCACCGATCCGCCCCACGACTTCACCTCGCGCGCGCCGACGATCTCGTCCTCGGCCCAGTCGGCCCCCTTAACCAGCACGTCCGGCCGCAGCGCGAGGATCGTCGCCAGCGGCGTGTCCCCGCCGAACAGCACGACGCGGTCGACCGCCTCGAGCGCAGCCAGCAGCTCGGCCCGCTCGGCCTGCGGCACGAGCGGCCGCGTCGGCCCCTTCAGCCGCGTCACCGAGGCGTCGTCGTTGAGGCCGACGACCAGCGCGTCGGCCGTCGCCCGCGCCGCGGTCAGCAGCCGGACGTGCCCCGCGTGCAGGATGTCGAAGCAGCCGTTGGTGAAGGCCACGCGCAGCCCGGAACGGCGGAGGCCGTCGCGCCAGGCGACGGCCTCCTCGAGCGGGACGGCCCCGGATGGGGCATCGATCAAGGCAGGACCATCGGCAGCATCGCGCTGTCCACGCGGTCGAAGTGCTCCAGCTTCCCCTTGCTGACGATGGAGTAGTGCGGAGTGCTCTGAACGTCGCCGTGGCTGTCGAAATCGATCGGGCCGGTGATGCCGGTGTAGGAGAGCTCGCGCAGCTGGTCGGCGACCTCGCCTGGCGAGGCGATCTTGGTGCGGGTGAGCGCCGCGGCGATGACCCGGACCGCGTCGTAGCCGTATGCCGCGAAACCGTTGGGATCCTGGCCGTACTTCTTCTTGTAGGCCGCGACGAAGCGCGAGATCGTCTCGTCGCCCGAGTCCAGGTCGAACGACGGGTGCGGGAAGGCGAGGCGGTCGGCCGCCGCGCCGGCCATGTCGACGATCTCCGACTTGATCGCGGAGGTCGCGAAGCGCGCGGCGTTCACACCTGCACGGCCCATCGCCTCGAGCAGCGTCACGACGTCGAAGTCATAAGCCGCGAGGTAGACCACTTCGGGGTCGGCGGCCTTTATCTGGAGCATGATCGCGTCCGCCATCTCGGGCGTCAGCTGGCCCTCGTAGTCCTCGCGCAGCACGACCTTGTCGTTGGGGGACTCGAAGTGACCCTGGAAGACGTCGGCGATCCCCTGGCCGAAGGCCCCCTTGGTGGCGACGATCGCGGCCTTCTGGAAGCCCAGCTTGCGTGCCATGTCGGCCATCGCCTGCCCTTCGACCAGGTCCGAGGGGTAGACGCGGAAGAAGAACTCGCCGCCGGCGTAGGTCAGCTCCGGGCTCGAGGCCGACGGGCTGAGCAGCACGATCCCCTTGCCGTTGACGTAGCCGGTCAGACCGAGCGCCACACCGGACGACACGCCGCCGATCAGTGCGCGCGCCTGCTTCTTCTCGACCAGGTCCTTCGCGATCTCGAGCGCCTTCTTCGGGTCGCTCGCATCGTCGGCGTAGAAGACCTCGAGCTTGCGGCCGCCCATGACCCCGCCGCTGGCCGCGATCTCCTCGACCGCCAGGTCCATGCCGCGCTTGATCTGCTTGCCGTACTCGGCGGTGTTGCCGGTCTCGGAGATGATCGCTCCGACCAGGACCGGGGGCCGGCCTCCGCAGGCCGCGAGCAGGGCCGCGGCGACAGCGAGTCCGACGATGGCGACGATGGCGAGCCGGCTTACTCGATTCGGGTTCCCGGTCATGGATCCCTCCCGGGCCCCGCGGCGACCTGCCCTTCCGCTACGAGGCCCTTTCCGTGGCGCTCAGGCGTGCGAGGTGCTTCTGCATCTTGAAGCGTACCACTTCGAGATCGGTCTCGGAAAGCTCCCGCTTGAGCTGCTCGAGGTATTCGCCCGCCTTGCGCCGCGCGCGCTCGGCGTCGATCTCGGCCGCGCGTTCCGCCGTCTCGGCCAGCACGGTCACGCGGTCGGGGCCGACCTCGGCCACCCCCGCGCCGATCGCCAGAATGTCGCGCTCGGACCCGTTCCGCACCTCGGCCACGCCGCACTGCAGGCCGGCCAGCATCGGGGCGTGGCCCGGCAGCACGCCGAACGAGCCCTCGGCACCCGGCAGCACGACCTCGTCCACGTCGCGCACCAGCACGCGCCGGGAGGGGGTCACGATCTCGAGGTGGATCTTCTCGGGGAGCATGTCGTTCTCCGGGCCGGCACAGAGGCCGGCCCCTACATCGCGCGTCAGGCCGCCGCCCCCTCGCTCAGCTTCTTCGCCTTCTCCACGGCCTCCTCGATCGTCCCGACCATGTAGAACGCCTGCTCCGGCAGGTCGTCGTGCTGGCCGTCGACGATCTCGCGGAAGCCCTTGATCGTGTCCTTCAGCTCGACGTAGCGGCCCGAGAAGCCGGTGAACTGCTCGGCCACGAAGAACGGCTGGGACAGGAAGCGCTGCAGCTTGCGCGCGCGCGCCACCGTCACCTTGTCGTCCTCGGACAGTTCGTCCATGCCCAGGATCGCGATGATGTCCTGCAGCTCCTTGTAGCGCTGCAGTACCTGCTGCACGTCGCGCGCCGTCTTGTAGTGCTCGGCGCCGAGGATCCGGGGGTCGAGGATCCGGCTGGTCGAGGCCAGCGGGTCCACCGCGGGGTAGATCCCCAGCTCGGCGATCTGACGCGACAGGTTCGTCGACGCGTCGAGGTGCGCGAAGGTCGTGGCCGGGGCCGGATCAGTGTAGTCGTCGGCGGGGACGTAGATCGCCTGCACCGAGGTGATCGAGCCCTTGCGGGTCGAGGTGATCCGCTCCTGCATCTCGCCCATCTCGGTGGCC
>JALOKP010000188.1 GCA_025456425.1 Acidobacteriota bacterium | reverse complement strand
TGGCGGCGCAGCCGGAAGCCGCGGCCGCCGAGCGTGATCGTCCCCTCGCCCCCCTCCGCCAGCGCAGGCACGCGGCGCTCGAGCGTCTCGCGGAACCGCGCAGTCGACGACGGCGAGGCGATCGTCACGACCAGCTGCGACTCGGGCACCTCGCGCGCCGCCGCCAGCGACGCGGTCCCGCCCAGGCTGTGGCCGATCAGCAGTTCCGGCGCGCGGTGCTGCGCGCGCAGCCAGTCGGCGGCGGCGGTGATGTCGCCGAGATGGGTCGAGAAGGTCGTCTCCTCGAACGCCCCGCCGCTCTCGCCGATCCCGGTGAAGTCGAAGCGCAGCACCGCGACCCCGCGCTCGGCCAGCGCGCGGGCCAGCCGCACCAGCGACTTGAGGTCCTTGCCGCAGGTGAAGCAGTGGGCCAGGAGGGCCCAGGCCAGCGGCTCGGGGAAGGCGGCCGGATCGGGCCGCTCGAGCTGTCCGGCCAGCGGGTGTCCGAGGGCCCCGGGGATCGCGACGCGCTGGGTCGGCATGGCGCCGGGATAGCCCAGCCGCGGGCCGGGGTCAAGCGGGGCGGGGGCGCGGTAGACTCCCCGATATGCCGGCCAACCTGTCTCCCGAGTACAAGAACGCGGAGGCACGCCTGAGGGCGGCGAAGTCGCCCGACGAGCGGCGCGCTGCGCTGGAGGAGATGCTCGCCACCATCCCCAAGCACAAGGGGACGGAGAAGATGCAGGCCGACCTCAAGCGCCGGCTGGCGCGCCTGAGGCAGGAGGTCGAGTCCAAGTCGGCGCGGGCCGGACACTCGTACCGCATCGAGCCCGAAGGGGCGGTGCAGCTGGTGCTGCTGGGGCCGCCCAACGGTGGGAAATCCTCGCTGCTCGGCGCGCTGACGCGGGCCGAGCCGGCGATCGGCGAGTGGCCCTTCACGACCACGCGCCCGCAGCCGGGGATGATGCCGTACGAGGACGTGCAGCTCCAGCTGATCGACCTGCCGCCGGTCACCGACGAGCACATGGACCCCTGGCTGCCCGACCTGGTCCGCGGCGCCGACGCGGCGCTGCTGGTCGCGTCCGCCTCGTCGCTGGCCGCGCCGGAGGACGTCGAGGAGGTGCGCCAGCGCCTGGCCAAGGTCCGGATCCCGCTGGTCGGCGAGCTGCACCACGCGAGCGACATCCGGGAATCGCCGATTCCGACGCTGCTCGTGCTCACCAAGATCGACGAGGCGTCCCCCGAAGACGTCGCCGCGCTCGAGGACTTCTATCGCGGCACCTTCCCCGTGGCGCGGGTCGCGGCCACGAAGCGGCAGGGGCTCGAGGAGTTGAAGGCCACGCTCTGGAACTGGCTGCAGCTCGTGCGCGTCTACACCAAGGTGCCGGGCAAGCCGTTCGAAAGGACCGCGCCCTACGTCGTGCACCGCGGCGCGACGCTGATCGAGCTGGCCGAGCGGATCCACCGCGACCTGGCCGAGAAGCTCGACTTCGCCCGGGTCTGGGGCGGGCCGCGGCAGGGGCTGCGGGTGGCCCGCGACTACGAGCTGCACGACGGCGACGTCGTGGAGGTGCACGCCGGGTGAGCGGGCCGGGCTTCTGGGACGAGCGGTACGCGGCCGACCCCGCCGCTTGCGGCCCCGAACCGAACGCCGCCCTGGTGCGCGAGGCGCTGCGGTGGGGCGGCGGGGTCCCAGCCGGAGCCGGGAAGGCCCCCGGAGGATTCTAGACAAAGGTCTTGCCTTCTGGACGGATGTCCGGTATTCTCTCTTCGCACGGGAAGGGAGGACGCATGGCCTACACCCCGCCGGGCGAGACGCGGCGCCGCATCTACCTCTTCATGAAGGAACGGCTGCTGGCCGGGCAGCCGCCGACGATCCGCGAGGTCCAGGAGGCCTTCGGCTTCCGCTCGGTCGAGTCGGCCCGGGCCCAGTTGGACATGCTGGTCGTGGAGGGGCTGCTGATCAAGGAAGAGGGGAAGTCCCGCGGCTACCGGCTGCCCGGCTACGACCGGCCTCCCGCTCTGGTGCCGCTGCTGGGCCGGGTCCAGGCCGGACGGCTCAGCGAGGCGATGCAGGAGCCGGAGGGCTACCTCTCGATCGACACCCGCAACAAGGCGGAGGACCTGTTCGCGCTGCGGGTGCGCGGGGAGAGCATGACCGGCGCGGGGATCATGCCGGGCGACGTCGTCGTCGTGCGGCGGCAGCCGGAGGCCGATCCGGGGGACATCGTCGTCGCGATGGTCGGTGACGAAGCGACGGTGAAGACGCTGCGCCGCAAGGGGGGGCGCTGGGTACTCCTGCCGGAGAACCCCGACTTCCCGCCGATCATCCCGCCGCCGCAGTCCCTGGTGATCCTGGGCAAGGTGATCGAGGTGCGGCGCTACCTCGAGAAGCTGGCGCTGATCGAGGCGAACTCGTAGGGCCGCAGGTCCGACAACCGGACGCACGACGCGGAAGGCCGTGAAGGAGGCCGCATGGGAGAGGTCTACGCATCGCGGGCGATCGAGGAGACCGGGGCGGGCGCCGCGCCGGGCGGGACGGGCGGGGCGGGCGGGGCGGCGCACGGCCCCGGCGATGCCGGCCCGCAGGCGACGCTCGGCGCGCAGGCGCGGGCCGTCGCGGCGCGGGTGCTGGCGGCGCACGCGCAGGCCCCGGGCCGGGGCGCGGCGTACGCCGCCGCGCCGGCGGCGCGGCGCCCGGCCCGGACCGCAGCCCGGCCCGCGGCCCCGCCGCCGCCCGGTGCGGGCCCGGGGCCGCGGCCGCCGGCCGTCCCGTCCCGGGCCGCGGCGCCGCGCTGGACGCTCTCCGGCTTCAGCGGGCGGCTGTCGGAGTTCTCGGGCGTCGGGACGGGGGCGCAGCTCTCGCTGGCCTTCTCGCTGGTGCGCGAGGCCCAGCAGCGCGGCGAGCCGGTGGCCTGGGTGACGCTCGTGGGCGGCGCCTTCTATCCGCCCGACGTCGCGGCCGGCGGGGTGAAGCTCGACGCGCTCCCGGTGATCTTCGCGCCCGACCCGCTCGCCGCGGCCCGCGCCGCGGACCGGCTGGTGCGCTCGGGCGGGTTCTCGGCGGTCGTGCTCGACCTGGTACCGGCCGGGGTGGCGCCGGGGAAGGGGCCGGGCGGCGCGTCTGCGGCCCGGAGGCCAGCGCCGCGCGAGATCCCGCCGCCGATGCTCTCGCGGCTGGTCGGGCTGGCGCAGAAGCACGACGTCGCGCTGGTCTTCCTGACCGAGAAGGGAGCGGAATCGCCGTCGCTGGGCGGGCTGATCTCGCTGCGCTGCAGTACGGCGCGGCGCGATGCGGGGCCGGGGCTGTTCACCTGCGTGGCCGAGGCGCTCAAGGACAAGCGGAACGGCCCGGGGTGGAGCCACGCGGAGGTGCGGGGTGGCCCGGTGGGCCTGCGTTGACGTCCCGGAGCTGCCGCTGCAGCTCCTGCTGAGGGCCCACCCGGAGTGGGGCGACGCGCCCGCGTGTGTCGTCGCGGAAGACCGGCCGCAGGGGCGCGTGCTGTGGGTCAATGAGGCCGCGCGGCGCGGGATGGTGCTGCCCGGCATGCGCTACGCCGCGGCGCTGGCGCTGTGCGCCGGGCTGCGGGCCGGGGTCATCGGCCCGGACGAGGTCGGCCGCGGCGTGGCGCAGCTGGCCGCGCGGCTGCGCGACTTCTCGCCGCTGGTCGAGCCCTGCGCCGACGAGCCGGGGATCTTCTGGCTCGAGGCGGGCGGGCTGTCGCGGCTCTTCCCCTCGGCCAGCGCGTGGGGCCGGCAACTGCGCGAGGCGGTCTCTGCGATGGGTTTCTTCGCGCGCGCCGCGGTCGGCTTCACACGCTACGGCGCCTACGCGGTGGCCCGCTCCGGGGCGGGGCTGACGGTCTTCCGCGACCCGGAATCGGAAAGCCGCGCGGCGCGCGCGGTGCCGCTGGCGCGGCTGGCGATCGACCCCGCGCTGCGCGACGAGCTCGACCAGCTCGGCGTGCGCACGCTGGGGGAGTTCCTCGAGCTGCCGGCCAGCGACCTGCTCGAGCGCTACGGCGTGGCGGTGCACCGCCTGCACCAGCTCGCGGCCGGGACCGCCTGGGCGCCCTTGCGGCCGGAGATCCCGGACGACGCGCTGGTCGAGCGGCACGAGCTGGAATGGCTCGACGACGACCGGTCGCGGCTGCTGTTCTTCGTCGAGCGGCTGCTCGGGCCGCTCCTGGAGCGGCTCGCCGGGCAGCACGAGCTGGTCGCACGGCTGACGCTGCGGCTGGTCCTCGATGGCGGCGGCGTGCGGACCGAGTCGGTGCAGCCGGCGGTGCCGACGCGCGAGGCGCCGCAACTGCTCGAGCTGCTGGCGCTGCGGCTGGAGGCCAGCGTGCGCGATGCGCCGCTGCCGGCCAAGGTCGAGGCGCTGGAGCTGGAGGCGGAGGCTGCGGCGGCCGGCGAGCGGCAGGAGGACCTGCTGGCCGAGGCGCCGCGCCGCGATCCCGGTGCGGCGCGGCGCGCGCTGGCGCGGATCGTGGCCGAGCTGGGCCCGGCCGCGGTGGCGCGCGCACGGCTGCGCGACGGCCACCTGCCGGAGGCGACCTTCCTGTGGGAGCCGCTGGCGCCCGAGGCGTACGCGGCGGGCGGCGGCGCGTACGCGGAGGGGGGCGGCGATGCGGGCCGGCACGGAGGCCCGGGCCGGCACGGAGGCCGGCCCCTACGGGTGATTGCGGGGGAGCGCGGCTTCGGGGCGGACGACGCGGCCGCGGCCGCGGCCGGCGCGTGCGGCCCGGCCGCCCCCACTGCCGCCTGGCTGCGCGTCGTCGGCGGGCGCGACCCCGCGGGGCCGGTGCTGGTGCGCCGGCTGCCGCCGCGCTCGCACCACCTGCGCGACGACGGCTGGCTGATCAGCAGCCTGCCGCACGGCGCGGTGACGCGGCTGGTCGGGCCGTTCGTGATCAGCGGTGGCTGGTGGCGCCGGCCGGTCCACCGCGAATACCACTTCGCGGAGACCGGCCGCGGCGACCTGCTGTGGGTCTACTTCGACCGCGAGCGGCGGCGCTGGTTCCTGCAGGGGCACGTGGAGTAGCGCGGCAGCCGGCCGCCGCGGGGAGCGGTGTGGCCGGTCAGATCCCGTGGCGCAGCTGGTGCACGCCGTGGGTCATCCAGCGGACGAGCCGGTCCTCGCGGGCGAAGGACGACGCGCCGGTCGACGGGTCGCTGCGCGGCGCCGCCCGGTCGGGATCGAGGGTGTTGGCGGCGATGAAGCGGGTCATCGCCGCCTGCAGCGCGGCGGGGGCCAGGCGGTGGCGGTGGCGGGTCAGCAGCTGGGCCGCCCAGACGATGCTGTCGCCGGTGATCCGCGCGGCGCGGTTGATCGCCGCGGAGCGGGCCGCGACGAGGCGCAGGACCTCCGCCCGGCGCCGACCGGTCCGGCGCGCGGCGCGCGCGATCAGCGTCTCGTAGAGGCGCTGGAACTCCCGGGCCCGGGCCAGCCGGTAGGGGGTGGGAACCCGGTCGCGGCGCGAGGCGTAGTGCGAGAGCGCGACCTTCAGGAACTCGCGCGGGGCGAAGGGCTGCCCCGTCGCCGCCAGCCGGGCCGGCAGCTCGCGCAGCACGTCGCGCACGCAGTAGACCGCGTCCCAGGTGATCCCGTCCCGGGTCGGGATCGGTCCGCGCGAGGACTGCGCCCGTTCGAAGCCGCGGAGCACGCGGTCGAAGCGGCGGACCAGGCGGCGGTCGTGGCGGAACAGCGCCTCGGCGGCGGCGCGGTCGAAGCCGATCTGCCGCAGCAGCAGCCGGTCGCGCCAGGCCTCGAACTCGGCGTCGAACAGCGCCAGCGCGGGGTCGCCGCCGAGGGACTTGAGCGGCGGGCGCCGGCCGGTCCGCAGAAACTCGCGGATCTGGACCGCGGCGCGGACCATCCGCCGGGCCTGCGCCTTCTGCTCCGGGATCGTGGTCGACCAGCGCGGGCCGTCGTCGTAGCGGTACTCGCGGTGGAACAGGCCGAACTGCCGGACCGAGCCGTAGTCGATGATCCCGCCGTCGCCCAGGATGTTGTCGCCGTCCCACGACATCCAGCAGAAGACGTACTCGCGCTCGAAGGCCGCGGCGGCGCGGCCGAAGGTCCGCGCAAACGACTCGGCGAAGAGCGCGGCCCGGCGCGCCGGGTCGGCGGCGCGCGGCAGCTCGCCGTTCGTCATCTGCCGCTCGAGGAACAGCTCGACCAGCGCCGCGAGCGTGTCCCGATCGCCCTGCTTGAGCGGAGCAAACAGGTGCGAGGGGCGCAGCAGGTTGCGGCCGGCGCGGACGGTGATCCCGAAGCCGTCGGGGCGGCGCAGCACGGCCAGCACCCTTTCGGTCGCGATCCCGTTGCGGTGGAAGATCTCGCTCATCAGCGCCGCCGAGAGCCCCTCGTGCGGGCTGGCGGTGCCGCAGCCGTAGGAGGCGCGGCGGCTGCCGGTCTTGAAGAAGCGGCCGGTCTGGGCGGTCGCGGGGCACAGGCGCGTCGCGCCGGTGCCGCAGCTCGTGACGTCCCAGCTGATCCCGTGCGCGGTGAAGCGGCCGTTCCAGATCCCGCGTCCGTCGCCCGAGGTCGTGCCGCGCGGGTCGGGGTGCTGGAGTTGCAGGTAGCGCGTCGCGAAGTGCGAGCGCGCGAGTCGGTCGCGCTTCGGGATCCTCGTGCGGTGGCGCAGGTCGTACTCGTTGACGATCTGCAGGCTGAACGCCTCGAGCAGCGCGCGGTGCAGGCCGCGGGTCATCGCCTCGGGGTGGTCGGGGGGGATCAGGCCCATCTCCCGGGCCAGCGCGAAGTTGAAGTAGAGGACGCGGCTGCCGCGGACGCGGCGCACCGCGTAGGCGACCGCGGCCCGGGGGGCGCGCTCGCGCAGCGGATGGGTCCCATCCAGCGTGGCGAACGCCGCGTACGGGTCGCGGGAAGCCCGGGCCTCCCGCCTCACCGCCGCGGCCTGGGGCCGTGCGGGCGGCTGCAAACCCCTCGTCCCTCCTCCCGGTCGAACTTGGGTCGACAACGCCGCAGCAGCAACCGTAAGCCGGCCGCCCCGGATTGGTGCGATCATCGGAGCCGGCCATGACCGCCGAAGACAGCCCCCTCGCGCCGTTCCACCCCCTGGTCCGCGCCTGGTTCGAAGAGCGGGTCGGGACGCCGACCGAGGTCCAGCGCCTGGCCTGGCCGAGGATTGCGGCCGGCGCGCACCTGCTCGCCGCGGCCCCCACCGGCAGCGGCAAGACCCTCGCCGCCTTCCTCTGGGCGCTCGACCGGCTGCTGACGCGGGCGTGGGAGCCGGGCGGGATCCGCGTCCTCTACGTCTCCCCGCTGCGGGCGCTCAACACCGACGTCCGCCGCAACCTGCTGGCCCCGCTCCACGAGTTGACGGAGCGGTTCGCTGCCGCCGGGCTCGACCCGCCCGCGCTGGCCGTGCAGACCCGCTCGGGGGACACCCCAGCGGACGAGCGCCGACGGATGCTGCGCCACCCGCCCGAGATCCTGGTCACCACCCCGGAGAGCCTGAACCTGCTGCTCACCGCGCGCGGCTCGCGGGGACTGCTCGAGGGGCTCGAGACCGTCATCCTGGACGAGGTCCACGCCGTCGCCGCGACCAAGCGCGGGGCGCACCTGGTGACGGCGGTCGAGCGGCTGGCGCTGGCGTCGGGGGAGTTCCAGCGGATCGCGCTCTCGGCGACGGTCGAGCCCAAGCAGCGGATCGCGGAGTGGATCGGCGGCTGGGAACTGCTCAGCCCGGCGGTCGGGAACGAGGAGCCGCACTACCGGCGCCGGCCGGTCGAGGTGGTCGAGGCGCCGGGCGCGCGCCGCTACGACCTGACCGTCGCCTGGGGCGCGTCGGACGGGCCCGACGGCGGCGAACGGTCCTCTCCCTGGCCCGCCGTGGTGGCCGAGGTCAAGCGCTCGCTCGCGGCCAACCGCTCGACGCTGGCCTTCGGCAACAGCCGCCGCACGGTCGAGAAGCTGACGCGCCTGGTGAACGAGGCGGAGCGCGAGCCCCCGGCCTGGGCCCACCACGGCTCGCTCTCGCGCGAGGTCCGCCAGGTCGTGGAGGATCGTCTCAAGCGCGGCGAGCTGCGCGCGATCGTCGCCACCAGCTCGCTCGAGCTGGGGATCGATATCGGCGCGCTCGACGAGGTGCTGCTGGTCACCACCCCGCCCTCGGTCGCCGCGGCGGTCCAGCGGCTGGGCCGCGCCGGGCACCAGGTCGGCGGCGTCAGCCGCGGCCGCTTCCTGCCGCTCCACGCGCGCGACCTGCTCGAGGCCGCGGTGGTGTCGCGCGCGGTCCAGGCGGGGGAGGTCGAGCCGCTCGCGCCGATCGCCGGCGCGCTCGACGTGCTGGCGCAGGTCGTGGTCTCGATGACGGTGGGCGAGACCTGGGACGTGCCGGCGCTGCTCGCCGCGCTGCGCTGCGCCGAGCCCTACCACGGCCTGACCCGCCGCCAGCTCGACGGCGTGCTCGAGATGCTCGACGGGCGCCACCACGGCCGCCCGGTGCCGGAGCTGCGCGCGCTCGTCTCGCGCGACGCGGTCGAAGGGACCGTCCGCGCGCGCGCCGGCGCCGAGCGGGTGCTCTACCGCGGCGGCGGGACGATCGCCGACCGCGGCTACTTCCACCTGCGCCGGCACGGGACGGGCGCCAAGATCGGTGAGCTGGACGAGGAGTTCGTCTGGGAGCGCAAGCTGGGCGACACCTTCACGCTCGGCGTGCAGGCCTGGCGGATCGAGGAGATCACGCACAACGACGTGCTGGTCTCGCCCGCCTCGGGACCGGCCGCGATGGCCCCCTTCTGGCGCGCCGACGGGCGCGACCGCGGCGCGTTCCTGTCGGCGCGGATCGCCCTCTTCCTGGCCGAGGCAGACGCGCAGCTCGACGACCCGTCGCTGCCCCGGCGGCTGGTCGACGAGAACCGGCTGACCCCCGGCGCCGCTTCCGCGCTGGTCGAGCTGCTGCGTGCGCAGCGTCGTGCCACGGGGGCGCTGCCGCACGCCGGACGGATCGTCGTCGAGCGGATCGCCGAGGGGGCGACCGGCGACGGGACCGAGCAACTGGTGCTGCACGCCTTCTGGGGCGGGCGCGTGCTGCGGCCGCTGGCCGTCGCGCTGCAGGCCGCGTGGCGCCGGCGCCACGGCGCCTGGATCGACGTC
>JALOKP010000187.1 GCA_025456425.1 Acidobacteriota bacterium | reverse complement strand
TCTTCATGGCGCGGGCCAAGGCGCTGTTCGAGGTCACGGCGGCGCGGCGGGACGATCCCTCCGAGATCCTGCGGGTCCTGAACCGGGAGCTGGCCAAGGGCAACGACGCCGGGATGTTCGTCACCGCCGTCGCGGGGAGCCTGGCGACCGCGACGGGCGAGCTGCTCCTGGCGATCGCCGGCCACGAGGCGCCGGTGATCGTCGACACGGCCGGCGCCGCGCGGCAGCCGGCGCTCGACGGCGGCCCGATCCTGGGGCTGCTCCCGATCGACGACTTCCCGCTCCATCGCCTCGTGCTGGGTCCGGGGGAGACGCTGGTCGGCTTCACCGACGGCGTGACGGAGGCCGAGAACCGGGAGGGCGGGTTCTTCGGGATGGAGCGCGTGCTGCCCGCGCTGACGGGGCGTCCGTTCGCGTCGGCGGCCGTGGCGCGCGACGCGCTGGTGGCTTCCGTGGCGGCCTTCGTCGACGGCGCGGCGGCCTCGGACGACCTGACCGTGCTGGCGCTGCACCGCGCCCCGGCCGGCGCGCCGGCCGCCGGATGGATCCC
The DNA here is from genome assembly GCA_025456425.1 of Acidobacteriota bacterium. Classification (GTDB taxonomy): domain Bacteria; phylum Acidobacteriota; class Polarisedimenticolia; order J045; family J045; genus JALOKP01. The sequence goes on along the minus strand of JALOKP010000187.1, from coordinate 4,371 downwards.
CGCGCCATGACCGCCGACGGCAAGATCCGCTGCGACTGGTGCTTGGGCGACCCGCTCTACCTGGACTACCACGACCGCGAGTGGGGTGTGCCGCTCCACGACGAGCGGGCGCTGTTCGAGTTCCTTGTGCTCGAGGGGGCGCAGGCCGGGCTCTCCTGGCTGACGATCCTGAGGAAGCGCGCGGCCTACCGCCGGGCCTTCGCCGGCTTCGATCCGCACAAGGTCGCGCGCTTCGACGCCCGGCAGAAGACGGCGCTGCTCGGCAACGCCGGGATCGTGCGCAACCGGATGAAGATCGAGGCTGCGGTCGGGAACGCCCGCGTATTCCTCAAGGTCCAGGAGGAGTTCGGCTCGTTCGACGCCTACGCCTGGCGCTTCGTCGGCGGCCGGCCGATCCAGAACGCCTGGCGCACGCTGTCCGAGCTGCCGGCCGAGACCGCCGAGTCGAAGGCGATGAGCAAGGACCTGAAGCAGCGCGGCTTCCGCTTCGTCGGCCCGACGATCGTCTACGCCCACATGCAGGCCACCGGGATGGTCAACGACCACCTGGTCGGCTGCTTCCGGCACCGTGAGGTGGCGCGGCTGCGGTAGGGCGCGGGCGCCGCGCCGGGGCCGCGCGCGGACGGAGTGGATCGCGCCGGCGCCGGCAGGCAACATGGACCCCGATGGGAGCGCCGGAACGACGACAGCGCCCGGCCCGGGAGCCGCAGCTCGCGACGATCGCCGCGCGGCTGCGGCCGGCCGCCGTCGTCGTCCCGTCCGGCGCGCGCGTCGCGGACGCGCTGGCGCTGCTGCGCGCCGCCGGCGAGGCCGAGCCGATCCTCTACGCCTACGCGGTCGCGCCCGACGGGCGGCTGGCGGGGGTCCTCCCGGTGCGCCGGCTCGCGATCGCCGATCCCGCCGAGCCGCTCGAGCCGCTGCTGGTGCGCCACCCGGTGACGGTCGCCGAGAGCGCGTCCCTGGCAGAAGCCCTGGAGCTGTTCCAGGAGCACCGCTTCCTCGCGCTCCCCGCCGTCGACGGCGCGGGCCGGCTGGTCGGCGTGCTCGGGCTGGACGCGGTCTCGCAGGAGCTCGAGACGCTGGTCCGGCGCCAGGCCTTCGAGGACGCCTTCCAGCTGGTCGGCGTGCACGTCGCGCTGGGACGGCAGGCCGGGGCCTGGGCCTCGTTCCGCGACCGCTTCCCGTGGCTGCTGTTCAACATCGGCGGCGGGCTGGCCTGCGCGCTGCTGGCCGGGCTGTTCACGCCGCTGTTCGAGCGGGTCGTGGTGCTGGCACTGTTCGTGCCGGTCGTGCTGGCCGTCTCCGAGAGCGTCGGGATGCAGTCGCTGGGGCTGACGCTCGAGACGCTGCACGCGGCGGCCGGCGCGCGGCCGGGCTTTGCGCGCGCGATGGCGCGCGAGCTGGCGGTGGCGCTGCTGCTCGGGGCGGGGACCGGTGCGCTGGTCGGCGCGATCGCCGCGCTCTGGCACGGTCTGCCCGCGATGTTCCCGGTGCTCGCGATCGCGATCGCGGCCGCGGTGGTGACGGCGAGCCTGCTGGGGGTCGCGCTGCCGTTCGCGCTGCGGGCGCTGTCGAAGGACCCGCGGATCGCTGCCGGGCCGGTCGTGCTGGCGGCGGCCGACCTGGTCGCGCTGACGCTCTACCTGGTGCTGGCGGCCCGGCTGCTGGGCTGAGGGCGCGCGCTCCCGGCTACGGGCAGGCCGCGGCGCTGCCGTCGATCGCGCCGTCGCGCGGCGCGGCCAGGCCGTCCGGATCGTCGTCGTAGCTGCCGGAATCGCCGGGTGGTCCGTTGGGACGGGCGAGCAGGTAGGAGCCGCCGCCCGGCGCGGGGACGAGCGGGTCGTCCGTCGCGGCCTGCGGAACGTCGTTCTCGACGCAGCCCGTGACCGAGGTCGCGAAACCGCCGCTCCGCAGCAGGGCGAGATCGCCGCGGACCGCGTCGTACGACAGCGCGTCCGGGCGGGCGGTCCACGAAACCGTTCGCCCGTCCGCCGCGACGACCAGCCCGGCGACGCGGAAGGCCAGCTCATAAGCCCCGATGTCGAGCGTGCCGTCCCGGGGCCGCGGATCCGACGCCTGGTGCGCGCGGTAATGTCGGGTCGGCTCGTGGTCGGGCAGGACGGCCGGGTCGAGCGCGCGCCCCGCGTCGCGGCAGGCCGCATCGCGGCGCAGCCGGAAGTCCTCCCCGGCCTCGTCGAGGAAGCCCGGCGCCGCGCCGGTGACGGTCGTGCCGTCGTCGTGGAAGACCGCCTGGGGCGCGCCATCGAACGACAGCCGCCAGCCGGGCCTGGCCCAGTTGTGCGACCAGTCGAGCACGCCGGAGACGTCGACCAGCGAGAGTGAACTGCCCGCTGCGGCCGCGGTGTAGACCACGTTGTTGCGCGCGTCCGCCCGCTCGTCGTTGGTCGAGAGCCGGAAGAGCGTGGTCCGGTCGGTCCGGCGCGAGACGACCGTGTTGTTGTGGAAGAAGAGCGTCCCCTTGCGGTAGCCGGCGGCGTTCCCCGAGTCGCCGCCGTAGTGGACGATCTGGCGGTTGCCGGCGCCGTCGGGCTCGATCAGCACGTTGCCGTAGACGGGGGTCTGCCGGTAGGACGGGTCGGCTGCGATCAGCGAGCTGTCCTCGGCGTCGACCAGGTCGAGCTGGCGGTTCCCCCCCTCGATCCAGTTGTAGCGCACGACCAGCCCCGCCGAGCGGTCCTTCAGCCCGTTTCCGGCGGCCCCTGGCGCGAGCGGGCCGTAGCGGTTGTACTGGAAGACGATCCCGATCGCGGCGGTGTAGCTGTTGTGCTCGTAGGCGCTCCCCGCGTTGCCGTTGCCGTGGATGTAGTTCCCCTCGACCAGGATCTCGCGCGAGACGGTCGCCCCCGAGGAGGCCACGAACAGCCCGTTGCCGCCGTCGTGCAGCTCGCAGTTCCGGATCACGAGGTGCTCGGCCTTCTCGACGAAGATCGGCGCGGCATTGGCGGCGTAGCTCGAAGCGGCCCCGGCGTCGTTGGTGAAGCCGTAGGGCGGGCGCGCGCCGCGGACCTCGAGCCCCTCGATCACGATCCAGCGCGGCATCGTGTCGGGCGGGATGCTCGCGCCGCCGACCTTGATCACGCCGCGCTCCTCGTTCCAGGTGTCGAGCGCGAGGCGCGTCGTCGCGCCGTTGCCGTCGATCACCGGCCGCTCTCCCGCAGGACCGGGGACGCCACGCACGACGATCGGCGCGGTTGCCGTTCCCTGGCGGGCGATCACGAACTTCTCGCGGTAGGGCTCCTGGCGCCAGTGGATCAGCACCTGGTCGCCGGGCTGCAGCGACTCCCAGGGGACGGCGCCGATCGAGGTGTACGGCCGGCCCGGCCCGACCTCCCGGGTCGCGGCGGCGGCGGCGGACAGCGACAGGACGAGCGCGGGAAGGAGCGCGGCGAGGACGGCGGCACGCGGCACGGCGGATCTCCGGGCTCCCCGCTCTCGAAGGTGGGGCACGCGCGGCCCGGCGGCCAGCCCGCGGTACCATGCGGACGGGAGGCCCGATGACCACTCGCCGCTCGACAAACTGCGCGCCCCCGGCGGCCTCCGCCCTGATCCTGGTTTCGCTCCTCGCCGCGCCCGTCCCCGCTGCGGCGGACCCGCCCGCCGCCCCGCCCTCGGTCCGGTCGCAGTCGGCCGAGTCCCGCAGGAGCCGGGGCAGTGGCTAGGCGCGAGCCGCCGCCGGGTCCGGACGACGCCGACGCCTGGACCCGCGCCACGAGCGGGGTGAAGCCGGTGCGGCCGGCGGCCGAGCGCGTGCTGCCGCCGCGGCGCCCGCCGCGCCCGGTCTTCGAGGACCTCCGCGATCCCGAAGACGCGGGCCGCGTGCCCGGCGTCTTCGAGGTCTCGATCGAGGACGAGCGCGTCAGTGGCCGGGCCCCCGACGCCCCGCACGCGCTGGTCAAGGAGCTCGGGCGCGGGGAGCCGCCCCCCCAGGCGCGGCTCGATCTGCACGGCTTCACGCGCGAGACCGCGCTGCGCGAGGTCGGCGCCTTCGTCGTCCGATCGCGCGCCGCCGGGCTGCGCTCGGTCCTGGTCATCACCGGGCGGGGCGAGGTGCTGCGGCGCGCCGTCGCGGAGTGGCTGGCCCGCTCGTCCGCCGCGGAGCACCTGCTGGCCTTCCACACCGCACCGCCGCGGCTGGGCGGACCCGGGGCGGTGGCGGTGCTGCTGCGCCGGCGAAGCCGCCGCGCGTAGCGCTGGGGCGGCCCGGCCGCCGCCCCGCTCATCCCGGGACGGGGACTCGTCTATAATCCCCGACCATGCAGCGGAGGACGCGGGTTCACCCCGCTCTGCCCGTCCTCGCGCTCCTCGCCATCGCCTGTTCCGGACCGCGCGACGCGGCGCCGGGGGTGTCCG
>JALOKP010000079.1 GCA_025456425.1 Acidobacteriota bacterium | reverse complement strand
CCGCGCCGCCGTGACCTCGAACAGCGCCTTGGCCCGCGCCATGAAGAGCGCCGCCGCGATCCCCTTCCCCGAGACGTCGGCGACCAGGAAGAAGACCCGCCCGTCACGCTCGAAGTGCCCGAACAGGTCGCCGCCGATCGTCCGCGCCGGGGTCAGCGCCGCCGCGAGGTCCCAGCCCGCACCCGCCGCCTCGCGCTCCGGAAGCATCGCTTCCTGAACGCGCCGCCGCACCCGCCGCCTCGCGCTCCGGAAGCATCGCTTCCTGAACGCGCCGCGCCGCCGCCAGGTCGGCTTCGATCCGCTCGCGCGCACGGGTCGTGGACTCGAGGTCGCGCAGGTAGTCCTTCAGCGACGCGCGCATCTTCGAGAAGGCCGCCGTCAACGTGCCGATCTCGTCGCGCGAGCGTGCCTCGGGCAGCACCACGTCCAGGTCGCCCGCTCCCAGCCGCGCCGCGCTCGCCGTCAGGTCCACCAGCGGCCGCGTGATCCGCCGGACCAGCCCGCGGACCGCGAGCGCCAGCAGCAGCAGCCCCAGGCCGAGCAGGGCGAGCTGCGTCAGGAAGAGCTTCCGTGCGCCGCCGAGCAGCTCGCGCTGCGGGTAGGCCACCGCCAACGACCAGTCCGAGCCCTCGATCGGCCCGTAGGCGACGCGCACGCGCTGGCCCAGCCAGGGGTCGTCGAGCGGCTCGAACCCCCGCCGGCCCGCGATCATCGATTCCAGCGCGCGCACCGTCTCGGGCTGTACCGGCCGCCCCGGCGACTCGAGACGGGCGCGGACCAGCCGCGGATCGGGGTGCGACAGGATCTGCCCGTCGCGCGTGAGGATCATCGCGTAGCCGGAGTCGCCGAGCTTCACCGACGCCACCAGCCGATGCAGCCAGTCGAGCGTCACGTCGGTCGTCACGACCGCGACCAGGACCCGCCCTGCCGGACCCTCGCGAAAGGCCGGGACGGCGTAGGTCACCATCCACTGGCCGCCGCCCCCCTCGTCGAAGTAGACGCCGGTCCAGCCCGGTTTCCCCGTCGACGCGGGGGCCGTGTACCAGGGCTTCTCCCAGTAGCGGTAGCCGGGTCCCGCGAGGTCGGCTGCGGCGCTCCCCGTCGCCGCGTGGAAGCGGTAGATCGCGACGTGCTCGCGCACCGGGTCGAAGGCGCGCGGCGCGAACGCGACCGCCGCCCCGTAGACGACCCCCAGCGTCTCGACGTTCGCTTGCAACAGCGCGGCGATCTGGGCCTCGTCCAGCGCGGCACCCGCGATGACGTCGGCCCGTACCTGGGTCGAGCGCTCGACGGCGCGCAGTACCAGCTCGACGTCGCCGGCCGCGGCGTCGGCCACGCCCCGGGCCTCGCGCTCGGCGCCGGCCACGACCGTCCGCACCGCGAGCACGTTGGAGTAGAGCGCGGTCCCCAGCGAAGCGGCCCCGCCGATCAGCACGATCCAGCCGACGAGCCGCGCCGCCAGGCTGCGGCCGGCCGGGCCCGGACCCGGACTCGACTGCGGAGGGGCGCTCACGCGCCGGCCCCTCCGCTCCGCACCCGTGGGTCGAGATAGTCCGCGAAGACCACGCCGTAGATCTGCCAGACCGTGACGAACAGTGCCGCGACGATCGGCCCGACGACCAGCCCGGCCGCACCGAAGATCTTGAGGCCGCCCAGCGTCCCGAGCAGGATCATCAGGTCGGGGAGCTGGATGTCCTTCCCGACCAGCCGCGGACGCAGCAGGTTGTCGACGCTCCCGACCACTCCGGCGTTCCACAGCACGTAGAGCACGCCGGTGAAGGTGCTGCCGGTCGCGAACAGGTAGATCGCGACGGGGAGCCAGACCAGCGTCGTGCCGACGCCCGGCAGCACGGAGAGGACCGCCATGACCGCGGCCCAGAAGATCGCGCCCGGGATTCCCGCGGCCCAGAGCGCGACGCCCCCCAGCGCCCCCTGGATCAGCCCGATCAGGAAGGTCCCCTTGATCACGGCCTTGGCGGAGAGCGCGAAGCGCTCGATCAGCTGGTCGCGCGCCTCCGGCGCCACCGGAAGGAAGTACATCAGGTCCTCGAACAACTTCCGTCCGCCGAGCAGGAAGAAGAACATCGCGTAGAGCGCGACGAAGAGCTGGAGCAGGAAGCCCGCCGCGCCGGCCGCGGCCCCCGAGAACCTGGTCAGCACGAACTGGCCGATCGCGCCCGAGACCGCGCCGACCTTGGCCACCCCCTGGTCGACGTAGCCGGCCCACTCCTCGGGAATCCCCAGCCGGCCGACCAACTCCGCCCGCGTCGCGCCGGGATCCTGGACCATGTGCTGCAGCCACGGCGTCAGCTCCTGCGCGACCTGGATGCCCTGGGCCAGGATCATCCCCAGCAGCGCCAGCAGGGGCAGCACCACCACCAGCAGCATGATGCAGACCGTCAGGGCCGCCGACAGCGTCTCGCGGCCGCCAAGCAGGCGCGTGAGCCGGCGGTGGAGCGGCGCCGCGACGGCGGTCAGCACGGCCGCCATGACCAGCGCGACCAGGTAGCCCCTGATCATCGCGAAGAAGAGGAGCGTGATGCCGACGACGTAGATCAGCATCGTCCAGCGCCGGAAGCGGCGAATGTCCTGGTCGGTCGGGGGCATCCAGTCCTCCACGGAAGCGGGCGGATTATAGGGGGCAGGGCCGACGGTCCCTAATCCCCCGCGAGCGGCGTTCGCTTCCCCCGCTGCGTGCGTTGAACAGGGTGAAGAGGGGGGAGCCGTCGGGCACTCGCCGCCATGGGGGAAAGGCGGGTGCGCGCGGGGGAACCGCCCGTACGTCCCGGGCGGGCCACGTCGAAAGGGGGAAAAACCATGAGGATCGCTCGGCTTCTCGTCACGGTGGTCGCTGGCGCCGTCCTGGGCGCCGGCGGAGGGGTCCTGGCCACCACGCCCGTAACCACGTCGATCGAGCCCGCCAGCGGGCTGGTCGACACCGAAACGCCGGTGGCCCTGACCGGCCACGACTTCGAGCCCGGGATGCGCCTGGCGCTGGTCGCCGGGGGCGGGCACCGGGTCCATCGCATGCCGCTGTCGAACGTCACCAGCATCGCGCTCGCAGGCGATTACGCCTTCGTCGCGACTTACCCCAGCCTCTACACGCTGAGCCTGGCGCGGCCGGCCGACCCGGAGTATGTCGGGTCGCGGCTGCTGGGCGGCTGGCCCGGGTTCCTGCGGGCCGCGGACGGACGGCTCTTCGCCGGGATCTACGGCGGGGCAAGCGGCTCGCGGCTGCGGATCTTCGACGCCGCCGACCCGCTGCTCCCCGTCCTCGCGGGCGAGATCGACTTCAACGCGCCGACGACCCAGTTCGGCTACGCGCACGGCTTCGTCTACCTGCCGCGCGCTTCGCGCGGCTTCGACGTCCTGGACGTGGCGAACCCGGCCGCACCCGTGACGGTCGCGCGCTACCGCGAGAGTGGGTTCCGGGTCGAGGCGATCGAGGTCGTCGGCCGGCGCGCCTACGTCGCGGGGATGCTGACCAACACCGAGGGCGCGACCTACCCGATCCTCGAGATCCTCGACGTCTCCAGCCCGGCGGCTCCGCGGCTGATCGCCTCGGCCGACCTTCCCGGCCGGCTGGGCCGGCTCGCGCCGCTCGCCGACGGTGTCCTGATCAGCCACAGCCAGGGGCTGCTCGTCGCGACCTACGACGGGACCTACCTCGCGAAGACGGCCGCGATCCGGCAGGGCGGCTCCAGCCCGTCGTTCGTGGTCACCAACGGAACCTGCGCCGCCTGGTTCCACGGCGTGATCGAGATGCTCGACGTCAGCGACCCGTTCGCGCCGGTCGTGCGCGGCCGATTCCCGGTCCCGCCGGACGAGAACGGCTACGGCATCCCGCTGGCCTTCCGCGACGGCTGGGTCTACTGGGGCCGCAACGAGGCGCTCGAGACCTACGACGCCTGCGACCCGTACGCCGCGTCGCCCGCACACGAGCGCGCGCATCGCTGGGGGATCCGGGACATCGCATTCTCCGCCGATCGCGTCCACTACATCGACGACCTGGGGCAGCTCCACGCCACCGGGATGCTCGATCCCGCCGCGCCGCGTGCGTTCGGTGTCACCTCGGGGATCGCCTTCGGCGACCGCGTCGCGCTCGACGGCGACCTGGCTTACGTCGCCGGCCAGACCTGGTCCTGGTACGACCGGGGCGTGCTCTCGATCGTCGACGAGAGCGTGCCGATCCTGATGCCGGTCATCGGCTCGCTCAGCCTGGCGGGGCCGCCTGCCGCGCTCGACGCCGACGGCCCCTGGGTCTACTCCGGCGGCTGGTCGGAGCTCTGGGGCGGCTCGCTCGAGATCGTCGACGCGACGCGCCCGCGCGAGCCGCGCCTGGCCGCGCGGATCGACGCGCTGGCCCGGCCCTGGACGCTCACCGCGGCAGACGACGCCCTCTACTACTTCAGCGACTGGAGGCTGACGACGATCGACATCCGCGACCGGGCGCGTCCCGCCGTGGCCGGCACGATGCCGGGATTCGGCTGGCCGACCGACAGCGCTCGGAACGGCGACCTGCTGTTCGTGACCGAGATCACCCCCTTCACCACCGATTCGGGCAGGCTCAAGGTGCTCGACGTCTCGAGCCCGTTCGCTCCCGCGCTCGTGGCCGAGGTCCCGATCGAGGGGTTCCCGGTGGGAGTCGCGGTCCGCGATACGCGGGTCGCCGTCGCCACCGACCGCTCGGGCGTGATCGTCTACCGGCTCGACCTCGGGATGCCGCCGCGTCTGTCCGAGACGCTGGCCGACACCGGGGCCTGGGTCGGTCTCTTCGACGGCTTCGCCAGCGTGCACCGGCCGGGGACCTGGACGGTCTACCCGCTCAGCCCGCCGGTCGAGAACACCTCCACGTCGTCCGACACCTGCGGCGAGTCGATCGTGCCGACCGGGATCGCGCGCGGCCTGTACGACGTCGTGACGACCTGCCCGCACGGCCACGCCTTCCGCTTCCGCGACGCCTACCGGGCCTGCCTGCGCCACGAGCTGACGGCCGGCCTCGAGACCTTCCCGGTCCCCGGCCGGCCGCTCCCGTGGCGGCTGGTGCTGGATGGGGACGACCACTTCTTCGCCGCGCCGGGCTCGCATTCGGCCCAGCTCCTGCTGCCGGAGCTCCCGGCCGCGCTGGAGACCAAGTACGGGACGCTCGGCGACCCGAACCGGCTGGCCGTCGTGATCAACCTGGTCCCGGGATTCGACCTCGGGACCGTGAACCTGCTGGGCGACGACCGCCCCGCACTCGACAAGCTGTGGGCCAGGCTGCTCGCCGAGGGCGGGATCGCGCTGCGCCCGCGCGACGAGCACAGCTACCTCGACCTCCAGCTCTCCACCTCGCCGCAGGGCCTGCCGGGGGTCGACGGGCGGCTGGTCGACCAGTTCGTCTACATCTTCGAGGGGAGCCAGCTGATTTCGGCGTCGGCCTCGGGAGCCGGCGTCGACCTGTACTTCCGGGCGCTGGGCAGTGACGACATCCGCTGCGAGACGCCTGCCACGACGAGCTACGGCCAGGGGCTGGTGGAGGCCTGCAAGAAGTGGGGCCCCCACTACCCCGGCGTGATCCCGAACTGCCCCTGGTAGTTCGGTTCCACTCCTCAGCAGACGGGGCCGCCGCGCGGTGCGGCGGCCCCGTCCCTTTTCGTGCCGCGGGCCGGCGGGCCCGCCCGGTCAGTCGCGCCGCCCGCCGAACAGGCCGAGATGGGAAGCCCAGTAGAGCAGCGTGAGCAGCGAGGTCGCGGCGGCAGCGATGTAGGTCATCGCCGCGGCGTCGAGCACCTTCTTCGCGCCACCCAGCTCCTCGCCCGACATCAGCCCGCCCTGCTGCAGCGTCGCGAGCGCGCGCCGGCTGGCGTCGAACTCGACCGGCAGCGTGACCAGCGTGAAGATCGTCGTGGTGGCGAACAGCGCCACGCCCAGGATCGCCAGCTTCCCGCCCATCGCGGTCGCGGCCCCACCCATCATCAGCGCCGCGATGATTACGAGCATCGAGATCCCGCCGCCGAGGTTGGCGACCGGCACCCAGGCCGAGCGGAACTTGAGCCAGGCGTTGCCGGTCGCGTGCTGGATCGCGTGACCGACCTCGTGGGCGGCGATCCCGGCCGCCGCCATGCTGCGCCCGCCGAAGACCGGCTCGGACAGCCGCAGCACCTTGCCGCGCGGGTCGTAGTGATCGGTCAGCGAACCCTGAACCGGCTCGATCGTGACGTCGTGGATGCCGCTGGCCCGCAGGATGTTCTTCGCGACCTCGGCCCCGGTCAGGCCCGAGCCGGTCGCGAGCTGGGAGTACTTGGCGAAGGTCGACTTGACCCGGAACTGCGCCCAGAGGCTGAGCGCCATCCCGACGCCGATCACGACCCAGTAGAGCGGATCGAAGTACATGGTCTCTCTCCGTTGCGGCACGGGCGGCCGCGTTGCCGTGGAGTTAAGCAGCCCGGGGCCCCGTGTCAAGCTGGACACCCGCCGGGCCCGCGCGGGGCCCTTACGAGCGGGTGATCCGACCCGGGCCCCGGGGGGTGCGGCCGGGACTGGTGAGCCGTGCTGGACTCGAACCAGCGACCGGCGGATTAAAAGTCCGCTGCTCTACCGACTGAGCTAACGGCCCACGGAGCCGACCCTTTAGTTTACCCGCCCGCCGCGCCGCCGGTGCGCGGTGCCGGTCGCGGGTATCCTCCTGCCCGCCGGGCCCCGGCCCGGGGCCCCGACCGAGGAGGACCCGATGCCCCGCTCCCCGCTCGCCCTCGCCGCCGCGCTTGCCCTGCTCGGCGCCGCTGCGCTCCCCGCCGCCCAGGCCGCCCTCGTGACCCGCCCGCTCGAGTACAAGGACGGCGAGCTGACGCTGATCGGCTACCTCGCCTACGACGACGCGAAGGCCGGGCCGCGGCCCGGCGTGCTGGTCGTCCACGACTGGATCGGGCTGGGCGACTTCGCCAAGAAGAAGGCGGAGGAACTGGCCGCGCTGGGCTATGTCGCGCTGGCGGTCGACATGTACGGCGGCGGGCTGATCGCCGCCGACCAGGAGGAGGCGGCGAAGCTCGCCGGCGCGCTCAAGGGGAACCGGCCCGAGATGCGCTCGCGCGCCCGCGCCGGGCTCGAGGCGCTGGCGAAGCAGCCGCAGGTCGCCCAGGGGAAGCTGGCCGCGATCGGTTTCTGCTTCGGCGGCACGACCGCGCTGGAGCTGGCGCGCAGCGGCGTGCCGCTGCTCGGCGTGGTCAGCTTCCACGGCGGGCTCGCCACGCCCGATCCGGCGGACGCGAAGAACATCCGCGGCAAGGTCCTGGTGCTGCACGGGGCGGACGACCCGCTCGTGCCGCCGGCCGAGGTCTCGGCCTTCGAGGACGAGATGCGGCGGGCCAAGGTCGACTGGCAGCTCGTCGCCTACGGCGGCGCCGTGCACTCCTTCACCAACCCGCGGGCGGGGGTCGATCCCTCGCGCGGCGTGGCCTACAGCGAGACGGCCGCCAAGCGCTCCTGGCGGGCGATGAGGGACTTCTTCGGCGAGATCTTCTAGGGGAGAACCGGGACGGCGCCGGATCGGCGCGGCCCCGCGCCGTCAGCCGAGAAGGACGCGGGCCCGCGCCGCCTGCGTGGCCGGGACGCGGACCTCGAGCCGGCCGGGGCCGATCCCGTGGTAGCGCTCGCCCGGCTCGTGCAGCGTCGCCTCGATCCCGGCCTCGGCCAGCCGCGACACGACCCGCTCGGCCGCCTCGCGCCCTTCGACCAGCGCGCAGGGGAGGGTCGATTCCTCGGCGCTCACCGCGTCCCCCGCGCGGCGACGATCTGCTGGACCAGCCCCTCCAGCACGATCGTCTCCTCGCGGTCCGGCCCGGTCGAGACCATCCCCACCGCCGTCCCCGAGATCTCGGCGATCCGGTCCAGCACCGCGCGCGCCGCGGCGGGCAGTTCGGACAGGCTGCGGGCGCCGCGCACGTCCTGCGACCAGCCGGGCCAGTCCTCGTAGACCGGGACGGCGCGCGCCAGCTCCTTGGCGGTCAGCGGCATCTCGGTCCGCCGCTCGCCGTCGATCTCGTAGGCCACGGAGAGCCGTACCGGGTCGATCCCCGAGAGCACGTCGAACTTGGTGAGCGCGATCGCGTCGAGCCCGCTGACCTCGACCGCCAGGCGCATCGCGACCGCGTCGAACCAGCCGCAGCGCCGCGGTCGGCCCGTCGTGGTGCCGAACTCGTGGCCGCGCTCGCGCAGCGCGGCCCCGATCGCCCCGGTCTCCTCGGTCGGGAACGGACCGCCGCCGACGCGGGTCGCGTAGGCCTTGGAGACGCCGACGACCTGCTCCACCGCGCGGGGCGGGACGCCCAGCCCGGCCGGGATCCCGCCCGCCATCGTGTTCGAGGAGGTCACGAACGGATAGGTGCCGAAGTCGACGTCGAGCAACGCCCCCTGCGCCCCCTCGAACAGGATCGGCGCGCCGCTCCCCAGCGCGCCGTTCAGAGCGTGGCGCACCGAGCCGGCAAAAGGCGAGAGCCGCTCCCACCAGGCCGCGGCCTGGCGCTCGACCTGGGACAGGTCCGGCACCTTCGCGCCCAGCACGCGCAGCCAGTCGCCGAGCCCGGAGTCGAGCGCGCGCTGCAGCCGGTCGGCCACCTCCGGCGGGTCGGCCAGGTCGATCAGCCGCACGCCCCAGCGCTCGACCTTCGCCCCGTAGGCCGGGCCGATCCCCTTCTTCGTCGTGCCGATCGCGGCCGCGCCGAGACGAAGCTCCCTCGCCGCGTCCAGCTCGCGGTGCAGCGGCAGGATGATGTGGGCGCGCGAGGAGATCCGGAGCCGTCCCTCGGGCCGGATCCCGGCCGCGCGCAGCCCCTCGATCTCCTCGAGGATCTTGTCGGGATCGACCAGCGCGCCGCCGCCGATCAGGCAGAGCACGCCGTCGTGGAAGATCCCGGAGGGGATGTGGTGCAGCGCGTGGCGCACGCCGCCGAAGACGACCGTGTGGCCGGCATTCGGCCCCCCCTGGTAGCGCGCGACGATGGAGAAGTGCGGCGCGAGGAAGTCGACGATCTTCCCCTTCCCCTCGTCGCCCCACTGGGCCCCGATGACCGCCACGTTGGCCACGCCGCGCACTCCCGAAAGGGCCGCCGCCGGCCCTGAAGCGGGGCAGTATAGCCGCAGATCCCGTATCCTGCGGGAGCGGAGGAACGGATGCCCCCCCGGCGCACGATCGTCGTCGACGGCGAGTCGCTGACCCCCGAGGCGGTCGGGCAGGTCGCGGCGCGCGAGGCCCGCGCCCGGCTCGCCCCCGAGGCCGCGGCGCGGATGCGTGCGGCGCGCGCGGTGGTCGAGCGCGCGATCGCGCGGGACGAGACGACCTACGGCGTCAACACCGGGTTCGGCAAGCTGGCGACGGTCAAGATCCCGGCGGCCGGCCTGGCCGAACTGCAGCTCAACCTGGTCCGCTCGCACGCCGCCGGGGTCGGCCCGCTGGCCGCGCCCGAGACGGTCCGCGCGCTGCTCTTGCTGCGGGCCAACGTGCTGGCGCGCGGGACCAGCGGCGTCCGGCCGGTGCTGGCGCGTCACCTGCTGGCGATGCTCGAGCACGACTTGCTTCCGGCGGTGCCCGAACAGGGCTCGGTCGGCGCCAGCGGCGACCTCGCGCCCCTCGCCCACGTCGCGCTGGCGGCGATCGGCGAGGGGGAGCTGATCGGTCCGCGCGGCGTCGTGCCGGCGCGGCGGGCCCTGGCCGCCGCCGGGCTGCGGCCGCCGGTGCTCGCGGCCAAGGAAGGGCTGTCACTCGTCAACGGGACGCAGTTCGGGGCGGCGGTCGCGGTGCTCGCCTTGCTGCGCGCCGAGAACCTCGCCCGCTGCGCCGACCTCTCGGCGGCGCTCTCGATCGACGCGCTGCTCGGATCGCGGCGGGCGTTCGACCGGCGGATCCAGGCGGCCCGGCCCCACCCGGGCCAGGCCGTCGCGGCCGCGAACCTGTTCGCGCTGCTGGGCGGGAGCGGCCTGCTCGGGTCCCACGCCGGCTGCGAGCGGGTCCAGGACGCCTACTCGATGCGCTGCACGCCGCAGGTCCACGGCGCGGCCCGCGACGCGCTGGCCCAGCTGCGGCGGGTGGTGACGATCGAGATCAACGCCTCGACCGACAACCCGCTCGTCTTCGCGCGCGACGGGGCGATCCTCTCGGGAGGCAACTTTCACGCCGCGCCGCTGGCCGCGGCGCTCGACTACGCCTGCCTCGCGGTCACGACCCTGGGCGCGATCGTCGAGCGTCGGACCGACCGGCTGGTCAACCCGCTGGTCTCGGGTCTGCCGGCCTTCCTGGCCGAGCGCCCCGGGCTGGAGTCGGGGCTGATGATGGCCCAGGTGACCGCGGCGGCCCTGGTGTCGGAGTGCCGGACGCTGGCGCACCCCGGATCGGTCGACTCGATCCCGACCTCGGGCAACCAGGAGGACCACGTCTCGATGGCCCCCTGGTGCGCGCGCAAGTTCCGCGAGGTCCTCGAGCGGGTCGAGAAACTGGTCGCGATCGAGTTGCTCGCCGGGGTGATGGCGTTGCGGTTCCGACGCCCCTTACGCTCCTCACCGGCGCTGGAAGCCGTGGCCCGCGCGATCACGCGGCAGGTCCCGCTCCCCCGCCGCGACTTTCCGCCCCACGGGCCGATCGAGGCCCTGGCGGGCCTGGTCAGCCGGGGGGGCCTGCTCCAGGCCGCGCAGCGCGAGGGGATCGTGGTCCGCTAGGGTTGCCGGGAGTTCACATCGCCCGCGAGGGGGCGCCGGACGCGCGGGAGAGGTGCCCCCCGGCCGCCTGACAAACCCGTGGTGCTTTTGACGTTAGGCTCCGTTTCGCAGGGCTTACTCCCGCGCCTTATTTTCTGGTCCGGTCAGGCTTGACTCACTCGGCGGGAATCGGCTAACTTGCTAGTGCCTTACTAACAGTTTCCCCTGGGGGGTCACCGTCATGACCTTTGCCGAGATCGTCCGTTTCCACCGCGAACGCCTGGGACTGAACAAGAAGCAGCTGGCCGAGAAGGTCGCGGTCACGCAGCCCTACATCGTCCAGATCGAAAACGACGGGAAAATCCCCGGGGACGGCGTCGTGCTCCGGCTGGCCGACGCGCTCGGATTGGACCGGCGAGAACTGCTCTTCGCCGCCTACCGCGCGAGGGCCTCGGACGACACCCGCCACTTCTTCCACTCGATCTTCGACGACCTGACGCCGACCGAGGAGTTCAATCAACCCTTCATCGAGGCGCGCAAGGACGTCTTCGAGTCGCCCGACTACAGCCTGCGCCACCTCTCCACCGCTCCCGACGGCAGCTTCCAGGTCGCGCTGCTGCGCGCCAAGGCGGCCGAGGCCCGCTTCTCGACCCATGCGCACAAGGTCCCGCAGGTCTTCATTGCGGTCGAGGGGAGCTTCGAGATCTCCGTCGGCGACACGCCGCACCAGATCTCGGCCGACGGCGGGATCCTGAGCGTCACGGTGCCGCAGCACACGCCGCACCAGATCCGCGCGCTTTCGGCGGGACGCCTGATCACCGTGAGCCTGGGGCAGGTGGTCCGGATCGCCCCCGGGATGTTCTCGGCGATGGCGCACGACCACGAGTGACGGCCGCCCGGTCGGCGAAGACCCCTTCGCCGGACGCGGCAGCAGAAAATGAAAGCGGCGGCCTCGCGGCCGCCGCTTTTTTCTCGCCGTGGAAAAGGGGCGGACGGGAGAGCCCGACCCGCAAGCTTCCGGGACCATCCCGGCGCCCGCAGTCTCCCGTCCGCTGGCACCCCGTTAAGAGCATCCTGCGTGCCAGCGGACGGTCGGAATCAACTCGTTGGGAGAGAACTACTTGAGTGCCGATCACGGAACCGGAGGTGGTTCCGTGCCCGGTTTTGGTACAGCCACTGACGGATTCGTGCTCGATCTGAACCGCGTCGATTCCCGCCCCGCGGAGAGTGAGGGAGCCGCCGGCGAACCGGCGGCTCCCTGCTGGGGGGTGCCGGGAGGAGAGCCCGGCGGGAGTAGCCCTGGCAGCGGGCTCAGGAGCAGCCCGAGGTGGACCCGCAGTTGGTGCAGGCGTAGCACGCCCCGTTGCGCACCATGATCTGGCCGCACTCGAAGCAGGGCGGGGCGTCGGACGAGGCGCGGAAGACCTCCTTCTCCTGGTTCTCCACGGCCGTCGCCCGGGCTTCGGCCCCGTCCTCGATCGTGATCCCGAAGTCGCCGGCCATGGCGGCCGCCGCGCTCTTCGCTTCGCCCTTGGCCTCGGCCTTCTCGTCGGCCCGCTCGTGCAGGAACCGCAGCGCCAGCCAGCGGAAGATGTAGTCGACGATCGACTTGGCGATCGGGATCTCCTTGCTGTTGGTGTACCCGGCCGGCTCGAAGCGCATGTGGCTGTACTTGTCGACCAGCACCTTGAGCGGCACGCCGTACTGCAGCGACATCGAGATCGCGGTGGCGAAGGCGTCCATCAGGCCCGACACGACCGAGCCCTGCTTGGCCATCAGCACGAAGATCTCCCCCGGCTGCCGGTTCTCCGGGTAGAGGCCGACGGTGATGTAGCCCTCGTGGCCGGCGACCGAGAACTTGTGCGTGACCGCCGGGCGCTCATCCGGCAGCCGGCGCCGCATCGGCCGATACTCGACCGCGGCCACCTTGTCCTTGGCCTCGGCCGTGCCGGAACTGGTCGACAGCGGCTGGGTGCGCTTGCAGCCGTCGCGATAGATCGCGACCGCCTTGAGCCCCATCCGCCAGGCCTCGATGTAGGCCTTCTCGACGTCCTCGACGGTCGCGTCCTCCGGCAGGTTCGCGGTCTTGCTGATCGCGCCCGAGAGGAAAGGCTGGGCCGCGGCCATCATCTTGAGGTGGCCCATCCAGGCGATCGAGCGCGTGCCATTCGGCGCGCGGAAGGCGCAGTCGAAGACCGGCAGGTGCTCCTCGCGCAGGTGCGGCGCCCCCTCGATCGTCCCTTGGGCCTCGATGTGGTCGAGGATCTCCTGGATCTGGTCGATCGAGTAGCCGAGGCGTCGCAGCGCGACCGGGACCGTATTGTTGACGATCTTGATCATCCCGCCGCCGACCAGCTTCTTGTACTTGACCAGCGCGATGTCGGGCTCGATCCCGGTCGTGTCGCAGTCCATCATGAAGGCGATCGTGCCGGTCGGCGCGAGCACGGTGACCTGCGAATTCCGGATCCCGTGCTGTCCTCCGAGGTCCTCGGCCTGCCGCCAGGCGTCGCGCGCCGCGGTCAGCAGCGAGCGCGGCACCAGGTCTTCGGGAAGCGCTTCGGCGTGCAGCCGGTGGCGCGCGATGACTTCGAGCATCGGCGCGCGGTTCTCGGGGAAGGCGGCGAACGGACCGCCGTGGTCGCGGGCGCAGCGGGCCGAGGTGGCGTAGGCCTCGCCGCACATCAGCGCGGTCACCGCCGCCGCCGTGGCCCGCCCGGCCTCGGAGTCGTAGGGGAGACCGAGGGACATCAGCATCGCGCCGAGGTTGGCGTAGCCCAGGCCCAGCGGGCGGTAGGCGAACGAGTTCTCGCCGATCCGCGCCGTCGGGTAGCTCGCGCTGTCGACCACGATCTCCTGGGCCAGCAGCGTGATCGAAACCGCGTGCCGGAACGACTCGACGTCGAAGCGGCCGTCGGGGTGGACGAACTTCATCAGGTTGAGCGAAGCCAGGTTGCAGGCGGTGTCGTCGAGGAACATGTACTCCGAGCACGGGTTGCTGGCGTTGATCCGCCCGCTGGTCTTGCAGGTGTGCCAGGTGTTGATCGTGGTGTCGAACTGCAGGCCGGGATCACCGCACTCCCACGCCGCCTGCGAGATCCGGCGCATCATCTCGCGGGCCTTGTAGGTGTCGACCGGCTCGCCGGTGGTCACGGCGCGGGTCGACCAGGGCCGGTCTTCCACGACGGCCCGCATGAACTCGTCGGTGACGCGCACCGAGTGGTTGGCGTTCTGGAAGAAGACCGAGTCGTAGGCCCCGCCCGGTGCGTTGAAGGCCGGGTCGTAGCCGGCGTCGATCAGCACGTGCGCCTTGCGCTCCTCGCGCGCCTTGCTGTCGATGAAGTCGACGATGTCCGGGTGGTCCGAATTGAGGATGACCATCTTGGCCGCGCGCCGCGTCTTGCCGCCCGACTTGATCACGCCGGCAAAGGCGTCGTAGCCCTTCATGAACGAGACCGGCCCGGAGGCGGTCCCGCCGCCCGACAGCGCCTCGCGCGAAGAGCGGATCGCGGAGAGATTGCTGCCCGTCCCCGAGCCGAACTTGAACAGCATCCCCTCGGTGCGGGCCAGCTCGAGGATCGAGCTCATCGAGTCCTGCACGCTGTTGATGAAACAGGCCGAGACCTGCGGGTGCTCCTCGATCCCGCAGTTGAACCAGACCGGCGAATTGAAGCTCATCATCTGGTGCAGCAGCAGGTGGGTCAGTTCGTCGCGGAACGCGTCGCGGTCGGCCTCGGAGCGGAAGTAGCCCCCTTCGTCGCCCCAGCGCGTGATCGCGCCGACGACGCGGCCGATCAGCTGGCGGACCGAGTGCTCGCGCCCCGGCGTGCCGAGCGTCCCGCGGAAGTACTTCTGGGCGACGATGTTGGTCGCGGTCTGGGACCACGAGCGCGGGACCTCGACGTTCTCCTGCTCGAAGACCGCCTCGCCCTTCTCGCTGCTGATCCCGGCGGTGCGCCGGTCCCACTCGACCCGGTCGAACGGGTGCTCGCCGGACGCCGTGTAGCGGCGCTCGATCGTCAGGCCCGGACCGGGCGCGAAGCCCCCCCGGTTCCGGAGCGGCGACGGGCCGCTCGCGTAGCTGCCGGCGCCGGCCCCCGTGGGGGTGCGGGGCGTGTTCTCGGGTCCGCGAGGCGTTTCCTGGACCGACATGCCGAATCCTCCGTCAAGCCATGGCCGTGCGGGGGCGGCTCGCGCCCTCCGCCCCTGGTGTCTTTTCCGGACCGTTCCGCCGTGCGGCGCCACGGCGGCGCCACCCCCGAACTCACCCCTCGACGCGCGGAACTCCGGGCCCTCCCGTCCGGCCGCCGCGCCCCGGGGCCCCCCTGCCCACGGGCAAGAGGGAACATGCACGGGCCGCTGCGGCGCGCGGGACTGTAGCCGTCCCCTCCCGCGCTGTCAACGGGAGGACCACAAGATCTTGCGCGCCGCGGGCCCGACCACCGCTAGATATTGATAAGTCTACAACTTCCAGAGACGCGGAGCCAGCCGCCGGAAGCCCCGCGGGACCGTCGCGGGGGACGCGCGCCGCGCCGGGAAGGACGGCCGCGGGTTTCAGGGGCGTTAACTCAGCGGTAGAGTGCCATCTTCACACGGTGGAAGTCGTAGGTTCAAATCCTACACGCCCCACCAACTCCCCTTCCCGTCGGGCCGCTAGCTCAGCTGGGAGAGCGCCGCGTTCGCAACGCGGAGGTCGAGGGTTCGAATCCCTTGCGGTCCACCATCTCCCGCCGCTGAACGTCAGGCCGCCCCCGTCAGACTGACCCGCCGCGTCACGCTGGCAGGACGAATCCCGAACGGCCGCGGACCCCAAGCCGTTCCCCTGGTATCAGTTGACTCTCTCGGCGTCGCTGGCACGGCGATTGCTCAAGCTATGTTCACTGACTCCTTTTCCTCTACCAGTTCGGCCCTCCTCGGGGGGCCGATTTTTTTGTCTTCCGGCGCTTTTCGGGCCGTTCCGCGGCCTCCGGAGGGATGGCCGGGGGCGCTTGGCGGCGGCGGCCGAGTGTTGCGCCCTGCAACAGAGTGGCGCATAACGACCCCATGACCGCTCCCCCCCTCGTGGCTGGCCGGTTCGAAGTCCTGGGCCGGCTCGGCTCCGGCTCCTCGGGTGAGGTGCTGCGGGTCCGGGACCGGGACGGCGGCCGGATCCTCGCGCTGAAGCTGCTCCGCCCGGAGGGGGTGGCGGACCCAGCCCAGCTGGCCCGCGCCTTCCACCGCGAGTTCCACATCCTCGCCGCCCTGCGCCACCCGCACCTGGTCGCGGTCCACGAGCACGGCGTGATCGAGGAGGCAGACGGGGCCGGCGGCGCGGAGGCAGCCTGGTTCACGATGGACCTCGTTCCGGGGCGCCCGATCGACGCGGCCCTGAAGGGCGCACAGGCGGCGGTGATCGCGCGCGTCGCCGACGCGCTGCTCGACGCGCTCGGCGCGCTGCACCGGCGCGGCCTCGTCCACGGCGACGTCAAGGCCGCGAACATCCTCGTCGGCGACGAGCCCGGAGCCGATCCCCCGCCCGTCACGCTGGTCGATCTCGGGCTCGCCGCTCGCGCCGGAAGGGCCGAGCCGGGCGTGCTGCGCGGTACCCCCGCCACGCTCGCGCCGGAAGCGCTGCGCGGCGCCGCACCCGACGGGCGCGCCGACCTCTACGCACTGGGCTGCGTGCTGTACCGCGTCGTGACCGGGCAGGACCCGTTCCTCGGCGCCGATGCCTGGGAGGTCGTGCGCGCGCACCTCGCGCTGGCGCCGACCCCGCCGCGCGATCTGGTTCCCGGCGTTGCGCCGCTGCTCGAGCAGTTGATCCTCGCGCTGCTGGAGAAGGACCCCGCGCGCCGCCCGCCGACCGCGGAGGAAGCGCGCCGCCGCCTGGCGCCGTTGTCGGGCGCCGCGGCGGCCCCGGCGGTCGCACTGGCCGCGCCCCTGGCGGCGGAACTGGTCGGCCGCGGGCCGCAGCTCGCGTCCTGGCGCGAGGCGCTCGCCGCGCACGGCGGGCGCGGCGGCGGGCTGTGGACGGTGCGCGGCCCGACGGGCTCGGGGCGTTCGCGCCTGCTCGAGGAGTTCCTGCTGGAGGCGCACGCAGCGGGACGGCCGGCGGTGCTGGTCGGGCCGCACGAGGCGCCGCCGCGGCCGCTCGGGCTGATCGACGCTATGGAGCGGGCCCTGGCGCGCCAGGCGCGCGCAGCCGGCCCCGCCGACGAGGGGGCGACCCGCGCGGAGCGGCTCGCGTCGCGGCTCGCGGGGGCGCCGCTGGTGCTGCTGATCGACGACGCCGACGACGCCGACCCGGCCTCATGCGAGGTGCTGCAGGCGCTGGCCGCGAACGCGGCGTCGGGAGCGATCCCCGCCCTGGTCGCGCTCGCGCTGCGCGAGGGGGGGCCGCCCGGCGAACCGCTGTGCGCGACGCCGCCGGGCGCCGGCGCGATCGCGCTGCCGCCGCTTGGCGACGGCGACGCGGTGCGGGCCCTGGCCTCGATGGTCGGCGCCGCCGCGCTGCCGCCGGCCTGGACCGCCGAACTCGCACTCGCCACCTCGGGCCGACCGGCAGCGCTCGCCGCCGTGGCCGAAGCGCTCGTCGCGACCGGGCGGGTGGGGCCCGAGCTTCCGCTCGCGGCCACGCTGGAGGCCGCGCTCGCCGGGGCGCCCGCGACGGCGACCGTGCCGGAACAGCCCGAAGCCCGCGCGCTCGTCGCCGCGCTCGCCGTGGCGGGGGGCGGCCCGCTCGCGCTGGCGGAACTCGAACAGCTCGAGCCGCGCGCGGCCCGCGACCCCGCGGCGCTCGACGCGCTGCTCGCCGCCGGGACGGTGCGTCGCGTCGTCGATGCCGACGGGCGCGTCGGCCTGGCGCTGGCGCCGCGGCTGGCCGCCGGCGAGGCGCTCGCCCTGGCGAGCCCGGCCGCGCGCGCCGCGCTCCACGCCCGGCGCGCCGAACAGCTCGCCGGCACCGCGGACCGCGAGGAAGAACGCGGCCGGCACCTCGCGGCGATCGGCCGCGCGGGCGAGGCGCGCGCGCTGTTCGCCACCGCGGCCGCGCGCGCGCTGGAGGACGGCCTGCCGCGTGCCGCCGCCCGGCTCGCCGACGATGCGCTGGCGCTGCCCGGCGCGGAGCGCGACGCCGCGCAGGCAGCCGGGCTGCGCCGCACCCGCGCCGCCGCGCTGGCGGCACTCGGCTTCCCGCGCGAGGCGGCGGCCGAGGCGGCGCACGCGGTCGAAGCCGCGCGTGCCGCCGCCGAGCCGCGGGCGCTCGCCGACGCGCTGCGCGGCGCGGCCGCCCTGGCCGGCGCGGGCGGGGACCTTGCGGCCGCGGTCGCGCACCTCGAGGAGGCGCTCGCGCTGCTCGACGAGCTGGGCGAGGTCGGGCTGGGCGCGGAGGTGCTGCTCGACGAAGGGCGCGCGCTCGCGCGCGCGGGCCGGGCCGCCGATGGGGAGACACGGATCGCCTCCGCGCTGGGCCAGGCCCGGCGTGCGGGGCGCGGCGACGTCGAGACCGGGGCGCTGGTCGCGCTCGGCGAGCTGGCGCTGGCCGGCGGTCGCAATGCGGAGGCGCTCTCCCGCTTCCACGCCGCGGAGGAACGGGCGCGCGCGGCCGGCGGCGGCGCCGCCGGCGCCGCCGCGCGCCGCGGCCGGGCCCTCGCGCTCGAGGCGGGCGGCCGCGTCGCCGAGGCGCTGGAGGAGACGACGCGGCTGCTGGCGGAGGCACGCGCCGCGCACCGCCTGGACGACGAGGCCGAGGCCGCGGCCCTGGCCGGACGACTGCTGGCGCGGCTCGGCCGGCGGCGCGAAGCGCAGGACGCGCTGCGCACCGCGGCCGCGCGGCGGCGGCGGCTGGGCCAGCCGCACGAGGCCGCGGCGCTGGCGGCGCGCGAGGCGCTGCTGCTGCTCGAGCGCGGCCAGCTGCGTGCGGCGCTGGCGCTGGCGCGCGAGGCCCGCGCCGAGGCCGAGCGCTGCGGCGTCGCGGCGCCGGCGGCCGAGGCCCGCGCCGCGCTGGCGACGATCGCGGCGGCGCGCGGCGAGGTCGAGGAGGTCGAAGCCCTGCTGCCCCTGCGCGGCGACGCCCCGCTGCCCGAGCAGGCGCTGCGGGCCCTGCTGCGGGGGCGCGCGCTGGCCGTCCGCGGCGACGGCGAGGCCGCCCGCGGCGCGCTGCAGGAAAGCTGCTTCCTCGCGCGCCGCGCCGGCGCCGAGCGGCTCGAGCTGGAAGGGCTGCTGGCGCTGGCCGAAGCCAGCCTCGAGCGCGGCGACGACGAGCGGACGCAGCTCGCGCTGCGCCGCGCGCGGCAGGCGGCGGAGGCCACCGGCTGGGACGAGGGGGTGGCCCGAGCCCGGCTGCTGGCGGCCGAGCGCGAACTGGCGCGCGGCCGCGGCGGCGCCGCCGCAGCACGCGACGACGCCCGCTCCGCGGCCACCGTGCTGGCCGCGCACGAGCGCGGCGACCTGGTTTGGCGCGCGCTCGCCGCCGAGGCCGAGGCGGCGCGGCTGGCCGATGCCGGTGCCGACGCCGCCTTGCGGACGCGCGACGCGCGCCAGGCGCTGGAGGCCTTCCTGGCCGCCGCCCCTGACGCCGACCGCGGCCGCCTCGCCGCGCACCCGCGGGCCCGCGCGCTCGCCGGCGCGCCGGAACTCCCGACGGACGCCGCGCGCGGCGGTCCCGGCCCGCCGGCGCCCGGCCCGGGCGGCGAAGCCGCGCCCGACGGGCGCACGCTGCACGAGCCCGAACTCGAGCGCCTGCTGGCGATCAACCGCGCGCTCAACTCGAGCCTCGAGCCCCGGGCGGTGCTCTCGATCCTGGTCGACACCGCGATCGAACTGACCGGGGCCGAGCGCGGCTTCGTGCTGCTCGACCAGCAGGGCGAGTCGCTGGTCGAGATCGCACGCGGCTCCGGCGGCGCGGAACTGGACGGCGCGGAGCGCGAGCTGGCGCGCGGCGTGGCGCGGGGCGTGATGCAGGAGGGCCGGCCGCTGCTGGCGCTCGACGCGCTGACCGACGCGCGGCTCGCGGCCTCGGCCTCGATTCACGCGCTGGCGATCCGCTCGCTGCTGGCCGCCCCGCTCGCGGTACGGGGCGAGGCGGCGGGCGCGATCGTGCTCGACTCGCGGCGCGCCGCGGCCGCGTTCGAGCCGCGCCACCTCGAGCTGGTCGGCCGGCTGGCCGACCAGGCCGGGATCGCGCTCGGCAACGCGCGGCTGGTCGACGAGCTGCGGCGCCAGGCCGACGAGATCCGGCGCCTGAACGAGCAGCTGGCGAAGGAGGTCGAGGAGCAGCGGATCGAGATCCTCGAGAAGCAATCGAGCCTCGAGGTGCGTTTCCGTTACGACAGCCTGGTCGGGGCCTCGCCGGCGATGCAGCGGGTCTACCGGATCCTCGACAAGATCGTCCCGACCGAGATCCCGGTCCTGATCACGGGTGAGTCGGGCACGGGCAAGGACCTCGTCGCGCGGGTCGTGCACTACAACGGTCCGCGGCGCGAGCAGCGCTTCGTGGCGGTCAACTGCGCCGCGCTGACCGAAACGCTGCTGGAGTCCGAGCTGTTCGGCCACCGGCGCGGCGCGTACACCGGCGCCGACCGCGACCGCAAGGGACTGTTCGAGCAGGCCGACGGCGGCACGCTGTTTCTCGACGAGATCGGCGAGATGCCGATGCACCTCCAGCCGAAGCTGCTGCGCGCCATCCAGTTCGGCGAGATCCGCCGGCTGGGCGAGGACCTGCCGCGCCAGGTGAACGTGCGGATCGTGGCCGCGACCAATCGCGAGCTCGCGGCGGCGGTGCGCGACGGGCGCTTCCGCGAGGACCTGCTCTACCGGCTCGACGTCGCGCGGGTCCACCTCGCGCCGCTGCGCGAGCGGATCGAGGACGTCGGGCTGCTCGTCGACGCGATCCTGGAGGGGCTCGCCACGCGCTCCGGCGCGCCGGCGAAGCGGCTCGAGCCGGCGGCGCTGCGGCTGTTCCTGCGCCACCGCTGGCCGGGGAACGTGCGCGAGCTCGAACACGAGCTGACCAAGCTCGCGGCCTTCGTCGACGGCGAGCTGATCACCGAACTCGACGTGCTCGAGAACTGCGCCTTCCACGAGCGCGCGGTGCCGGCGGCCGGCTCGGTGGAGGAGGGGCCGGTGGCGACACTCGAACAGACCGAGGTCGAGCAGATCCGCCAGGCGCTGCGCGCCGCCCGGGGGAACCGCTCCCGCGCCGCCGAGATGCTGGGGATCGACCGCTCGACCCTCTACCGCAAGCTCCGCCGCCTCGGCGACCTCGAAGATCCCCCCTGAGCGGGCGTCGCGCTGTTGCAGGACGCAACGCGGCGGGACCGGTGCAACACTCCTGGAGCCGGCCCCTTCTCCGAGTAAGGTGCTCAAATCATTGACCTCGAAGCGCTTGTCCACTCGACCTGATTTGGCATCCCCCTTGCTATATCTCAGCTTGCGAAGGCGGAAAGACCCGACAGGGGGTTCGAGGGGAAAACCGACCCCGTAGCCCTTTGAACCCGACGCAGTACCAAGCCCGTTGCCCACTACGCCCCGAGCGAGTGGATCCAACCCTCGGCCCCTTGTCGGGATTTCCCATCGCCTGGACGAGACGACTCCTTTCCCGGCTGACGAACCAACCCCCTGCGGCATGCCACGGCCCGCCTCACGGCGGGCCGTTCGGCGTCCGGGCATCGCCGGCGGCGGCCCGGCGCGCACTATCATCCGGTCGCGATGAGCGAACCGCCGCGCGCAGCCCCTTCCGGCGTCCTCGACGCCGCTCCGCTGGCGCTCGCGTCGGGCGCGGTGCTGGCCGCACTCTCGCGCGGGCCCGGGTCGGCGGGTGCGGCCGTCGCGATTTCGGCGCTGGCGCTCGCCGCGGCGGCCGCCGGCGCGATCCGTGGCCGGGGGCGCGCGCCGCGGCTCGCGGCGCTGCTCGCGCTGGTCGCGGGGTTCTCGGGGATCTCCGAACTGGCCCCGCGCCGCCCCCCCTACGAGCGCCTGGCGGGCGCGGTCCAGCAGGTCGAGCGGAGTTGGTCGGAGCAACTCCGCGCGGTGGACGCCGTCCTGCGCGCGGAGCCTCCGGCCGACGAGGCGGCGGTCGCCGCGTGGCTCGACGCGCAGCGGAACGCGCTCGGTGACGACGCGGGTCTCGTCCTGACCGGGGCGGACCTCGCCACGGTGGCCGCCTGGACGGGCGCGGGGATGCGGCTCTCCGGGGACGAGCGCGAGGCGCTGCGCGCGCAGCTCGCGGCGCCGCCGGCCGTGATCGCGCTGCGGCGCGGGCTGGTGCTGCGGCTGGTCGTGGCGCGCCCCGTTGCCGGGAGCGCGCGCGTGCTGCTGGCCGAGGTCCCGCTGCCGGCCGAGCCGGCGGCCGGCGCGCTGGGTCGGGACCTCGGATCCGGCGTCGACGCCAGCGTGCGCTGGCAGGCCTGGGGCGAAGGGGTCCGCGCCCCGGTCGAGTCGACTCGCGGCACGACCGAGGCCGCGCCCTACTGGTCGCTCGTCCCGCTCATGGCGCCGGGCGGGCAGGTCGTCGCGCGGGTCTCGCTCGAGGTCCTGCCGGCCGCGGCGGAGCGGGCCCGCCTCGCCGCGCGGCGCGCATTGCTGGCAGCGCACCTGGCGGCGCTGCTGCTCGCGCTCTACGCGCTCAACTTCACGAGCGGCGCGGGGGCGGCGCTCGTCGCCGCGCGCCTCGCGCTGGCCGCGGCTCCCGGCGCGCTCGACCGGTTGGGGCGGCTCGGCGCGGAGGGCTGGCTGTCGGCGGGGACCGCGCGGGCCCTCGGTCCGCTCGCCCCGCTGGTCGAGTCGCCCGCCGCCGCCGCGCTGAGCGGGCTCACGCTGGTCGCGCTCGCCGCGCTGGTCCCGCTCCCGCGCCGGCCGCGCGCCCGCGCCGGCCTGGCCTGGATCGCGCTCGCCGCGGCCGCCGGCGGGCTCGCGCTGGCCGCGGCGCTGACCCTGGGCGAGCGACTCTCGCTGCTCGAGCTGGTCGGTCCGCGCGGCGGTCGAGCGATCGCGGCCGCACTCGCGCTGGCGCTCACGTCGCCGGCCTGGGCGGCGCTCGTGCTCGCGGTGCGGCTCGAGCCCGGAGCCGCGTGGCCGCGCAGCGGCTGGGCGAAGGGGCTGGTCGCGGCGCTCGGCGCCGGTGCGCTGGCGGCCGCCGCGCACGGCCTTGCCGTCCCGGCAGCGCAGCGGCGCGCCGTCGACGAAGGGGTGGCGCCCGCGATCGCGTCCCGCGAGGGGGCCTGGGACCGCGCGCTCGACGGCGCGCTGGCGCTGACGCGCCCCGACCCCCACCCCGCCTCGCTGTCCCCGGAGCGCGACGCGATCGACCTCTGGTGGAACAGTCCCCTGGGCCGGCTGGGGCTCGCCTCGGGGGTCTGGAAGTACGACGCCGACGGGCGGCTCGTCGATGCCTTCGCGACCGGCTTCCCCCCGCTGGACCCGGTCCCCCAGCTGGCGGCGTTCGGGCGCGACCGGGCCGGGACGGAACGCCCGGCGCAGGTCTCCCTGTCGTTTGTGGGCGGGACCTTCCGCGTCCGCCTGGCGCAGCGCGCGCGGCCGCAGGGCGGGCGGTGGATCGCCGCCGTGCTCGAGGAGCCGGGCAACCTCCCGGGACGGGCCGGCAGCGACCCGCTGCGCGCGCGGCGGGGCGCGGGCCGCGACGGCGCGCTCTTCCCCTCCGCACCCGAGCTCGAGCCGCGCCTGGCCTGGTACGACGCGGCGCGGCGCGTCGTCCACTCCGACGTCGAGCCGGCGCCGCTGCCGCCGCCCGCGGCACCGCCCGAGCCGGCTTGGCGCCGAGCGCCGGTCCAGGGGCGTCGGGCGGCGGTCCTCGACCTGCCCGACGGCGAGGGGTCGGTCTCGGCGATCGTCTTCCCGCCGCGCCCCGTCGCGGTCGGGGCGACGGCCGTCAGCTGGAGCGTGCTCGCGGCGGCGCTCGCGCTGGGCGCGCTGGCGCTGCGGCGGTTCGCGACCGACCCCTCCGGCTCGCGCGCTGCGCTGGCGGAGGGTGCGCGGCGCCTGGTCGGGCGGTTCCGCGTCCAGGTCGCGGTGCTGCTGCTGGCGGCCGGATTGCTGCCCCTGCTCGCGCTGGGCGCGTCGCTCCGGGTCGTGGCCGCGCGCCAGGCCGCGCAGCAGCTGGCGACCGAGGGGGCGCGCGCCGTCGGCTACGCGCGTGGCTTCCTGCAGGACTACCTGGCGCTCGAGGGGGAACGCGGCGTGGTGCTCGACGACGCGCTCGCGGCCTGGCTGGCGCGGACGCTCGGCGACGACGTCAACGCCTACGAGGGGGACGGCGCGCTGATCGCCTCGAGCCGCCCCGACCTGGTGCGCGCCGGGCTGCTGCCCGACCGGCTCGACGGCGCGACCTGGCGGCGAATCGTGGTCGAGCGCGCCTCGCTGGTCGAAGCCCCCGCGCGCCGGGCGCCGGGAGGGCGGGTCGTCTCGCCGGCCGCCGCGCACGGACCGCTGGTCCCTCCCAACGCGGCGGCGGGGGTCGTCGGCGTCTCGCTGGGCCGGGCCGGCCAGCGCGCGGCGGAGGAGCTGCGCGACGTCGACCGCGCGCTGCTGATCAGCTCGGCGCTGCTGGTGCTGCTGGCGGCGGCGCTCGTCGCTCCCGCCTCGCGCCGGCTGGTCGGGCCGCTGGCCGAACTCGAGCGCGCCACCGCCCGGATCGCAGGCGGGTCCTTCGACGCCACGGTGCCGGAGACGGGTTACGACGAGACGCGCTCGCTGGCCCGCGCCTTCCGCGAGATGGGGGCCAGCCTCGCCGCGCAGCGCGCCGTGCTCGAGCGGCGGCGCGAGGCGATGGAGCGGCTGATCGCCAGCATGCCGCTGGCGGTGCTGGCGCTGCGGGAGGACGGCACGACCTGGGCCGCCAACCCCGAGGCGCGGGCATTGCTCGAGGCGGCGCCCGACCTCCCGCTGCCCGGCGACGCCACCCCGCCGCTGATGGTCGACCTGCCGCGCGGCGGCGAGACCCGCCATCTGCGGGTCTCGACGATCCGGCTGCCGCGCCAGACCGGCGACGAGCCGGCGCGGCTGGTGGTGGTCGAGGACCTCTCGGACACGCTGCGCAGCGAGCGGCTGACCGCCTGGGCCGAGATGGCGCGGCGGATCGCCCACGAGATCAAGAACCCGCTGACGCCGATCAGCCTCGTGGTCGAGCACGTGCGCCGCCTCGCTGCCGCCGACGACCCGCGGCTGCCCGAGGTGCTCGACCGGGCGCTGGCGACGATCGGCGAGCAGGTTCGCGTGCTGCGCGAGACCTCGAGCGAGTTCTCGGACTACGCCCGGCTCTTCGCGGCACGAACCGAGCGCCTCGACCTGGCCCCGCTGCTGGCGGGCTGGCTCGCCCCCTACGAGCTGGCGCCGCCGGCCGGCGTGCGCTTCGAGACGGACGGGCCGCCCGCGCTCCCCCCGGTCCTGGCCGATCCGCGGCTGCTGCGGCGAGCGCTGGCCAACCTCGTGCTGAACGCGCTGGCCGCGGTCGAGACGGGGGGGACGGTCCGGGTGAGCTGGGAGCCCCGGGAGGGACCGCCGCGGACGGTGGCGATCACGGTCGCGGACACCGGCCCCGGGATCGACCCGGGGCGCCTGGCGCAGCTTTTCGAGCCCGACGTCACGACGCGCGAGACCGGCTCCGGGCTGGGGCTGCCGATCGCGCGCCAGGCGGTGGAGGCGCAGGGCGGGCGGATCGAGGTCGAGAGCCTCCCGGGCGCGGGAGCGCGCTTCACGCTCCTGCTGCCGCTGGCCGCCGGGCCGGGGGGCCCGCTGCGGTAACATCGCTCCCGGGCGCGGGCCGGTCGATCGCCGCGCGGAAGGACCCGGCGTGCTCGACGCCTACGTAGACCCCGGACGGCGCTACAAGATCCTCAACGACATCGGGGCGGGGGGATTCGCGCGGGTCCTGCTGTGCCGCGACCGCCTCACCCGCGAGTTGCGCGCGGTCAAGGTCGCGAACCGCATGGGCGACGAGTCGCTGCTGCGCGAGGCCAAGGGGCTGCGCTTCCTGTCGCACCCCAGCATCGTTCGGGTCCACGAGGTCGGCGAGGACGAGCGCGGCCGACTCTACCTGGTGATGGACTACCTCGAGGGGCCGACGCTGGCCGACTTCGTCGAGTTCCACCGCAAGCTCTCTCCGGCCGTCGCGGTCGACATCGTGATGGACCTCGCGGGGGCGCTCGAGGCGATCCATGCCGAGGGGATCGTCCACCGCGACCTGACCCCCTCGAACGTGATCATCGAGCGCCGCTCGCGCCGGCCGATCCTCTGCGATTTCGGGATCGCGCGGGACCTGGGACTCTCGACGCAGACCGGGTCCGGGGCCGGGACGCTGGCCTACATGGCCCCCGAGCAGCTGCGCGGCCGCGCCACCCCGCAGACCGACGTCTTCGCTCTGGGCGTGCTGCTGCACGAGCTGCTCGCCGGCTCGGTGCCGTGGGGCGCGGCCCGGACCGCCGTGATCGCCTACCGGATCCAGCGCCTGGACCGGCGGCGGCTGGCCCGCCAGCTGGCCGCGCTCCCCGAGCCGTTCCGGCCGTCGCTGCTCAAGATGCTCTCGCGCGAGCCGCGCGACCGCTTCGCCTCGATGTCGGCCCTGCGCCGCGCGCTGCAGGAGATCCGGCCGCCGCGCCGCGGGCGCACGCTGCCGCAACTGCTCGACGCCTACTACGACATCCGGCGGGTCTGCGTGACCTGCGGCTCGGACCTGATCACCCACATGCGCTACTGCCCGGAGTGCGCCGACCGCAAGAAGCTGATCTGGTCGGACAAGCTGCCGGGGCGCTGCCCGAGCTGCGCCTGGGAGAGGAGCCCGGTCTGGAGCTTCTGCGCCTGGTGCGGCGCCGAGTTCGCGCGGCGCCGCGAGGGGAAGGACCGCGCCGACTGCCGCGGGCGCTGCCCCTCCTGCCGGCGCCACGTGCCGCTCTACGCGCGGCACTGCCCGCACTGCCGCGAGCGGCTGTCGTGGGACGTCGAGTTCAAGGTCCCCTG
>JALOKP010000078.1 GCA_025456425.1 Acidobacteriota bacterium | reverse complement strand
GCGGCCGCGCTGCTGTTCTACGTGATCGGGCTGTTCGCCTACTCGTCGGTCAAGGTGCTGGCGCCGGCGTTCTACTCGCTGGGCCGGGCCCGCGTGCCGCTCGCCGCTTCGGTCAGCGCGGTCGCCGCCAACCTGGCGCTGAACGTCGCGCTCTACCCGGTCCTGGGCTACCGCGGGCTGGCGCTGGGGACGGCGGTCGCGGCGATCGTCAACTTCCTGGTGCTGGCGGCGGCGTTCCAGCGCGGCGTCGGCGGGCTCGGGGAGCGCGGGCTGTGGCTCGCGGTGGCCAAGGTGACGGCGGCGTCGGCGGGGATGGCGCTGGCCGCCTGGGGCGCGTGGCGCGGGCTCGAGGCCTGGATCGGCAGCGGCGACCTGGCGCGCAACGGGCTCGACGCGCTGGTCCCCGTGGGGGTTGGAATCCTGGCCTACGGCGCGCTCTGCAAGCTGTTGCGGGTCCGGGAACTGGACGACATGATCGCGTTCCTCCGCCGTCGGCGCGGGGCGTGACGCGATGCCAAGGAGCGTGGAAATGGTGGTCATCAAGCGCGTGCCGAGCCGGCCCCTGTGGGCCGCACTGCTGGCCGCCGCGGCGCTGGCAGCGCCCGCGGCGCGGGCCGCCGAGCCGGCGCAGGCGGCGCTCCCGCCCGCCGCGTCCGCCGCGATCGACGCCGGGCGGCTGGCCGCGCTGCGCTGGCCCGACTTCTCCGACTACACGAAGTGGGTCGCCGGCTTCTACGACGCGCGGGGCGGCGCGCTGGCCTGGACCGCGGCCGGCCGGCCGACGCCGCAGGCCAGGGCGGTGATCGCGCAGCTCGAGGCCGCCGACGCCAAGGGGGTCCACGCCGAGGACTACGACGGCGGCCGCTGGGCGGCGCGGCTGGCCGCGCTCGAGCGAGGGACCGCCTCGCCCCAGCAGCTCGCGGACTTCGACCTCGCGCTGACCGTCTCGGCGATGCGCTTCGTCTCGGACCTGCACATCGGCCGGGTCAACCCCGAGCGGCTGGGGTTCCACCTCGACGTCGAGCACAAGAAGTACGACCTGTCGGCGCTGCTCGAGGAGCTGGTCGCGGCGGACGACGTCGCGGCGCGTCTCGACGCGGTCGAGCCGCAGTACGAGTACTACCGCGCGCTGCAGGCGGCGCTGGCGCGAACCCGCGAGCTGGCGCCCCGGATCGCGGCGCTGCAGCCGCTGCCGGTGCCGGCGAAGCCGCTCGAGGCGGGCGGGAGCTACGACGCGATGCCGAAGCTGGCCGAGCTGCTGGTCCTGCTCGGCGACCTCCCGGCCGGCGAGCAGGCGGCGGCCTCGGCCGCGAGCTGCGGCGCGCCGATGGTCGCGGCCGTGAAGCGCTTCCAGGAGCGCCACGGGCTGGCGCCGGACGGCGTGGCCGGCCCCGCCACCTTCCGCGAGCTGAACACGCCGCCCGCGGCGCGGCTGCGCCAGATCGAGCTGACGCTCGAGCGCTGGCGCTGGCTGGCCCACGAGTTCGGCGAGCCGCCGATCGTGGTCAACATCCCGTCGTTCCAGTTGCGGGCCTTCGAGCGCGAGGGGGACGCCGTCCGGCCGGCGCTGACGATGAACGTCGTCGTCGGCAAGGAGTACCAGGGGGCGCAGACCCCGATCTTCGCGCGCCAGATGAAGTACCTGGTCTTCAGCCCCTACTGGGAGGTCCCGCCCAGCATCGCCCGCGCCGAGATCCTGCCGAAGATGTCGCGGGATCCCGGCTACGCGGAGCGAAACCACTACGTGATCGAGGGGGCGGGGGGGCGGCTGCCGGTCGACGCGTCGTCGATCGCGGCCGTCCGGGC
This sequence comes from Acidobacteriota bacterium, assembly GCA_025456425.1. Lineage (GTDB taxonomy): Bacteria > Acidobacteriota > Polarisedimenticolia > J045 > J045 > JALOKP01. Next base: position 17,750 of record JALOKP010000078.1, on the reverse strand, counting down.
CGGCCAGGCCCGCGTCCGCCAGACGCCCGGCCGGCACAACGCGCTGGGGCTGGTCAAGTTCATGTTCCCCAACGAATTCAACGTCTACCTGCACAGCACGCCGTCCCAGGCGGCGTTCTCGCGCGAGGAGCGGGCGCTGTCGCACGGTTGCGTGCGGGTGGAGCAGCCGGTCGAGCTGGCCGAGTTCGTGCTGAAGGACGACCCGGCGTGGAACCGCGCCGCGATCGAGGCGGCGATGAACGCCGGCGAGCCGCGGACCGTGAACCTGAAGCGACCGATCTGGGTCTTCATCCTGTACGGCACCGCGTTCGTGGACGAGCAGGGGACCGTCCACTTCTACCGCGACGTGTACGGGCACGACGCGAAGCTCGACGCGGCGCTGAAGCGGGGCTACCCGTACCCGGGCTGACCGGCGCCCGCCGCCGCTCAGCGCACGCCGGCCTCCACGAGGAAGCGCTCGATCCCGTCCCAGAACGCGTCCAGCGACTCCGCCGGCGGGCAGTCGTTGTGATCGCAGTCCATCAGCACCAGCCGGGCACGCGGCCCGGCCACGGCGGCCAGCTCGCGCGCGTGCCCGGGCGGGACGATCGTGTCGCGCTCGCCGTGCAGGATCAGCACCGGCGCCGTCGTCGCGCCGAGCGCCGCGAGGTTGTCGAACGGGTCGCGGACCAGCGCCCGCGGCAGCAGGTAGCCGCGCGCCATCGCGGCCACGCTGGTGAAGCCCGACTGCAGGATCAGCGCGCGCGGTGGCCGGACCACGGCCAGCTCCAGCACCGCCGCGACGCCCAGCGAGCGGCCGTAGTACGCGATCCGTCCGGCGTCGACCTCAGGCCGCGCGGCCAGCGCGTCGTGGAAGCGGACGAAGTCCTCGGCAATCGCCGCCCGCGACGGCTTGCCGGCCGATCGGCCGTAGCCGCGGTACTCCGGCAGCAGGACGTGCAGCCCCATCGCCTGGAGGCGGCGCGCCTCCTCGACCCAGCGGTCGATCACCTCGGCGTTGCCATGGGCGCAGATCACGGCCGGAGCGGGCGCGCCCCCCGCGGCGGCGCCGGCCGCGAAGTACCAGGCCTCGACCGGCCCCTCGGGGCTCTCCAGCCGCAGCAGCTCGGCCCCCGGGGGCGGCGCGGGCTCCCGCGCGAAGCGCGGCAGGTAGCGCGGGAAGAGGATCGCGCGCTGCAGCGTCCAGGCCAGCGCGTAGTAGGCGGCCGCGGCCACCAGCGCGGCGAGAAGCAGCGTCCCCAGGCGTCCCATCGCCGAATTCTAGCCGCGCTTTCGGCTACCATGGGCGCATGGACGAAGCGGCCCACGACGCGGTCACGGCGCGCCTTCCGGGGGAATTCACCGTGGTGGTGGTCGGGATCCGGCTCAACCGCTGGTGGCGGCTCGACCACTGGCTCTGGGCGCGGCGCGCGATGCGCGGGCTGATGCGGGACCTCGCGTCCGACCCGGCGTCGGGCCTGCTGGGCTCGACCGAGTGGAGCGGGACGCGCTTTCTGACGGTCGTGCAGTACTGGCGTTCGTTCGAGGACCTGGTCCGCTGGTCGCGCGTCCCGAAGGGGGCGCACCGCACCGTCTGGACCGAATACACGCGGCGCCTCGCGGCCGCGGGGACGGTCGGGATCTGGCACGAGACCTACGTCGTCGGACCCGGGCGCTACGAGACGGTCTACACCAACATGCCGCCGACCGGGCTCGGGCGGATCGCGCCCCGCGAGGCCGCGATCAAGCGGCTGGGGACGGCCGTGGGGCGGATGCGGGCGACGCTCGATCCCACAGAACCTTCGTGACCACCGCGCCCAGCAGGTAGACCAGCGCCGAATACTGCACCCAGAGCACGAGTGCGATGATCGACCAGGCGGTCCCGTACAACGACGCCAGGACCGAGCGGCCGATCAGCTCTCCGACCACGCTGTTGCCGAAGGCGAGCAGGACCGCGGTCACGAAGGCGGCCGGGTAGGTGTAGGCGCGCGGCGGGCGGCGCGGCGCGAGCAGCCGCCACGAGAGCCCGATCAGCAGCGTCACCAGGCCCAGCGACACCAGGAAGTGCACGCGCCGCAGCGAGGGCGGGGCAAAATAGGCCTCGGCGGCCGGCAGCACGCGTTCCTCCACGAAGGTGATCCCGGCGTCGGCGAACAGCAGCGCGACGAACATCGCTGCGGTGATCACGACCATCGCGAACGCCAGCAGGTAGGTGCTGGCCACGCGCCAGAGCACGGGGGGGCGGGTCTCGCGCGCGGGCCGCCCGAAGATCTCGGCCAGCGAGCGGCGGTTCTGCAGGAAGATCGACATCCCCGCGCCGGCCAGGATCGCCAGCTCGGCCCACCACGAGATCGAGGCCGGGTTGCCTGCCGCCTTGAGCCGCAGCACCCAGGAGACCAGTCCCTCCGCCTCCGCCCCGGCGAAAGACCTCACGCCGGCCAGGAACTCCTGGCCCGCGAAGGCCGCGATCGTCTCGAGCGCGAAGAGCAGCAGCGGGACGATGGACAGCAGCGCGAAGGCCGAGATCGCGGCGGCGTGGGTCGTGAGCTGGACGCGCGACGCCTCGCGCACGACGTCGCGCGCGAAGTCGCGGGCGCCGTGCCAGGTCCGGTCCAGCAGGCTCTCCAACGACGCCTCCGCGCGCTCCGTGCGCCGCCCCCCCGGCTCAGCGGCTCCAGCGCGGCACGCGCCCCGGGGTCCAGGGGGCCCCGGCCGCGTCGGCCGCCCGCTCCAGCGCCGGCAGGTCGACTTCGGCCAGCTTCTGCAGCTTCTTCAGCGTCGACTCGAAGAGCGTCCCGGCCGTGTCGTACATCGCGCGCTGGGTGCCGGTCGGCGCCGAGGTCGAGCCCCACGTGCCGTAGACGATGCGCTGCACCCGGTCGACGATCCCCGGGCTCGCGGGCTCCTGTTCGCGCTGCCGGACCGGGTCGCCGAAGAGGTCTTCCTTGATCGCACGCAGGTCGGCGTCGAGCGCCCGCGCCCGGTCGCGCAGCGTGGGGTCGGCGCCGGGCGCCTCGAACAGCGCCTTCGCCAGGTGGTCGATCCGGCGCTGCGCCTCGCCCGCCGCCTCGCCGGCCCCGAGCACCGCGCCCTGCAGCCGCGCCACGTCGCGCTGGAAGGCGAGCAGCGCGGTGCGGTCGGCCGGCGGCAGCGAGGCCGTGCCCAGCGTCTTCGCCTCGAACGGGACCGGCCCGGCGAGCGGCGTCAGCGCCCCGTCCGCGCGGCGCGCCAGCTCGACCGTGTAGCGGCCGGGAGCGGCCAGCGGGCCGGTCGGGAGGAAGTCCCAGGGCGTCCCTTCGCCCGCGACCTCGAGCTTCGTCGGGTCGGCGGCGGGGAAGCGCAGGTCCCACGCCACTCGGTGGACCCCGGCGGCGACCGGCCCGGTCAGCCGGCGCACGACCTGGCCCGCCTGGTCGCGGACCGTCAGCACGATCGCGGGCGCCTCCTCGCGGTCCTCGGCCCGCAGCGCGTCCCAGCTGGGATAGGGGGTGTCCTTGCCCTCCTTCTGCAGCTTCTTCTCGGAGTCCTGGCGCAGCGCCTTTCTCGTCTTCAGCTCGTCCTTCAAGTAGTAGGTGAAGACCGCGCCGAATGGCGGGTTGGGGGCCAGGAAGAAGCCCGCCCCCTGCGTCGCCTTGCCCGAGTCGCCGAGCGGCTCGCGCGGCACGTAGACCCAGGCGTCCTCGACCGGGAACAGCACCGCCGGCTGCTCCAGCGTCTTCGGCTCGAGGCCGCGCAGCGGGGTGTACTCGTCCAGCACGTAGAAGCCGCGCCCGAAGGTCGCCAGTACGACGTCGTTCTCGCGCCGCTGGATCTCGATGTCGCGCACCGCGATCGGCGGCAGGCCGGCCTTGAGCTGGATCCAGGTCTTCCCGCCGTCGCGGGTGAAGAAGGCGCCGAACTCGGTCCCGGCGAAGAGCAGGTCGCGGTCGACGTGGTCCAGCGCGACCGCGTAGACCGTGCCGCGGGCCGGCAGGTTGCCCGCCACCGACTCCCAGCTCCGGCCGCGGTTCGTGCTCTTCAGCAGGTAGGGCTTGAAGTCGCCCATCTTGTGGTTGTCGAAGGCCGCGAAGACCGTGTCCGCGTCGAACGGCGAGGTCTCGATGTCGGAGACGTAGCTCTTCTCCGGGACGCCGGGAAAGGAGTCGATCTTCCGCCAGCTTCCGCCGGCGTCGTCCGCGACCTGGATCAGCCCGTCGTCGGTGCCGGCGTAGAGCAGCCCCTCGCTCTTCGGCGACTCGGCCAGCGCGACGATGTTGCCGTAGAAGGAGGTCGAGTTGTTCTTGGCGACGGCGTCGATGCCGTAGACGCGTCCCATCACGGGCAGCTGATTGCGGTCGATCTGCCGCGTCAGGTCGCTGCTGATCGCGCGCCAGCTGTCGCCGCGGTCGTCCGAGCGGTAGACCCGCTGCGAGGCGAAGTAGAGCCGGGTGTGCGCGTGCGGGCTGATGATCAGCGGCGAGTCCCAGTTCCAGCGCGACGGGTCCTCTCCCGGCATCGTCTGCGGCTGGATGTCGATCCGCTCGCCGGTCCGGCGGTCGTATCGGTAGAGTTCGCCGTGCTGGTACTGCGAGTAGACGATCGCCGGGTCGGTCGGGTCGACGGCGGGCCTGAAGCCGTCCCCGCCCAGCGTGACGAACCACTCGGAGTTGGGGATGCCCGCGGCGGAGGTCGTGCGCGCCGGCCCGCCCTGCGTGGCGTTGTCCTGGGTCCCGCCGTAGACGTGGTAGAAGGGCGCGTCGTTGTCCAGCCCCAGCTTGTAGAACTGCGTCACCGGCAGGTTGGCCTTGTACTGCCAGGTGGCGGCCCGGTCCCAGCTCTCGTAGACGCCGCCGTCGTTGCCGTTGACCAGGTGGTCGCTGTCCTCCGGGTCGATCCAGAGCGCGTGGTTGTCGACGTGCTTGTCCTTCTCGCCGGCGCGGCGGAAGGTCTTCCCGCCGTCCTCGGTGACCAGCATGAAGACGTCCATCAGGTAGACCCGCTGGTCGTTCTTCGGGTCGACGAAGATCTCCTGGTAGTACTGGGGGCTGCCGGCGATCGTGGCGCTGCGCTTCTCCCAGTTCGCCCCGGCATCGGTCGTGCGGTAAAAGCCGGAGCCGTCGCCGGCGGCCTCGATCGTGGCGTAGACCAGGTCGGGGTTCGTCTCCGAGATCGCCAGGCCGATCCGGCCGATGTCCCCCGCGGGGAGCCCCTTCTCCAGCTTCGCCCAGGTCGCGCCTGCGTCGGTCGACTTGTAGATCGCCCCCTCGGGGCCGCCGTTGATCAGCGTCCAGACGTGGCGGCGGCGCTGGTAGGCCGCGGCGTAGAGCACGTCGGGGTCGCGCGGGTCGAAGACGGCGTCGGTGACGCCGGTCCGCTCGGAGATCGTCAGCACCGCCTTCCAGCTCTTGCCGCCGTCGGTCGTCTTGTAGAGGCCGCGCTCGCCGCCGTCCTTCCAGAGCGGGCCCTGCGCCGCGACGTAGACGACGTTGGAGTCGCGCGGGTCGACCAGGATCTTCCCGATGTGTTCGGACTCCTTGAGCCCGACGTTCTTGAAGCTGCGGCCGCCGTCGACCGACTTGTAGACGCCGTCGCCGTAACCGACGCTGCGCTGGCTGTTGTTCTCGCCCGAGCCGGCCCAGACCGTCTGCGGGTTCTTCGGGTCGAAGGTGACGCAGCCCCACGAGTACGACCCGGCATCGTCGGCCACCGGCGTCCAGGTCGTGCCCGAGTTCTCGGTGCGCCACAGGCCGCCCGAGGCGACCGCGATCACCCAGGTCGCGCGGTCGGTCGGGTGGACCGCGATGTCGCCGACGCGGCCCGACATCAGCGCCGGGCCGATCCCGCGCCAGGCCAGGCCGGAGAAGGTCTCGCTCTTCCAGGGCCCGGCTTCGGCCGCCGGCTTGTCGGATGCGGCGGGAGCGGGGGGCTTCCCGGCGGCGAGCGGGGCGGCGCAGAGGGCGAGCAGGGCGGCGAACACGGCGAAGCGGCGCGGCGGCATGGGGTTCTCCGGAGGGGAATCGAGAGCTGGCCGCATGTTAGAACCGCTGCCGCGCGATGTGTAGGGGCCGCCCTCCGTGGCGGCCCGCACGCCGCGATCTCGTGAGAGGGCCGGCAGGGAGGGCGGCCCCCACGACTCCCGAGGGCGCATCTGGTATCGTCAACCGGCTTGGCGTGCGACCTCACCGAGCCATCCGCGCCGCGCCACTCCCGCTCCCGCGCACGGAGCCAGAGAAGGGACGCCCATGGGCCTGATGCAGGAATTCAAGGACTTCGCGATGAAAGGGAACGTCGTCGACATGGCGGTCGGCATCGTCATCGGCGGCGCCTTCGGCAAGCTCGTCTCCTCGTTCGTCGATAACGTCCTGATGCCGCCGATCGGGCTGTTGATGGGCGGCGTCGACTTCTCGACGTGGGGGATCAAGCTGTCCGACAGCGTCACATGGAAGGTCGGCGCCTTCGTCCAGACGGTCATCGACTTCGCGATCATCGCCTTCGCGCTGTTCATGGTGATCAAGGCGATGAACAAGCTGCGCGCCCCGGCTCCCCCGCCGCCGGCGCCGGCGGTGCCGGACGACGTCCTGCTGCTGAAGGAGATCCGCGACCTGCTGAAGAAGTAGCGCGCGACGCTCTGGCACGACGACGGGCGGGGCTGCAGCCCCGCCCGTTTCAGTTCACGGCCGCGGGGGCCACCCGGTCCAGGAAGGGCGCGATCGCGGCGAGGAACTCGGCGGGCCGCTCCTCGTGCGGGATGTGGCCGGTGTCCGCGATCTCGATCAGCTCGATCCCAGGCCGCAGGACCCCGACCCGGCGGCTGGCCTCGGGCGGCACGAGCCGGTCGTCGTCGCCGGTCACGACCAGCACGGGCAGGTCGAGCTGCCGCAGCAGCTCGGCCGCGTCGGAGCGTCTCCCGGCGGCGGTGAACTCCCACAACGCGCGGTCCCAGTCGAGGGCCCGGAGCGGCAGCCGGTAACCGTCGATCACGCCCGGCGTGACGCGCCACTCGTCATGCCAGGCCCGGCGGATCAGCTCGGGGCCGCGGTCCGCGATGCTGCGCACCAGGCGCGGGCCGACCCGCCGCAACTGGGGCGAGCGCAGCAGCCAACCGGGCAGCGGCGGGCCGGCCGGGCCGCCGAGCGCCGGCGCTTCCAGCACGAGTCCGGCCACGCGGCCGGGGTGGCGTGCGGCGGCGAGCACCGCGACCGCCGCGCCCGCGGAGTGTCCGACCAGGACCGCCCTCGAGATCCCCAGCTCGTCGAGCAGGCCGATCGTCAGGTCGGCTGCGAACTCGGGCGTGTAGGGGTTCTCGCCCTCCCAGCTCTCCGGCATCGGTCGCTCGGTCAGGCCGAATGCGGGACGATCGAAGGCCAGCGTGCGGCGGGTGCGACCCAGCCCGTCGACCACGTCGCGCCACGAGAAGGTCGACGCCCCGAAGCCGTGCAGCAGCACGACCGCCGGCTCGCTCCGGCCGCGCGTCACGACGTGCAGGTCGACGCCCTTCACCGCGACGAAGGTCGCGTCCTTCCCGGCCAGCTCCCGTGGAGGCAGGACCCCCGCGGTCGAGCGCAGCGGGAGCAGCAGCGGGGCGGTCAGCGCGACGGCGGCGAGGAGCAGCAGGGTGCCGCCCAACCGGCGCAGCCAGCGGCGGCGCGGGCGGGCGGCGTGCGCCGGGGGCGGGAAGACGTTCGAGGCGGTCACGCCGGATAAGCTAGCTCAGGGCGGCCCCGTCGCGCCCGTGCCGGTCGGGGCGGGCGGCCGCCGGCCGAGGCCGGAGACCGCCCGCCCCCTGGGATCAGCAGTCCCCGGGGTTCTGGTTCGGGTTGAAGACCGCCGGGCAGTTGTCGCACTCGTTGCCGTGCGAGTCGAAGTCCGCGTCAAGCTGGAACGGGTTCGACACGCTGGGGCAGTTGTCGAGGGCGTCGATCACCCCGTCGCCGTCCACGTCACCGGGCGAGCCGGAGCAGGGCTGCGTGTTGGGGCGCTCGGTGTTGGCGCTGTCCTGGCCCAGGCTCGACTCGCTGCACGGCGGCGCGACCCGGGAGACGAGGTAGTAGAACATCGTGAGCGGGACCGGCGTCACGGTGTCGGTCGCGCTGGAGCCGACCACGCCGCTGACCAGGCAGCTCTGGTTGTAGCTCCAGGCCAGCCCTGGCCGGCGCGAGCCGCGGTAGACGTTGAAGGGACCGAGTTCGACCTCGGTCCAGGCGATCGTGGTGGTGGCGGTGCCGCCGTCGTGGGTCAGCGCGACCGTCGCGCCGACCGGCGCGCTCTGACCGGCGGTGTCGGCCGGACAGCTCGGGCCGAGCCCGGTGCAGTTCTCGGCCGGATCGCAGGTCGCGGTCGAGGCGCGGCACTCCAGTGTCGCCGGCTCGAAGGCGTCCGTCGGGCAGGCCGGGCCGGTCCCGGTGCAGGACTCCGCCACGTCGCACACGCCGGCCTCCGCGCGGCACTCGGTGCTGGCCGGCTCGAACGCGTCGGCCGGGCAGTCGTTGCTTGCGCCGTCGCACGACTCCGCGACGTCGCAGGTCCCGGCGGCGGCCCGGCACTCGGCCGTGCTCTTGGCGTCCGTCGGGCAGGCGGCACTGGAACCGGTGCAGGACTCGGCCAGGTCGCAGGCCCCGGCCGCGCCGCGGCACTCGAGGGTCGAGGGCTGGAAGGCGTCGGCCGGGCAGACCGCGCTGACACCGTCACAGACCTCGTCCAGGTCGCAGTCCCCTGCCGCCGCGCGGCAGAGCGTGTTGACCGGTGCGATGAGGTCGGCCGGGCAGTCGGCGCTGCTGCCGGTGCAGGTTTCGGCCAAGTCGCAGGACCCCGCCGCGAGCCGGCAGATCGTGGTCGACGGCTCGTACGTGGGCTTGCAGAGGCCGTCCGCGGGATCGCAGGCGAAGCTCGCGCAGGCAGTGGCTGGGTCGCAAGTCACGCCGGAGCACAGGTCCACGACCTCGTCCGCTCCGATCTCCGGCGGCGTGCCGCGCGCGTCGCCGTCGATGTCCACGGTGATCACGGCCAGCGGTGTCCCCGCGTTCTCGACCGGCGACGGGCTGGTCAGGTGCAGGTCGGTCGCCGAGACGAACAGCGGGTCGACCGAGAGCGAGGCCGCGTCCTGGCCGCTGGTCGTCTGCCAGTCCGCCAGCGTCAGCCGGTCGACGCCGTTGAGCAGGCCGACGAAGCCGGGAATCCCGGACGGGAAGTAGTCGTTGAAGTCGATTGTCGCGAACAGCCCGTTCGTCGTCGCGGCCGTCGCGATCGCGTAAGTCTTGTCGGTCGCCGTGATCGTGTTGTTCAGGTTGGTGGCGAAGATGTTGTCGCGCAGGTCCAGCCCGGTCACGCCGGCCTCGGCATAAAAGGCCGCGCTCAGCGTGCCGGAGCTGTTCCCGGCGAAGTCGCCGGAGCCGAGGAAGACGGAGTTGGCGTAAACCTTGACGCCGCCCGTGGTGCCGCGCAGCCGCAGCCCGACGATCGAGTCGCCGCCCAGGGCGTTCCAGCCGTCGCCCTTGATATTCGAGATGAAGTTGTTGGCGATCAGCAGGTTGCTGCTGGCGTTGCCGGTGCTGACGTCGATCCCCTTGCCGCCGTAGCCGCCCGTGCTGGTGTATCGGACGTCGCTGATCCTGTTGCGGGTCACGCTGGAGTTGACCAGCCCCGAGCTGAGGATCAGACCGAAGGGGTTATTGTTGGTGCTGACCGCGCTGTCGCTGGTCACGACGTTGGTGATCGTGTTGAGCGTGATCGACGCGCCCGTCGACTCACCGACGTTCATCCCGATCCGGCCGATCGAGTTTGCGTTGGTCGCCGCGTCGCCCAGCTCGTTGCCGGCGATCAGGGGGTTGTCGTTGGGGCCGGCCACCGCACCGATCGCCTGCACGCCGATCGTCGCCCTCTGGATCAGGTTGTTGAAGAGCGTCAGGTTGTCGTTGTCGGCGCCGTTGGCCGCGCCGCCGGTATCACCGACGAACACGGCGAAGGTCGTCACCGACGAGCTGCCGATCGTGCCGGCCCGGATGATGCAGTTCTTCACCGTGTCGTTGGTGGCCCCCGCGCCGACCCCGAGGCTGCCGATCCAGATCACGGTGGTGCCGGAGGCGGTGTTGGGGTTCACGATCGTCAGGCTGCGGTCGGTGCTGCCCGTGAGCGAGCCGTCGATCGTGACGTTGTCGGCGCCGTTGAGCTTGATCACGGTGACGTTCGAGCCCGTCCCGGTGATCGTGCGCGGCGCGCCCGAGGGCCGGATCACGACGGAGTAGAGCGCCTTGGCCTCCTCGGCCAACTGGTTCAGCGGGACGGTGCCGGTCTCGCCGGCCAGGTCGCTGGTGATGTTGATCGTGATGTTGCCGGTGACGACGCCGTTGTTGAGCGCCTCGAACAGCCCGCCCGGATTCGTCAGCGAGGTGTAGGTCTCGCCGCTGCCGACGGCGTAGGAGCCGGAGAAGGTGATCGCGATCAGGTAGGTGGCCGGCGCGCTCGGTGGCGTGGCGGCCGCCGGCGGATCGGCCGTGAACCCGCTCGCCCCGGCAGACGGACTGGCGGAGACATTCGGCGGCGAGGCTCCGTCCTGCGCCATGACGTAGTACTGGACGGTGTCGCCCGGAGAGACGCTGCCGCCGTTCACGAGGCTGTAGTCGATCAGGCAGGTGTAGCTGCTCCCGCTGACGTGCGAGCACTGGGTGGAGACGTACGGATCGACCGTCCCCTTGCGGAAGTAGATCACCGGGAGGCCGATCCCCGAGGTCGGTACGCCCGAGGTGTCGGTGACCGTTACCGGGAGGATGCGATTCGCCGTGCTCGAGGTGTTCACCAGCGGCGTGTAGACGATGACCGGGCCGCTCAGGTCGAGCGCCGTCTCGTAGGCTCCGATCGCCGGATTGGTCGCGCTGCGCAGCGTGCCCAGGATGTCGGTCGTGACGCTGAGCGGGACCCCCGCGCCGAGCAGCGGTGAGCCGGGCTGCGGTTGGAGACTGGTCGTGGAGTTGAAGAGCGGATCGGCCGAGATCGAGCTGGCATCCTTGCCGGTCGCCGCCTGCCAGTTGGCGAGGGTGAGCTGGTTCAGGCCGGTGCCCTGGCTCAGGCTGCCGGTCTTACCGACGGCGAAGGTCGACCCGGTGGCGGTGAACAGGTCGTTGAAGTCGGAGATCATGTTGGCGAAGGTCGAAGACGCCGTGCCGATGGCGTAGCTGAAGCCGGTGCCGTTGACGGTCGTGGCGTAGAGCGCGTTGTCGCGCACGTCGACGATCGGATCGACGCCGCCGATCGCCAGGGCGTAGTTCGGGTAGCTTCCGCCGGTGAAGGTGCCGGTCATCGAGACGGAGTTGTAGTAGACCTGCGTGGTCGACCCGGTCCCGCCGCCGAGGAAGATCCCGGCCCCGAAGTCACCGGCGGTCCCGTTGGCGCCGACCCCGAAGATCTCGTTGTTCGCAATCAGCGTGGTCCCGCTGGTCGCGGCCGCCAGGCTGATGCCGGCCGCGGAGAAGGTGCCCGTATTGGTCACCTTTCCGATCGCGTTGCGCAGCACCGTCGCGTTGGTGACCTCGTTGCCGGTGAAGGTGGTGGTCGAGAACGAGGTCAGTCCCAGCGCGATGCCGAAGACGTCGGGCGAACTCGCCAGGGTCACGCCGTCGATCCGGTTGTCGGTGACCTGGACGGCGTTCTCGAAGCCCAGCCAGATCCCGCCGCGCGAGACGTGGTCGGGCGACGCCGTAGTCATCCGGTTCTGCCTGATCACGTTGCCGCTGTTCTTGTTGGCGGCCGAGGCGCCCTGGGAGTAGATGCCGTACTGGACCTTGCTGATCGCGTTGTTCTGGATCGTGTTGCCGCTGTTGCCGGTACCGAGGCTTCCCGACGAGACGGTGGGACCGCCCATTCCGATCCCGTAGAGGGTCGTGGTGTTGCTGTTGCCGACGACGGTGAGGTTCTTGATCGTGTTGCCCGTCGCGCCGTCCGTACCGCTGCTGCTCAGCCAGATCACCGCCGTCGAGGAGCCGGTGGCGGTGAGGGTCACCGTCATGCTCCGGTCCGTTCCGGTGCCGCCATTCGAGCCGTCGATCACGACGCGGTCGGCGGCGTTCAGGCGGATGAAGCCGCCCGTGGGGGCCGTCGTGCTGGTGATCGTCCGCGGCGCAAGGGTCACCCCGGTGGGGTAGATCCGGACGACGAAGTTGCTTCCCGTCGGCTCCTCGGCGATCGCGTTCAGCGCGGCTGAGCCGTCCTCGGACAGGTCGCCCGCGATCTGAAGGTCCACGTTGCCGTTGAGCACGCTGGCGTTGATCGTGGCGAAGGCGCCGCCGGCGCCGGTCAGGGTCGTGTAGTCGCACCCCGAGGCGCACACGGTCTTGGTGCCGGAGAGCGTGCCGACGATCGTGTAGCTGTTCGGGGTGGCTGGGGGCGTGCTGGCGGCAGGCGGATTGGGGCTGAAGCCCGACGCGCCGATCTGCGGATTGGTCGTCACGTTCGGCGTGGGTGCGTTGTCCTGCGCCGCCACATAGTACTGGATGGTGTCCCCGACGACGACGCCTCCGACCGCGCTGTAGGTGAAGACGCAGTCGTAGCTGGTGCCGCTGACGTAGGTGCACTGCGAGGCGGTGTAGCTGCCCGAAGTCCCCTTGCGGAAGTAGAGCTGGGGCAGCCCGATCCCCGCCGTCGGGACGCCGGAAGCGTCGGCGACCGAGGTCGTGAGAGTGCGGCTCGTCGTATCGCCCGAATTCATGAGCGGCGTGTAGCTGATGACCGGCGGGGAGAGGTCGACGCCGAGGAAGTTGCCGGCGTCCGCGCCGATGTCGGTCGGGGTCAGGCCGGCACGCAGCTCGCCGTCGAAGTCGTCCGTCACGCTGGCGATCGAGGCGCCGTTCCCCTCGACCACGGTGGTCAGCGTCGGATTGATGTGGAGGTCGATGGCGACGACACCCGTGGGGTCGAGGTACTGGGGGTTGCTCGCGAAGCTGTTCAGGTCCTGGCCGGTGGCGGTCTGCCAGGCCCCCAGCGTCGGCTGATCGACCAGGTTGAAGAGACCGGTGATGCCGCCGATGCCGGTCACGTACAACACGTTGTTGTTGCTGGTCAGGCCGCTCGGGTTCGGCGCGGTGCCACCCACGCGGATGGCGTAGTGCTTGCCGGTGCCGGACCCGTTGCTCCGGGCATTGAAGAAGATGTTGTCCCGGTAGTTGCGGGTGTTGAACGTGATCGAGCTCTGGAAGGCGAAGGTGTTGGCGGTTCCCGTCACGTCGGCGCCGCCGATGAACACGCTGTTGTGGTAGAGGTTGTCGGTCCCGGCCGAGACCTCGTTGATGCCGATGACCTGGATCCCGTTCGTCAGCCCGTTCCCCAGGTCGATCATATTGTTCTGGTACGTCGTCGTCCCGCTGTTGATGTTGATCCCGGCGACCGTCGCGGAGGCGCTGGTGCTGGGGGTCGAGAGCGAGTGGATGAAGTTCCGCGCCACGACGTTCGTCCCGGAGCCGACCCCGGCGTACTGGATGCCCGTCACCCAGACGGCGGCCGTGGCGTTCGTGTTGCTGAGCGAGTGGATCGTGTTCAGCGACACGGTGTAGCCGGAGCTGGTGCTGGAGCTCGCGGACTGGAAGATGCCGATCGTCGAGGCCGAGGTGCCGGTCCCGATATTGGCGGCGGACATCGTCAGGTTGCGGATCGTGTTGCCGGTGATCGTCGGTGCGGCCGCTTCGTTCCAGATGCCGACGACCCGCGAGGAGGTTCCTGTCGCGGTGTTCGCCAGCGGGGCCGCCGCGCTGCCGATGAGGTTGTTCGCGAAGGTGGAGGTCGTGCTGGAGCTGGTGTTGACGCGCAGACCGACCAGAACCGCGGAGGCCGTGCCGGCCGTCACGGTGATGCTGCCGACGCGGTTGTTCGAGATGCTGGTCAGGCTCGAGCTGAAGTTGTAGATGCCGTAGAAGTCGTTGGTCGACGAGGAGGTCGTGGAGTAGGTGATGGTGCTGCTGCCGTCGAGGCTGCCGATCGTGTTCCCGGTCACGGTGCCGACGTTGACCGCACCGGAGCCGATGTAGATCCCCCGGAAGGGCGCGCCGGTGCTGGTGCCGCTCTGCCCGCCCGAGATCGCGAGCGCGGTGATCGTGTTGCCCTGCACGCTGCTGGCGGTGGTCGAGCCGACCGACAGATTGATCGGTACGAAGCTGCCCGAGGTCGTGCTGGGGAAGGCCAGGGAGTAGGTCCCGGTGCCATTGGCGGCGGAGAAGCCGATCGTGTTGCCGGTGACCTGGAAGTTGTTGCCCGAGCTGTTGCTGATCCGAACCGCCGTATGCGCCAGGCCGGTCGACGTCATCGTGCGCGCCGCGGTCTGGAAGAACCGATTGTTGCTGATCGTGCAGTCGGTGTTGCCGCTGATCAGGTCGATCCCGGCCGACGACAGCGAGGCGCTGAAGTAATCGTAGATGTTGTTGTTGGTGATGACGATGCCGCTGTTGTTCAGGGCGCTCGTCGTCGAGGTGCCGTTGAGGTAGATCGCCTTGGTCGGCAGGTTCGCGCCGGCCGGACCGATGTTGCAGTTGGAGATCGTATTGCCGTCGTTGCCGGTGCTCACCGCGCCGGCACCGAACCAGACCACGCCACCGTTGCTGCCGACCGCGACGGTGGCCGAGCCGAGCAGCGTCGCGTTGGTGATGGTGTTGAAGGTCGCGTCGTTCTGGAACACGATCGTGGCCGTGCCCAGCGTACCGCTGGCGGTCGTGTTGGAAATCGTCAGCGCGTTGTTGCTGACGTTCAGGCCGTCGATCGTCACGCTGTCCGCGCCGTTGAAGTTGATCAGCGCGCTGCCGGCGGGGGGCGCGCCGGAGATCGTGCGCGCGGCGCCGCCGGCGGGCTTGATCGCGATCGACGCGTACGAGGCGGACCCCGAGCCGCTTGCATTCAGCGTGGCGGTCGCGTTCTCGGCCAGAGAGTCGCCGCAGACCTCGATGTCGATGGTGCCCAGGTGGGTTCCGGCATTGATCGCGTCGAAGGCGTCCTTGAGGCTCGCGTAGGCGGTCGGCCCGACCGTACCAGCCGTCGCCTCGACCTCGATCGGCCCCGCGGTGTCGCAGACTCCGAGCGCGGCGACGGCAGGCGGGACCCACGCGGCGGTGGCGAGGAAGAGGACGACGATGCAGGCACGGACGGCTCTCTGGCAGCTCATGGCTTCTCCTCGGGACGTCTCAGGCGGGACGCGAACCCCGGGCGCCGCCGCGCGCGAGACGGGAGCAGGCGGGACCCGATGACTGAAGCGGCAGGACGAACCGGGTGCGCGGAAGAGCCACCGCTCTCGCCATGATCGCGGACGAGAGTAGAGAAGCCCCTGAAGTCGGACTGGCCCCTGGCCTCCCCATGCAGCGGTCCGCCCCGGCTGAAACCGGCGGAAGGGTACGCCGCTCGGCCGGGAAGGCCAACCGATTAGTAAAAGGGCGAAAGCGCAGAGAAAACGTCGGCCGTGGCCGGCTCCCGGCTCGGCCCTTGACGCGCCCGGGGAATCAGTGCATCCTAGCATCCGGATGAACTGATGAATTACGTCGCCGCGCCCCGTCAGCTCGTCGGCCGGATGGAGGCCCTTGCGGACCCCATTCGGCTGCGGTTGCTGCGCCTGCTCGAGCGCCACGAGCTCGGCGTCGCGGAACTGTGCGCGATCGTTCAGCTCCCGCAGTCGACGGTGAGCCGGCACCTCAAGCTGCTGGCCGACCAGGGTTGGGTGGCGAGCCACCGCGAGGGGACCAGCAACCTCTACCGCCTCGCCGGGGACGAGCTGGACCATGCGCCGCGCGCGCTCTGGGGCGTGGTGCGCGAGGAGGCCGCGCGCTGGCCTTCGTCGCGGCAGGACGACCTGCGGCTGGAGCGACGACTCGAGCAGCGGCGGCAGGAGTCGCTGTCGTTCTTTGCGGGCGCGGCGGCTTCGTGGGATGCGCTGCGCGCCGAGCTCTTCGGCGACGGATTCGCGCGGGCCGCGCTGCTCGCGCTGCTGCCGCCCGACTGGATCGTGGCCGATCTCGGTTGCGGTACCGGCGCGCTGGTCGCCGAGCTGGCCGGCGCGGTGCGCCGCGTCGTCGGCGTCGACCAGTCGGCCGAGATGCTGGCCGCCGCGCGCGAGCGCGTGGCGGGGCTCTCGAACGTGGAATTGCACGAAGGCGACCTCGGCGCGCTGCCGCTGGCCGACGCCTGCTGCGACGCGGCGCTCATGCTGCTCTCGCTGGCCTACGCGCCCCAGCCGGGCGCCGCGCTCGGCGAGCTGGCGCGCGTGCTCAAGCCGGGCGGGCGGGCCGTGATCGTCGACCTGCTGCCGCACGACAGCGACGACGCGCGCCGCCGCCTGGGGCAGGCCGGAATGGGCTTCGCGCCGGCCTCGCTGCGCGCCCTCGCCCACCGCGCCGGACTGAACGGCGTGCACGTGACGACCCTGCCGCCGGCCCCGGAAGCCCGGGGACCGGCGCTGTTCCTGGCCACCGCCCACCGGAAGACGACGGGGCCGCTCGCCGCGGCGGCCCGCTGAACCGAAAGGAGACGCAGAGATGAGCCACACCCTCGCCGAGTCCACCGGCACCCTGGAGTTCAAGGTCCGCGACCTGTCGCTGGCCGACTGGGGCCGCAAGGAGATCGTGCTTGCCGAGCAGGAGATGCCCGGCCTGATGGCGGTCCGCGCGAAGTACCTCGCGACGCAGCCGCTCAAGGGGCACCGCGTCACCGGCTCGCTGCACATGACGATCCAGACCGCGGTGCTGATCGAGACCCTGCACGCGCTGGGCGCCGACGTGCGCTGGGCCTCGTGCAACATCTTCTCGACCCAGGATCACGCTGCGGCGGCGGTGGTCGTCGGCCCCCACGGCACGCCGGAGTCGCCGCAGGGGATTCCCGTCTTCGCCTGGAAGGAGGAGACGCTCGAGGAGTACTGGTGGTGCACGCTGCGCGCTCTCGACTTCGGCGGCGGGCGCGGCCCGACGCAGATCGTCGACGACGGCGGCGACGCGACGCTGCTGATCCACCTCGGGACCGAATTCGAAAAGGCCGGCGCCGTCCCGCAGCCGAAGGCCGACGACAGCGAGGAGTACCGGATCATCCTCGACGTGCTGCGCGAGCTGCACCGCACCCACCCGAAGCACTGGCAGAAGGTCGCCGCCGAGTGCAAGGGCGTGACCGAGGAGACGACCACCGGCGTGCACCGGCTCTACGACCGGATGAAGGCCGGAACCCTGCTCTTCCCGGCGATCAACGTCAACGACAGCGTGACCAAGAGCAAGTTCGACAACCTCTATGGCTGCCGCCACTCCTGCGTCGACGGGATCATGCGGGCCTCGGACGTGATGCTGGCCGGAAAGGTCGTCGTGGTCTGCGGCTACGGCGACGTCGGCAAGGGCTGCGCCCAGTCGCTGCGCGGCCAGGGCGCCCGCGTCGTCGTGACCGAGATCGACCCGATCTGCGCGCTGCAGGCCGCGATGGAAGGCTACCAGGTCGCCCCGGTCGAGGACGTGCTGGGGACGGCCGACCTCTTCATCACCGCCACCGGCAACCGCGACGTGATCACCGCGGCCCACATGGCGAAGATGAAGGACGGCGCGATCGTCGGGAACATCGGCCACTTCGACAACGAGATCGACATGGCCGGGCTCAAGGCCGTCCCCGGGATCGTCCGGACCAACATCAAGCCGCAGTACGACAAGTGGACCTTCCCCGACGGCCACAGCGTGCTGATCCTGGCCGAGGGGCGCCTGCTGAACCTGGGCTGCGCCACCGGCCACCCCAGCTTCGTGATGTCCAACAGCTTCACCAACCAGACCCTGGCGCAGATCGAGCTGGCGCTGCACCCCGAGCGC
>JALOKP010000186.1:0-5445 GCA_025456425.1 Acidobacteriota bacterium | reverse complement strand
CGACGAGCGCGAGCAGACGCTCAACCAGCTGCTGGTCGAGATGGACGGCTTCGAGTCCAACGACGGCGTGATCCTGATCGCGGCCACCAACCGGCCCGATGTCCTCGACCCGGCGCTGCTGCGGCCCGGCCGCTTCGACCGCCGGGTCGTGGTGGCGCGGCCCGACGTGCGCGGGCGCGAGGAGATCCTGCAGGTTCACACCAAGAAGATCCCGGTCTCCGACGACGTCGATCTGTCGGTCGTGGCCCGCGCCACCCCGGGCTTCTCGGGCGCCGACCTGGCCAACCTGGTCAACGAGGCCGCGCTGCTCGCCGCACGCGAGGACAAGAAGAAGGTCGAGCGCGAGGACAAGAAGAAGGTCGAGGCCGACGACTTCGAGATCGCCAAGGACAAGGTCCTGATGGGCGTCGAGCGCAAGTCGATGATCATCTCGGACGAGGAGAAGAAGAACACCGCCTACCACGAGGCCGGCCACGCGCTGGTGGCGTACCTCGAGCCGCACGCCGATCCGGTCCACAAGGTCACGATCATCCCGCGCGGGATGGCGCTGGGCCTGACGCAGCAGCTCCCGGTCGACGACCGCCACTCGTACAACCGCCAGTACCTCGACGCGATGCTGGCCGTGCTGATGGGCGGCCGCGCGGCGGAAGAGTTGTTCATGGGGCACCTCACGACCGGTGCCGGGAACGACATCGAGCGCGCCACGGAACTGGCGCGAAAGATGGTCTGCGAGTGGGGGATGAGCGAGCGGATGGGACCGCTCGCCTTCGGCAAGCGCGAGGAGCAGATCTTCCTCGGCCGCGAGATCGCCCAGCACCGCGACTACTCCGAGAAAACCGCGATCGAGATCGACGGCGAGGTCCACGCGATCATCAGCAACGCCTACGAGCGCGCGCGGCAGCACCTGGACGGCCACCGCGAGGCGCTGGTGCGGATCGCCGAATCGCTGCTGGAGCGCGAGACGATCGACAGCGAAGAGGTCAAGATGCTGGTCGACAACCGGACCCTGCCGCCGATGAAGAAGGCGGCGGTGATGCGCAGCGCCGAGCGATCGGGGCCGGCGCCGGCTGGCGAGCCGGAGGCGCCGGCCGGACCGGCGCCGGTGATGGGCGGTCCGCACCCTCAGCCCTCCTCCTGACCGGCTGCCGCTTGCGCGCGCCGCGATGACCGCCCTCGCCTGGGACCTCCTGGAGCCGGCGGACGTCGCGGCGTTTCTCCTTCCGGAAGGGCTGCTGGACCGGGCCGCGGAGGTCCCCTGGCCCTGCCGCGCCGCGCGGCTTCCGCTGCCGCCGGGCGGGCGGGCCGCGCTCCCCGGCTCGCTGCCGGCCGGGCTCGTCCTGCTCGAAGCTCCGTCGGGTGCGGACCCGGATGCGGGTCTTGCAGCGCCCGTCATCGCCGCCGCGGCGGCGGCCGGCGGGCGGTCACCCGCCCCGCGCGCCGTCGCCGCCGGCCCGGCCGAGGCACTGGCCCGGCTCGGATCGGCGTGGCCCGGCCTGGCCGCCCTGCTCCACCGGCTCGACCGCGCCCCGCTCCGGCTGCGTTTCGCCGACGGGGGGGCTTGGGACTTCTCGGACCGCCCGCGCCTGATGGCGATCCTCAACGTCACCCCCGACTCGTTCTCCGACGGCGGCCTCCACCAGGACGCCGCGGCGGCGCTGACCCACGCCGAGCGCTGCCTGGCCGAGGGGGCGGACCTGCTCGACGTCGGCGGCGAATCGACCCGGCCGGGGGCCGAGCCGGTCGATGCCGAAACCGAGTCGCGGCGCGTCGTGCCGGTGCTCTCCCTGCTGCGGGCGCGCTTTCCCGCCGCCCGCCTCTCGGTCGACACCCGCCGCGCGGCAGTCGCGCGCCGGGCGCTCGAGGCCGGAGCGGACTTGGTCAACGACGTCTCGGCCGGGACCGATCCCGAGATGCTCCCGCTGGCCGCCGCAGCCGGGGTTCCGGTCGCGTTGATGCACATGCGCGGCGAGCCCGCGACGATGCAGCGTGAAACGCGCTACCGCGACCTGGTCGGCGAGGTCGCCTCAGCGCTGGAAATGGCCGCCGGACGCGCCCGGGAGGCGGGGATCGCGGATGATAGAATCCTGCTCGATCCGGGCCTCGGCTTCGGCAAGTCGGCGGCGGGGAACGAGCTGCTCCTCCGCCAGCTTGGCGCGCTGCGCAGCCTCGGGCACCCGCTGCTGATCGGGGCGTCGAGGAAGTCGTTCCTCGGCCGCCTGACCGGCGTGAGCGACCCGGCCGCGCGGCTCGCCGGCAGCGTGGCGGCGGCGGCAGTTGCCGCGCTGCGCGGAGCGGCGGTGCTCCGGGTCCACGATGTCGGGGCCACGCGCGAGGCCCTGGCGGTGGTCATGGCGTTGCGCCGCGCGCGGGGGACGGACGGGTGCTGATCCAGCGGCTGGTCGAGGCGCTCCGCCTGGAGCAACTGCGCGACCCGCTGGCGTGGCTCGACATCGTCCTGCTGGCCTTCGTCATCTACCAGGTCCTGCTGATGGTCCGGCGCACGCGCGCGGTCCAGGTTTCGTACGGCCTGCTGCTGCTGCTGGTGCTGTGGTTCGTCACCGACCCCTCGGGGCTGGTGCCGCTGAAGGCGGTCCACGAGGTGCTGGGGACGCTGCTCTTCTACCTGCCGTTCGTCGTGATCGTGCTGTTCCAGTCGTCGATCAAGCAGGCGCTGGCGCGCTTCGGCGCCCTGTCCTTCCTGCCCCTGCGGCAGCAGGAGGTCGTCGGTGACCCGGCGATCCTCGAGGTCGCGCTGGCGGCCTCCTCGATGGCCTCGACCCGCACCGGCGCGCTGATCGTGTTCGAGCGCGTCCAGGGGCTGAAGAGCTACGCCGACACCGGGATCGCGCTCGACGCCGCGGTCAGCTACGATCTGCTGGTCAACATCTTCACGCCGCGGACGCCGCTGCACGACGGCGCGGTGATCATCGGCGAGGGGCGGGTCAAGGCGGCCAGCGCCTTCCTGCCGCTCTCGACCGACCCGTACATCTCGCGCACCTTCGGCACGCGGCACCGCGCCGCGCTGGGAATCACCTCCGAGACCGACGCGGTCGCGGTGGTCGTCTCGGAGGAGCGCGGGATGGTCTCGATCGCGGTCGACGGCCGGCTGGAGCAGGACCTCGACACCCGCCGGCTGCGCGAGCGGCTGGTCCAGCTGCTTTCGCCCGAGCGCGGCCGCGGGCGACGGCGGCGACTCGCCGCGACACGCCGCGCCGCCTCGCGCGAGGCTGCGGCCCGCGCCGCGGCCTCCCGGGGGACCGTCTCGTGATCCGCTTCGGGCGCATCTTCGGCCAGTACCTCGGCCTGAAGCTGGTTTCGCTGCTGATGGCCTACCTGGTCTGGGCCTGGGTCGTGGGCCGCGCACCGCTGGTCCGCTTCGAGCAGATCCCGGTCGACCTGCAGGCGCCGGCGGGCGTGGTCGTGCTCGAGTTCTCGCCCGCCACCGTGACGGTCCGGCTGCAGGGCGATCCCGGCGTCGTGCGCCGAATCAACAGCGCCGACGTGGTGGCCCGGCTGCGAGTTCCGCGCGTCGACGGCCGCGCCATGCGGACCCTGACGATCGAGCCCGAGAACGTCGACGGGCTGCCGTCGGGGGTCGACGTGCAGGTCCGCGACCCGCAGGTCAAGGCCGTGCTGGAGAGCGCGATGGTCAAGACCGTTCGCGTCTCGCCGCGCACGAGTGGCAAGGTGCCGTTCGGCTACCGCGTTGCCCAGCTCCAGGCCGACCCCGGGGTCGTCACCGTGCGCGGACCCGCCAGCGCGGTGCGTCCGCTGCAGACCGTGACCACCGACGAGATCGAACTCGCAGGCCACAGCCTGCCCTTCACGGCCCGCGCCACGCTGGCGCGCTCCGATCCGCACATGACCTTCGAGCCGGAGACGGTCCGGGTGTCGATCGACATCCAGCCGCTGCCGGGCACCGCTGACCAGGAATGACCCTGGGACCGACCCGCGAGGATCTCCCGTGAGAAAGCTCTTCGGCACCGATGGCATGCGCGGCGCGGCCGGCACCCCGCCGCTCGATCCCGTCTCGCTCTACCGGCTCGGCCGGGCCGTGGTGGCTTCGCTGGAATACGGCCCGCGCGGCGACGCGGCGCCGCCGCGGGTCTGCCTGGCGATGGACACGCGCGAGTCGTGCGGCTGGATCGCGGCCTCGCTGGCCCAGGGGATCCGCGACGCCGGCGGCGAGCCGGTCGGCGCGGGCGTGATGCCGACGCCGGCGCTGGCGCTGGTCGTCCGCGAAGGGAGCTTCCGCGCCGGACTGATGGTTTCGGCCTCGCACAACCCGTACCACGACAACGGCGTCAAGGTCTTCGACGCTACGGGGAGCAAACTCCCCGACCAGGACGAGGCGCGGCTCGAGCAGCTGATGGAGCAGCAGCCGGAGCCGGAAGGCTGCGGCGACACCGACGGCGGGCTGATCGACGAGTCGGCCACGCTGGACGAGCACTACCTGGCGTTCCTGGCGCGGTGCCTCGAGGGGGCGCACCTCAAGGGTCTGCGGGTCGCGCTGGACACCGCGCACGGCGCGGCCTGGCGCCTGGCGCCCGAGGCCTTCCGCCGTGCCGGGGCCGAGGTGATCCAGGTCGGTGGCGCGCCCGACGGCCGCAACATCAACGACGGGCTGGGCTCGCTCCACCCCGAGGTCCTCGAGCGCACGGTGCGCGAGAGCGGCGCGCACGTCGGCTTCGCCTTCGACGGCGACGCCGACCGCTGCATCGGCGTGACCCGGAACGGCGGCCTGCTCGACGGCGACTTCATGCTCTACTACATGGGCCGCGTGCTGCACGACACGCGGCGCCTCGCCTACTGCACGGTGGTCTCGACCTCGATGAGCAACTTCGGCCTGGAAAAGGCGCTGCGGGCCGAGGAGATCCGGCTGCTGCGGACCGACGTCGGCGACCGCTACGTGCTGCAGGCGCTCAAGGAGGGCGGGTTCGTGCTGGGCGGCGAGCAGTCCGGGCACGTGATCCTGATGCACTACGCGCCGACCGGCGACGGGATCCTGACCGCGCTGACGCTGACCCGGATGTGGCGCAGCGGGGGCGGCGACCTGGACGAGGAGGCGCTGGCCGGCGACGGGCGCGTCGTCGTGCGCTACTCGGGGACCGAGCCGCTGCTGCGCGTGATGGTCGAGGGGCCCGAGCGCCAGCGCGTCGAGCAGATCGCCGACAGCGTGCTGGAGGCCTTCCGGCGAGAGGTCGGGGCGTAGCCCCGGGAGACGACGCCATGACCCGCCTGTCCGTCAACATCGACCACATCGCCACCGTCCGCCAGGCGCGGCGCGCGGCCGAGCCCGACCCGGTCGCGGCGGCCGTGCTCTGCGAGCTGGCCGGGGCCGAGGGAATCACCGTCCACCTGCGCGGCGACCGCCGCCACATCCAGGACCGCGACGTCCAGCGGCTGCGCGAGACGGTCACGACCCGGCTCAACATCGAGATGGCC
>JALOKP010000185.1 GCA_025456425.1 Acidobacteriota bacterium | reverse complement strand
GCCGCGCGCCAGCACGTCGCCCGGGCCGAGGTTGATCTTGTTGCGGCGCAGCGCGTCGAGGTCGTTGGTCTTGCCGGTGACGAAGTCCTCCAACTCCTGCGGATTGCCGCCCATCCGAAGCATGCGCGTGTAGATCAGCCCGCGCGCCCCGAAGCCGGGGATGTTCCCTTTGTCGTCCGGCGGCTGGTCGGTGAGGACCGCGACGTCGGCCAGGAACGGCACGTGGACCGCGACCATCGCGTGGTAGCCGGCGGGCAGCTCCTTCGCGCCCAGGATCCTGAGCGCCTTCTCGGTGCGGCTCGCGGGGTCCTTCATCTGGCGCTCGACCCCGCGCCCCCATTGCACCAGCATGAAGCCGGCGCCGCAGACGACGAGCCCCAGCGCGATGATCGCGAACAGGCATCCGCCGAGAAACCAGCCCCAGGTACTGCTGCCCGACTGGGATCCGTTGGCCATGGTGCCGTCAGGTTACCGCCGCCGGGGGCGGCCGGGAAGCGGGGGCGCCGACCGCTGGGACGGCGGGCGGGACCGGCAAGCGGCCAGCGAGCCGAGCGCGCGGGCGGCCACGGAGGGCCGCCCCTACGGGGTCGCGGTCGGGACCGTCGATCCGGGGCGCCGGAAGATCGTGCGCCAGGGGAAGAAGTAGACCGCGAACACCACGGCGTAGACCCCGAACGAGTCGAGGCCCATCGCGCTGGCGAAGGCGAAGAAGAAGATCAAGAGGTGCATCCGGACGACATTGCGGTAGGGCGCGCCCAGCACGTTCTGTCCGCCGCGCTGCCGGAAGTCGAGTGGGGCATTCCACGCGGTGCGCAGCGCGGCCCGTTCGGCCAGGAAGGCCGCGGTGAGGAACGGCCAGTAGCGGCGGAACACTTCGGTGTAGAGCCCCTCGCTCGGGAAGCTCTTCGGGTCGACGACCGGGAAGAAGAGGTTGAGGAAGACCGAGTGGACGAAGTGGAAGCCGCCGAAGTGGATCGTGAAGAACGTCAGGAGGAACAAAACGAAGAGGAGCGACAGCACAAGGCCCACCGGGCTGGCGGGTTTGCCCGGCGCCTGCGACGCGACGAAGACGCCGCGCCCGATCCCGACCACGATCGTCGTGTAGCCGACGACCAGGCTCGACAGCCAGAGGCCCCAGACCAGGTCCTTCGCCTGCCAGCCGAAGGCCCAGGCCATCCCGAGCCCCGCCGCGAAGGCGAGCAGGTCGAGCAGGAGCGAGATCGGGCGTCCTCCGGGACTCAACCGGCGCGGGCCTCCCTCCCACGAAGATAGCGCGCCTGGCGTAAGGCGGCCTGCCTCTTCGAGTCGCCCCCCTGCCCGGGGCTCGCCATCTCGTTCGACGCGGTACTGCGCGACTGACGGCAAGTTGCCGGAAGTCACTCCGTCACGGATGTCTTCCGCTCATGGGCACGCAGCAGGCGCTGACCCGATCTCGCCATCGCGGGCGCCTAACTGGCCTCCCGCAGCCTCATCGTAGGTTCCCGATTGCTCCCCGCACCCTGTTGCCCGGACCAGGTAATAGAACGCGTCTCCACTCTGGGGCCACTCCGCGTCCGACGCCTGTGTCGTGTTCGCATCTGCGGCGATGCACCTCCCGATGGACTGCGCGAAGTCGCCCGCGGACCCCATGAGCGATGCCACGCCACCTCGGACGACGTCGTACGTATCCGCGCCGACGACAACATCCCACAGGAGCGACGAATCGGAGTTGAACCGCAGCCCTCGAGCCGCCCCGGGTGGCCCGGCTCCTTCGTCGACCAGCAGGTCGCAGTCGTTGTCGATCCGGTCACAGATCTCCGCAAGGCCGGGTGCCCGCAGAGGATCCGCGTCGTCACAATCGGCGCAGAGGGACACGCCGTCGAGGTCAAGGTCGCGGCAGCAGCGGATCGCCGTCCGATACGCATGTGGAGGCACCCCCTCGCTTTCCACCCACCGCCAGAGGAGCGAGTAGGCGTCGCCCGTCCAGGCGAGCGGCGCCTGGTTCTCGAGGATCCCGCCGGCCGGTCGCTCGACGTCCACGATCCCGAGCAGGCTCCCGGCCGGCATCGCGACGCGGGCGAGCCGGAACTGCTCGCGCGGCACGAACGGATCCTGCTCGAACCAGGACGCGCCGAGCTCGGCGCCAGACCAAACGACGTCGAGCGATGTCGAGTAGCCACCGCCCAACTGAAGAGGTGCCGGCGCGGGGATTCCATTGGCGTCCACGAGAACCAGCATGGGACAGGGATCGATGTTGCACTCCGTTGGCTCGCCAAGGTAGCCGACCGCGTATTGCGTGCCAACCCACACGACGCTCGGCTCCCGCGAACCGAGATCAATAAATCGTGATTCGGTAAGCGGTCGCCCGTCCGGCCCCAGCAGTCGAAAGAACGTCCGGTTCCCGAGATCGAATCCGAGCCCATAGGAGTCACCGCTCCACGCGAGCGAGGGTCGCCGGGCGCTGTCGGGATAGGCAGTGGATCGCACCGGCGGCGCGAGAGGTTGTCCCTCCGCTGAGAGCAGTCTCGTGTAGATCTCCGTTAACGTGACCTCGTCGCGATGGTCTGCCCACGCCACGAGGAAACCACTTCCGTTCCAGACGACGGCCGGCGTGACGGCCTGGTAGTCGTAGCTCGGGAAGCCCACACCCATCTCGCTGACGTTGAGGCGGCTGCTGGCCGTGCTCCCGTCCAGATTCAATAGTTGGAAGAAGACCTCGTTTCCCTGCCCCGGAAGGTAGCCTTCCGAGTCGCCCCAAGTCACCGCGAAACGCCTTCCCGTCCAGATCAACTGGCCGAGGAAGGCCTCCGTCTCGCCCGTGGTCAAGGCGCGCGTCTCTGACTGCGGCACGCCCCGCTTGTCGACCGTCCTGAAGAGGAGTTGCTCGAACGGCCCTGGTCCCTGCTCGAGCCAGGCCACGCCAAAGACGCTACCGGTCCACGCGGTCCTGATGCGGGTTGGCGCACCGCGAGGGCTCCACGCTTGATCGAAAGGGATCGCTGCGAGCGCTTCTGGGTCCGGACAGGTTCGGCAACCGTCATCCGGCTCCAAGTTGCAATCCTGGTCGATCCCGTCACAGGTCTCCTGCGACCCGGGGTAACGCATCGGATCGCCATCGTCGCAGTCCGAAATGCGCGCCGCTGCGCCGTCTCCATCCGCGTCGACGCATCCGACCGCCGTGGAAACCAGGCCGCCGTCGCCGCCAGGACTCCTCACGACAACGAGCGTGTCTCCTGTCCACCGAATCGCCGGCGGACCCTGTTCCCCACCCGCGGGGTCGAGCCCGAGAACGTCGCCTTCACGCGCGAGACCGGTCGAAAGTCGCGCGACCTCGACGTGCGCCAGGGGCGCTTCCAGCTCGATCCAGCTCACGATCAGCCGTGTACCGGTCCAGGTCAGATCGGGCAGCGCCGAGTCGAGCGTGTCGTCGATCGAAAGAACCTCCGGGGGCCCCGCCGGCACTCCAGAAGTGTCGACCTCGACAGCCCTCACCTCCTCTGCCCCTCCGATCGCCTCCGACCACGCGACGACGTATCTGTCGCCCATCCAGAGCAGGTCGAGACCCCGTGCGGTCGACCCGACGACAAGAACGTTGCGCGGAGCGCGAAGCGGGACGGACAGCTCGTTGATCTCGCCGTGCACGAGCGTGGTCGTTCCCCCTTGACTCTCGAACCACGCGACGCCAAACGCGGTGCCCCTTGCGGCAATCTCCGCGCTCTTGACGCGACTTCCCGCAGTGTTCATCGTTCGCTTGGTACCAAGAGCGCTCGGAGCGGGTGGGTGGGGGGCAAATACGAGCCTGTCCTGGGTCGGTTCCTTCTCGACCCAGATGTTCCCGAAGACGGCTCCGGACCAGGCCACGTGGACTTCGAGACATGCCCTGCCCGCTGCGGAGAGGGTCGTCGGGGCTGCAACCGCGACGAGATTCTCACTGAGTTGCTGATGCCGGCACGTGGAACCCCCGAGCCGCGACGCCCAGACGGCACCTGCCCCGTCACCCCGCGTGGCGAGGTCAATGGCAACGGTCCCGTCTCCGTCCCCGTCCAGCAGCGCGGACGAGATCCGCTCCCCGCGGACCCCGAGTCGGAATATCCACGCCCCCGCTCCGGTCGCCCCGCCCAGCGCGTGAGCCGAGGCGACCAACTGCGTTCGCCCGACCGCCAGCCTCACCCTCTCGGACCAAGTCGAGTCGCCATCGATCACCGTCATCAGGCTCGGCGGGCCATCCCCCGGGCAGGTCGTCGCACATCCCTCGTCGAGACTTCCGTCGCAGTCATCGTCCCGGCCGTTGCATACCTCGACCGCAAAGCTGTTGGCGCCGGCATCGCCATCGTCACAGTCCCCCGCGATTCGTGACTGGCCATCGCGATCAACGTCCGCGGAGCAGGGCAGTGCGAGTGCCGCGCAGAGCACTAGCATGGCGAGCAGTCGCTCACCCGCAGCAGGCCGTTCCTGCGCCGCGCACCTCAGTCCGACTGCGCCGATGTCGTGTCCCCCCTCACTGGTCCGGAGATTGTACGGTGTCTTTGGTCACGTCGTGCTGGACAGGGCCTGCAATCCGGTCGTCATTCGGCACCCCGTTGATGCACGCTCCTGATCGGGTCACCGCGATGCCGGCCTGCCAGACGGGTCCCACGGCCACTCGGCCGCGTTCAGTGAACGATCCCGAACACGAAGTACGTCAGGCACAGCCCCGACAGCACCAGCATCCCGGCGTTCAGCTCGCGTCCGCGCCCGGTCAGGACCTTCAGGAACGGGTAGACCGCGAGGCCCGCGGTCAGCCCGTTCGCAATGTTGTAGGTGAAGACCATCATCAGGATCGTCAGGAAGGCCGGGATCAGCTCGGTCAGATCGTCGAAGTCGATCCCGCGCGCCGGCCCGATCATCAGCGCGCCGACGATCACCAGCGCCGGGCCGTAGGCGAAGCGCAGGCCGGCCAGCGCGCTGGCCAGCGGCACGAAGAAGAGCGTGA
>JALOKP010000077.1 GCA_025456425.1 Acidobacteriota bacterium | reverse complement strand
CGTGCCGACCGACGTCTTCGAGGAGCTGCCCGGCGTGGTGCGCGTCGTGCGCGTCTCGGCCAAGTACCGGCTGGTCGGCCGCCACGACCCGCGCTTCGCGACCGTCGGCTTCACCTACAACGGCGTCGCCTTCGACGAGCGCCAGGTCCACGTCTTCGCCGGCCTGTGCGCGGTGGACACCCCCGACCACGTCGACCGCACGCTGGCCGCGGTGGCGGCCGCGGGCCTGGTCACGACGCGGATGGGAGCCTACAAGCCGCGCACCAGCCCGTACGACTTCCAGGGGCTGGGCCGCGACTGCCTTCCCTGGGTCTTCGACATCGCCGCGCAGCACGGGATCAAGGTCATCGCGATGGAGGTGACCAACGCCCGGCACATCGACGAGATCCACGGCGCGCTCGACCGCAACGGCCGCGCGACCGGCGTGATGCTTCAAGTGGGAACGCGCAACGCGCAGAACTTCGAGCTGCTGCGCCAGGTCGGCCAGCAGCGCGAGCTGCCGGTGCTGTTCAAGCGCGGGATGGGAATCACTCTCGAGGAGTCGCTCCTGGCCTGCGAGTACGTCGCCTCCGAGGGGAACCCCAACATCGTCTTCTGCCTGCGCGGCGTGAAGACTCACCTGGGCGACCCGCACCGCAACATGGTCGACTTCGCGCACGTCCCGGTGGTGCGGCGCCAGACGCGGATGCCGGTCTGCGTCGATCCGTCGCACTCGGTCGGCACGCTGCGGGCCGCGCCGGACGGCCTGCCGGACATCTACCACGTCACGGGGCAGGGGATCATCGCCGGCGCGTCGATGGTGCTGGTCGACGTCCACCCGGTCCCGGAGAAGGCGCTGTGCGACGGGCCGCAGGCGCTGCGGCTGGAAGAGGTCCCGCGCTTCGTCGAGTACGCGCGGCGGGTGCGGGCGTGCTACGACGAGGTGACGCGCGGGCCGCTGGAGTGAGCGCGGGCCTGTCCTGTTCGCCCTCGCCGGTGTTACGCTGAGCCCGTGCTGCTACGCGGGGGTCTCTCTTGGTCCCGGAAATCCCGAGGCGCGATCCGGTAAGGCCTCTGCAAGGCGCCGTTGATCGTGCGCTGAAGGGATAGGGGACCCTCCCGTGGTTCGGGAGGTACAGCATGAAGCGGATCGCGTGGTGCAGCATCGCGGTGCTGGTCCTTGCGGCGGGTCCGGGCGTCGCGGAACCGCCGAAGAGCAAGGAACTGGTCGCGCGGGCCCAGAAGCTCTGGCACGAGGAGCAGGACTTCCGGGGCGCGTTGGCGGCGTTCGACGAGGCGCTGGCGGCCGAGCCCTCCAACCTCGACGCCCACCTCCAGCGCGGGACGTTCCTGTTCTGGCTCTGGGAGCGCAGCGCGCCCGAGCAGCGGGACAAGGTCGGGCAGGCCGCGCGTGCGGAATTCGAGTGGTTGGACATCAACGCGGGCGACACCATCTACGCCGGCATCGCGCGCGACGTCGGCAGACAGCTCGACGGTGAGGTCTGGTTCGCGGAGGCGACGGTGGACTGCCCGCCGGCGGCCGCGCAGGCGATGGGTGAAGCCGAGAGGCTGTTCGCCGCCCGCAAGTTCGAAGCGTCTCTCGAGCAGTATCGCAAGGCGGTCGAGGCCTGCCCCGCGAGCGGCGCGATCCGGACCGGTTACGCCGACGCCGTGTACGTCCTGGGCGAGTACGACTTGGCGGCGCAACTCTTCCGGGACGCGATCGCAGTCGACCCGTGGCGGCGTACCGCGCACCGCTACCTGGCCGACGCGGAGATCCGGCTCGGCCACACCGATGCGGCGCTTCGCGAGTGCATCTTGGCGATCGTCAGCGATCCAACGTACGAGGCGGCTTGGTCGGCCCTGCGCGGGGTCGCAGAGGGCACCGGACGCAACTGGCGCCGGGTCCGGGCGGAGAAGCCCCAGGTCGAGGCCGGAACCAAGGAGGACGGCCAGGCCGCGGTGAACATCGCGCTGCCCGGACTCTCGGAAGGAAAGGCCCCGTCCTCGAGGGAGGAGCAGGACGAGGCGGGCGCGTGGCTGATGTACGGCCTGGCCAAGGCCGGGATCCTGGGCGGGATCTTCGACCGGAACGGGGAGCCCCGGCCGCAGGGGGCTGCGGCGGCGCCGAACCTGCTCGAGAGCCGCCTCGCACTCGAGCGCGCGGCGGTGCGCAAGGCCCTGCAAGTCGTGCGGACGCCGCGCCGGAAGGCCCCGGCCACCTTCTGGGGGAACCTCCTGCTGGCGCGCAAGGCCGAGCTGCTCGATGCCGCGATCTTCCTGACGATGATGGACCGCGAACTGGCGGCCGAGTATCCCGCGTACCGCGAAGCGCACGGCGAGGAACTCGTGCGGTTTGTCGAGACCGTGCTGGTGCCGAAGACGAAGGAGTAGGAGCCCCCCTCCGCCGTGCCGCCGAGCGCGCCTGCTGCGGCACGGGCGCCCTGCGGACGCTCGTCCGCGGGAACCCAGCGCCGGCACGCACCGGGCCCGTTGACAAGCGCCCCGGGCAGGCGTCCACTCGTCGCATCGGGAAGGGAGGTGCCGGATGGCAACGTTCGTCCTGATGACGCGGCTCGCCCCCGAGGCCCTGCACGACGCGCGTGGACGCCGGGCGATGGGCCGGGACTGGCTGAAGAAGGTCCACGAGAAGTGCCCCGAGGTCCGCTTCCTCGCCCACTACGCCATCCTCGGGCCATACGACTTCATGGACATCTACGAGGCCCCCGACGTCGAGACGGCGCACAAGGTCTCGTTGATCTCCCGTGCCGAGGGGGCGGTCACCGCCGAGAGCTGGGAGGCGCTCGCTTACGACCGCTTCCTCGCTGTCCTGGGCGAGGTCGCGCCAAACTGATCGGTGCAGTGGAGAGCGGACCTGGCGGGCAACGGGCCGGGGCGGCAGGTTCTGGCGTATCCTGATCAGGCACGACCGGCAGCTTGATATTCTCGCGGGCAGTAACATGAGGCATGCGCGCTCGACAACCGGCCGCAGTGCGCGCCGCGGAGGCCCGGCCCCGCGATGAGATGCGAGCGCTGCGGGCGGGAGTTGCCTGGCAACGCAGAGTCCTCCTGCCCCGACTGCGGGGACACCCGCACGGCCACGGTCGACAGCGGCTCCCGCACGGCGGCTCCCGGTTCCGCGCCGTCGGCGGGACCGACGATCGAGCCGGGCACCGTCTTCGCTTCCCGCTACAGGATCCTGGAGTTCGCCGGCCGGGGCGCGATGGGCGAGGTCTACCGCGCCGAGGACCTCAAGCTGGGGCAGGTGGTCGCGCTCAAGTTCCTCCGCGACGAGGCCGGCGGCGACTCGCGCTACCTGGCGCGCCTGCTCAACGAGGTGAAGACGGCGCGGCAGGTCGCCCATCCCAACGTCTGCCGGGTCTACGACGTCGGCGAGGCCGAGGGGCGCCACTTCCTGTCGATGGAGTGGATCGACGGGGAGACCCTCGCCGCGATGCTGACGCGCCGGGGACGCCCGCCGCTCGACGAGGCGGTGAGAATCGCGCGCCGGCTCTGCGCGGGGCTCGCGGCGGCGCACGATCGCGGGGTCATCCATCGCGACCTGACGCCGTCGAACGTCATGCTCGACGAGAGCGGTGCCGTGCGGATCACCGACTTCGGCGTGGCCGAACTCGGACGGGTCGTGCGCGGCCGGCGGGCCCGCGAAGGAACCCCGGCCTACATGGCCCCCGAGCAGTTCGCGGGCGAGGAGGTCACCGCTCGCAGCGACATCTACTCGCTGGGGCTGCTGCTCTACGAGCTGTTCACGGGGCAGCAGGCCTACCACGGCACCTCGACGGTGCGGACGGCCGTCGCCCCGGACCGGGAGCCGCCGCCGCCCCCGTCGCGCCTTGCCCCCGACGTGGACCCCGCGATCGAGGCCGCGATCCTGGGTTGCCTCGCGTCCGACCCGGCGCAGCGCCCGGCCTCGGCGCGGCAGGTCGGCGAAGCGCTGCCCGGCGACGACGGCCTCTTCGAGGTCGCGGCGGCCGCCCAGCAGCGCGCCGACCGGATTGCGGCCTTCCGGGCCGAGCTGTCGGACCTCCGCCAGGCCGGCGTGATGAAGGTGGCTGAGGCCGATCTCGCGGCGGTCGAGAGGTACCACGAGAGCGTCCTGGGCGACCTGGTGCGCCGGTTCGACGTCGACGTCAGCCTGCGCGGCCGACAGCTCTCGCTCGGGATGCGGATCGCGTCCCTCCTGGGTGCGATCGCGTTCAGCTTCGCGGCCTGGTTCTTCTTCCAGAGGATCTGGGGCTACCTGGCGGTCCCGGTGCAGGTCGGACTGCTCGCCTCGGGCCCGGCCGTCGCCGTGCTGGGCACCGCGTACGCGTCCCGCCGCGAGAAGTCGCTCTACTTCACGATGATCCTCGCGGTCGTCGCCTTTGCGCTGTTCGCCATCGACCTCTCGGTGCTGGGGATCACCTTCTCGCTGCCCGAGTCGTACGGGGCCTGGCTCGCCCTCGGCCTCTTCGCATTCGCGCTGGCCTACGCCCACGGACTGCACTCTCTGCTGGTCCTGGCGATCGCCTGCGCCGGGGTCGGCCTGGGCGGTCTGATCGCTGAGCTGGCGGGCGTCTGGTGGGCGCGTTTCGCGATGAGGCCCGAGAGCGTGCTCCCGGTGGCGGTCCTCTGTGCGCTCGCCCCGCGGGTCGCGGGGCGTCACGGCCCCGCTTCCTTCGCCCCGGTCTATCGCCTTTTCGCGCTGGCCTGGTTCGCGTACGCGGTCTTCTTCCTCGGGAATCTCGGTATGTTCTCGTTCCTGCCGCTGGAGAAACAGACGGTCGAGATCCTCTACCAACTGGCGGGCTTCCTCGTGGCTTCCGCTGCGGTCTGGCTCGGACTTCGCGCGCGCTGGCCCGAGACGACCTATGCGGCCAGCGTCTTCCTGGTGGCCCTGCTGCTGAACAAGTTCACCGACTGGTGGTGGAACCTGCTCCCCAAGTACGCTTTCTTCCTGATCGTCGGCACGGTGGCGATCGGCTTCCTCGTCGTGCTGCGCACCCTGCGCGCCCGACTGCAGCGGGCGGCGCCGTGATCCGCCGCGGTCACATCGTGGCACTCGTGCTGGTGCTCGCCTGCAACCTGGCCGTGCTGGTCCAGGTCGCGGGCGATCGCCGCGACCCGTCGAACGCGGAGATCTGGCTGACCGAGCGCGAGCTGCCGCTCGCGGCACGGGAGCAGGAGAGCAGCCTGCTGCTGCTCGAGCTGGCCTGGTCGGGCGAGGGCGGTGCGGAGGGGGTCGGGGCAGTCGGGACTGGGGGAGACGAGGCGCTGCTGCGCGGCCTGGGTTTCGACTGCAGCATGCCCGCCGAGCGGGAGGAAGCCGGGCTCTTCTACGACGCCCAGTTGCCCCGGGCGGCGTGGGTCGCTCTCGAGTACGAAGGCGCGGCGTGGCGAGCGTGGCAGCAGCGGGAGCGCGACGCCTTCGCGTCCCGGGCGAGCACCGCGGGCGCCGCGGGCGAGACGCGCGAGGCGATGGAGAGCCGGCTCGAGCACGCGAGCCGCCTCGTTCTCGTGGACGCGGACGCTGCGCGGTCGGAACTTCTCCGGCGCTACCCGGACCGCGAGCGGGTGCTGCTCCTGCCGGCGCACGTCGGTCCTTCGCTGCGGCGGGACGAGGGCCGCGGGCGCCGGCTCGTGGCGGTGATCCTCTGGGACGGCGGGGGTCAGGTCGTGGTTCCGCGCTCGCTCCGCGAACCGCTCGCAGGGCTCGCGGAGCGGCCGCGCGACCGCGGTGGGAAGCCGAAGGAGTACCTGCCGCCGCGCTACCGGGCGCTCCTGGTCCAGGGGCGGCGCGACCTGCTACGGCTGGCGGCGGTCGAGCCGCTCGCGGAGCGCTGATCGGGGGCAGGGCCTGCGGAGTGTGCCACTCCGACCTGACGCTCCCGCACGACGAGTGGGGCTTCTCGAGTTCTGCGCCCGGCACGGCATCGAAGCGGCTCAGGGCGCAGCACACGTTCCGGAAGCGCGTCCGGTAGCGACCGACGAACGCGAGACTGCGTGCCCGTGCACGGCGCGTTGGTGATCCGGCCCTTCTCGTCGTACTTGCAGTCCTTGTACTTCTTGGTGGCCATGCCGGGCTCGGGCGTGATGACGGCGCCCGTGCCGACCTGCCGGAATACGCGCGGCTTCGCGGGAGCGCCTGCCGCCTTGGGCTTGGTGGTGGTCTTTTCGGAGGGCTGTGCGGTCGCGGGGTCCTTGGCGTAGCTGGCGGCGGCGAGCAGCCCGGCCAGCGCGAGCATGACGATGAACCGAAGGGCGAGTCTCTTCATTGGCTTCCTCCTGTCGGCACCTGGTGCGAGGCCCGCGTCGCGCGAGCCAGTACCAGTCGCGTGCTCGGAACGTAGGTTCGGAGAGAGCCGATCGCCAGCAGCTTCAGCGCGGTCGCTGACTAAATGCTCGGTCAGGGCAATCCCGCTGGTCCACAATGTCCGGTGCGGCGGGTGCGCGTGCGATACCATGCGGCGGGCTCGCAGCTCGCTCACGGGGGGTTCATGGGTCTTCCTGCCGGACATCGTCTCGGGCCGTACGAGGTCACGTCCCCGCTCGGCGCCGGGGGGATGGGCGAGGTCTACCGGGCCCGGGACGTGCGGCTCGACCGCACCGTGGCCGTTAAGATCCTGCCCCCGGAGCTGGCCGTGGACGAGCGGTACCGCCAGCGCTTCGAGCGCGAGGCGCGCGCCGCATCGGCCCTCAGCCACCCGCACATCGCCCACGTCTACGACGTCGGCGAGCAGGACGGGACGCACTTCATCGCGATGGAGTACGTCGAGGGCGAGAACCTGCGCGAGCTCGTGACGCGTGGCCCGCTCGACGTCGACCGGATCGTCGAGTTCGGGGCGCAGATCGCCTCCGCCCTCGAGGAGGCCCACGCGCGGGGCGTCGTCCATCGGGACATCAAGTCGGCGAACGCGGTCGTGACGCCGAAGGGCCAGGTCAAGGTGCTGGACTTCGGCCTCGCGCGACGGGACCGGGACGGCGCGGACCTGCTCAGCAGCCAGCACGTCACCGAGGCGCGGACCCAGGCCGGTCTCGTGCTGGGCACCGTCCCCTACATGAGCCCCGAGCAGGCCCTGGGCAAGGACCTCGACGCGCGCACCGACCTCTTCAGCCTGGGTGTCGTGCTCTACGAGCTGGCCACGGGCCGGCTGCCCTTCGTGGGAGACACGGCGACCCAGACCATCGACCAGATCTGCCACGGCACCCCGGCCGAGCTGGGGTCGTCGCGCAAGGACATCCCGGCGGAGCTCGAGCGGATCGTCCGCAAGTGCCTCGAGAAGGACCGGGACCGTCGATACGCCTCGGCCCGCGACCTGGTGGTGGACCTGCGGAACCTCCAGCGCGACCGGACGTCGGGCACGGGCCCGGTGGCGGTGGCGCCGCGACGCAGGAGCCGGCGCCCGCTCGTGCTCGCAGCCGCCGTTCTCCTCGCGGTCGCCGCCATGGGGGTGGGGCTCTACTTCCGCGCGAGCGCGCGGGGTGCCTCGATCGGGTCGGTGGCCGTGCTGCCGTTCGAGAACGCGACCGGCGACCCCGCGAACGAGTACCTGTGCGACGGGATCTCGGAGAGCCTGATCAACAAGCTCTCGAGCCTCCCGGGCCTGCGCGTCATCTCGCGGACGTCGGCGTTCGCCCTCAAGGGCAGGAAGCTGGGCCCGGCGGAGATCGGCCGGACGCTCGGGGTGGATGCGCTCCTCCTCGGCAGCCTCGCCCAGCGGGGTACGAGCCTCGCCATCACCGCCGAGCTGGTGAACGTGCGCGACGACCGGCAACTGTGGGGCGAGAAGTACTCCCGGTCTGCGGACGACGTGCTGAAGGTGGAGGGGGAGATCGCCGCGACCATCGCCCGGACGCTCCGCGGGCAGCTGAGCGGGGAGGAGCAGCAGAAGCTCGCCCGCGGCGCGACCGCCGATCCCGAGGCGTACCGCCTGTACCTCAAGGGGCGCGACTCTGCGGCCGGAACCGTCGTGGAGATGGACAAGAGCATCGACTACCTCCAGCAGGCGGTGGCCCGGGCGCCGGACTTCGCCCTGGCCCACGCCAGCCTGGCCGAGGCCTACACCCGCCAGGCCTTCCTGCGCGGGAGCGGCCGCGAGGAGCCGGCGAGCAAGGCCCGGGCCGCGGTCGGGCGCGCGCTCGAGCTCGACCCCGACCTCGCCGAGGCCCACGCCGCGCTCGGCTCCATCCTCTTCTACTTCGAGTGGGACTGGGCGGGGGCAGAGGCCGAGTTCCAGCGCGCGCTCGCGCTCAACCCGGGCAGCCGCACCGTCCAGGAGGACTACGGATACTTCCTCAGCGCGATGGGCCGCCTGGACGAGGGCCTTGCCCACACCCGCGAGGCAGCGCTGCTCGACCCGCTCTCGGTCGGCCCGGTCCACGACATCGGGATCAACTTCCTGGCCCGGCGCGACTTCGATCAGGCGGCGGCAAGCTTCCGCCGCGCGCTCGAGATCGACCCCAACTGGACCTGGGGGTACATCAAGCTCTCCCGCGCGCTGGCCCTCGGGAAGAAGTGCCCCGAGGCGATGGCCCAGTGCGCGATCGCCGAGGCCCGGATCGCGGGGGGGGCCGCAGCGCTGTCGCGCTCGTGGCTCGGCGCCAGCTACGCGCTGTGCGGGGACGCTGCGCGCGCTCGCCGGAAGCTCGACGAGCTCCACGCCCTGGCCCAGACACAGTACGTCGACCCGGTGACCTTCGCCGTCGTCCACGGCGCACTCGGCGAGACGGATGAGGCCCTGAACTGGTACGAGAAGGCGCTCGAGGACCGGACCCCGAACATGGTCTTCGCTTACGTGGCACCCCGGCTCTACCCCGAGCTGACAGGCAACCCGCGCTACGAGGGGATCGTCCGTCGCATGGCGTTCCCGCCGCCTCCAGGCTGAGGCCTCCCGCGCCCCGACGCGGGCGACTCAGCGTGCCCGTACGCAGCTACCCGGGCGCTCTCCCGACCTGGGCCCGAACGACCATCAGGACCTCGACCCGGCCCTTCGGAGCCGACCCCGACCACCGGATGTCGGCCAGTTCGAGCACGCCACCGACCTGCCGGAAGAAGAACTCGGGGACCTCGCCGGCACGGTACCGGCCCAGCGAGTGCGTGAAGATCATGGCGGTGCCCTGGCCGTCCAGCCGCAGCGAGAGCAGCGTACCGCTCCCGACCGGGACCAGTTCGAGCCGTCCTGCCGAGTACAGTTGCCCCTGGTAGAGCACCGGACGGTCGACGCTGGCGTGGAATGCCGGGCCTGCCGCCCAACTGCTGCCGAACGCCCCGGCCGCGGCAATGGCAGCCAGCGCCAGCCCCAGAGATCGGCGGACCTTTCCGCCGACGCGCCGCATCTCGTTCCTTGCGATTCCGTTCATGGCCTGCCCCCCGGAGGCCGGTGCCTGCTTGCCCCCCCAAAGCCAATGAACGCACGGGAGGGGACAATCGAACACCCCGAGGGTGGGGGCCAACCCCGCCTGGAGGAACCCGCTCGCGGAGAGCTCCTCGCCTTCGGATCGGGAGTAAGCTACAGGCACCGTCCGATTCGAGGGGAGGACCAGTGATGATGCGTTCGCTCTCCTGCCTGCGCTCCATTCTGTTGGGCCTGGTTCTCGGTGTCGTCGTGGCCGGCGGCTCCTTCTCCGTCGCTCAGACGGAGGGTCCGAAACCCCTGACCAATGACGATGTCGTGCAGATGACGAAACTGGGCCTCGGCGACGCCGTGGTCATCGCGAAGATCGAGCAGTCGGAGGCGATCGACTTCCGGCTGGACGTTCCGGACCTCGAGCGCCTCAAGGCCGAAGGGGTCGGGAGCGACGTGATCGCCGCAATGCTCAAGAGAGCCACCGCGCCCGCCGCTCCTCCGCCACCGGCCGCGCCGGCGCCCGCGAGGCCCCTGGAGGGGAGCGTGTTCCTCGTCGGCCCGGACGGGGGCGAGACCGCGCTGGACATGGAGCCGGGGACCGTCAGTTCGACCTATGCCTTCGTCACCGTCCTCATCTACAGCAACTTCGAGGGCCTGAAGGCAAGCGTGCGCACCACGGAACGCCAACCCGTGCTCCGGCTCTACACCGCGCGGGCGCCGAAGGGGCGGTACTTCCTCGTCACCGCAGAGCAGGACAAAGGTGACGACGTCCGTTCGGTCAAGCTCGGCAACATGGGATGGTGGGCAAACAAGCGGATGAATGCCCCCGACAAGGACAACCTGATCGAGTGCGAGATCGTCGAGAAGGAGACCGGCGTCTGGGAGTACAAGCCGAAGAAGCAGCTCAAGCCCGGCGAGTACGGGCTCTGGCTCCTGGGAGACCCGGGCGAGATGGCGGGGTTCGGGATCGACTAGCCCGTTCAGCGCACCCCGCCCATCAATCGCCGGACCCGCGGCGACGCCAGCGCCAGCACGATCCCCGCGAGCAGCGTCGTGCCCGCCACGATCCCGAACAGCGTCGGCAGCGACACCGTCTCGTACATCCCGGCGACGCGGCCGCCGAGGTAGTTCCCCACCGCGGCAGCCAGGAACCAGACCCCCATCATCAGGCCGGTGACGCGGGCCGGGGCGAGCTTGGTCACCGTGCTCAGCCCGACCGGGGAAAGACAGAGCTCTCCGACGACGTGGAAGAAGTAGGTCGCGAGCAGCCAACCCACGCCGACCTTCGCTCCGCCCGCCGAACGCACCGAGGCCGCCACCATCACCAGGAACCCGGCCCCGACCGAGAGCAGTCCCAGCGAGAACTTCACCGGGCTCGACGGCTGGCGCGAACCAAGTCGGGTCCAGAGCCACGCAAAGACCGGGGCGAGCAGGATCACGAACAGGGCGGGGACCCACTGGAACCAGCCCGCCGGGAACTCCCAGCCGCCGATCGTCCGGTCCGTCGCGTTGCGCGCGAAGAGGTTCAAGGACGAACCGGCCTGCTCGTACGCGCCCCAGAAGAAGGCCGCGGCGACGAACAGCGCGACGATCGCCCACAGCCGCCCGCGCTCGGTCGGCGTCCAGTTGCCGGTCCGGAACAGCCACGCGAAGAAGACGAGCACCAGCAGGATCAGGAAGACGCCGAAGGCGTTCGAGATCGACTCCGCGGTCGGCACCAGCCAGCCCAGTCCCCACGCCGCCGCGACGCCCGCGAGGGCCACGCCGCCCAGGACGGCGCCGAGCGCCAGTTGGCGCAGCTGCAGCGTCGAACTCTCCGGCCGCTCGGCGGGGGCCGCGCGGAGCCCCGCATCGCCCAGCCGGCGTTGACCCGCCATGTAGACCAGGATGCCGACGCACATCCCGACGCCGGCCGCGGCGAATCCCGTGCGCCAGTCGACCTTCTCCCCGAGCCAGCTGCAGACCAGCGGGCCGAGGAAGGCACCGAGGTTGATCCCCATGTAGAAGAGCGAGAACCCCGCGTCGCGCCGCTCGTCCTCCGCGGCGTAGAGCTGGCCGACGATCGCGCTGATGTTCGGCTTGAGCAGCCCCGTTCCGGCGATGACCAGCCCGAGGCCCGCGTAGAAGGCGACCATCGACGGCACCGCCATCGCGAAGTAGCCGAGGGCGATCAGCACCCCGCCGAACAGAACCGCCTTGCGTTGGCCGAGGTACCGGTCGGCGATCCAGCCGCCGGGAAGCCCGAGGAAGTAGACGAGCGAGGTGAACAGCGCGTACACGGCGCCGGCGTCCGCCGTGCTCATGGCGAGCCCCCCCTCCGCCGCAGCCGCGGTGAGGTAGAGGATCAGCAGCGCGCGCATCCCGTAGTAGCCGAAGCGCTCCCACATCTCGGTGAGGAAGAGGATGGCGAGACCGCCGGGATGGCCGAAGAAGGACCGCTCGGAGTTCGTCACCGCGGGAGGATAACCGGGGCGGTACGTGCGGTAAACCCCGCGTTTCACGGCGGGGGCCGCTGCAGAGGGGGGACCCGGGACGCGCGCCGAGCCCCCTCCGTCTGCCGCCGTTCAGTTCGCGGTGAAGGTCACGGTGTTCGTCTTGACGAACTCCTGCGTCTGGACCTGGACCGCGTACGGCCCGGTGGACGGCAGGGCCGGCATGGTGCAGGTCACCCGGGTGTCCGACCATGCGGTCACCGGGCAGTTCCAGCCTCCCACCGTCACCCGCGTGTTGGCGCCTCCGGCGCCGAAGCCGGTCCCGTTGACCGTCAGCGGGTAACCGCCGTTCCGGCTGCCGGAGGAGGGGGAGATCGTGGCGACGTGCGGCGAGTAGATCCGGATCTCGATCTCGGCTGCGTCGCTCAGGTCGTAGTTGGAGACGATGACCCGGTAGCAGGCATAGGTGCCGTAGGTGCCCAGCTTCTTCACCGGCTGGGTCAGGTGGTTCATGACCGCCAGCTCGGTGAGCGTCCCGGGCGGGGACGTGCAGATGTGGTTGTCGCCGTAGATCACGGCGTCCTGGCCGGTGCCGTTGGTCCGGAAGCTGGCGACGACGTCCTTCCCGCGGAGCTGGGGGGCGAAGGCGACGCTGGCCGCGACGTCGGCCCGGTCGCTGCTGGCGGCCGGCCGCGCCTGCTGGATCGTGACCCCGCTCCAATCAGCGATCTCGGGCCGCAGGTGGCTGAGATCCAGCCCGGAGACGGGGTACTCCTGCTGCGACCAGTACCACTTCCCCCAGCCGTGGACGAGCGTGGCCATCTCGTTGGGCGCGCCGGTGGCCTCGGCGAAGGTACCGTACGAGTCGTACCAGTAGCGCGGATCCCAGCTCAGCCTCTGGTAGGTCTTGAGAATCGACTGCGGGTAGTTCTTCTCCATCCAGATCGCGAACGACCCGGCGGCATAGGCCTCGTCCGTGGAGTAGCCGCGGTAGAACCCACTTGGGATCGAGCTGTTGGGCAGCAACGGGAAGCTGCTGAGATCGGTCGTGAGATCGGCCTGGTTGCCGAGCAGCATCCAGGCGATCGCGTTGGCCGAGGCCTCGTCGAACCACTTGGTCGACAAGTTGGTCGTGAGCTGGCGCTGGAAGGCGTGCCCCATCTCGTGCGCCACCGTCGTCTTGAGGTTCGCGCCCTGGGAAGTCTTCACCGGGTTGATCGTGATCCACGGCTGGCCGAAGACGCCGGAGGTGGTCGAGCCATGCTGACTGGTCCAGATCCAGGGCTTGCGGATGCTCAGCGTGATCCAGCCCCCGAACCAGCCGTCCGGCCTGGGCCAGCCCTGCGCCACCAGCAGGTCGTAGGTCTGCTGGGCCGTGGCGAAGGTCTCCTGGGCATAGGCGTCGCTGACATTGCTGCTGCTCGACGGGTCGCTGATGTAGTCCACGATCAGCTTGCGGGTTTCGTCTCGCAGGATCGGGTTGGTGGTCCTCGCGGCGTAGAGGCCGGTCCGCTGCACGATCTGGTTCAGCGGCGCATTCGGAACCGCCCGCCGTCCATCGGGTACTTCCGCGCCGGCAGCGTCAGCCGGATGCGGCCGGCCCCGTCGTCCTCCGCCGCGGTCAGCTTGAAGTAGAGCTGCGTGGCGGGGTCGTAGACGCCCATCTCCGGTCGGCTAAAGCGGCCCTCCATCGTGTAGGGCATCTCGATCGTGATCGGCTGGAGCAGTTCGGGCGGCTCCGGCTGGATGCTGATCGCCAGGCTGTGTCCGGCGTCGCCGAGCGTGTCGTCGGCGAACGGCCGCGTTTCCGGAACGTGCGCGCAACTGACGTCGTAATACTCCGACGTCTGCTCGGGACCGGTCGCGTAGGGCGGCAGCGCGCCGGGGGGGATCGTCAGCCGCGCCCCGCCGCAGCCGAGCGTCACCCCTTCCCGGGCCAGCGCCTCGCCGAAGGCGAAGCCCCGGTTGTTGTCGAAGTAGTACTCGGAGTTGTTCCCCGCCGCGAGTACCTCGACCTGGATCGACTGGCCAGTCGTCTGGTTCGCGATCGTGAAGCTTCCCGGTTGGTCGAGCTGAACCACCTTGCTGTACAGCTGGCCGGCCTGGAGCGCGAAGGGGTGGCCGTACGCGTTCAGGGTGACGGCGCCGTCCCAGAGCCCCGGCGCGGAGACGGACTCGTCGCGGAAGATGCCCGACACGACGAGCGTGTCGCCCTGCGCCATGGCCAGCTTCCCCTCGCGCACGGGGAACTCGAAGGCGGAGTTGATCGCGGTGGCGGTCCCCGGGTAGAGCACCCGGCCGACGGTCAGCGGGAGCGG
Source organism: Acidobacteriota bacterium (assembly GCA_025456425.1). Classification (GTDB taxonomy): domain Bacteria; phylum Acidobacteriota; class Polarisedimenticolia; order J045; family J045; genus JALOKP01. The sequence continues at coordinate 14,475 of JALOKP010000077.1, read as the reverse complement.
CGCGCTGGAGCGGATCGTCCCGCCGGGCAGCTCGTAGCCCCAGGCCCGCACGGTGAACGCGGCACCCGGCTTCATCCCCTTGAAGAGCACCCAGGGCGGGCGATTGACGATTCCGGCGTCGTCGCCGATCGCCGTCAGCTCGGTCGTGGCCACGCCGTTCGGGGTCGTCACCTCCAGGTTCAGGGTTCCCGCCGGGTGATCGAGACTGGCCCGGATCCGGGAGAAGCCGGCGCCCCCCAGGCGCCACGGCGCCGGGCCGACCTCGCGGGCCGACTCGCTGGGGAGGCCGATGTCGTAGTAGACGACCGGCACGACGATCCCGGCCGCTTCGGCGCCGGCGGTGAGGCCCAGGATGACGGGCTCGACGACGGTGAACTCGGCGGGCTGGCTCCAGCGGTCGACGCCGTCGGTGCGCTTCAGGCGCACGGGACCGCTGGTCGCCCCGACCGGGACGCGCACGGTGATGTACGCCAGCTCGGGGTCCCAGTCCGGCCGGATCGAGTCGGGATGGACGATCGTGCCGTTGAAGCTGACCAGGATCCGGTCGAGTTCGGCCGGCAGGCCGTAGGCCTGCAGCGTGATCACGTCGCCGACGCTTCCGGCGTCGGGCTCCATCATCACGATCGAGGGCTCGCAGGGCAGCAGATTCGTCAGGCGGAAGTAGCGCCCGTTGCTCTGCATCCCCCGCACGGTCACCCAGACGTTGGCGTCCTGGTATCCGCGCCAGGCGCAGTAGCCGGTCGGCATGGTCACGGCGATCGACGAACCGCTGACCGAGCGGATCGCGGCGTCGTAGTGGTACCCGCCCCAGACGGTCACGGTGACCCGCGAGGCGTCCGTCCCGAAGCCGGACCCGGTGAGCGTGGCCGAGGTCCCCTCAGGGCCCTCGGAGGGGGAGATCGCCGTGAGCTCGGGGGCCGGCCAGAATCCCGTTCCCGCGAGTACCTGCCCCACCACCGGCGAGACCGGGTCGTTGGACGAGATCCAGACCAGGGCCGTCCACTCCCCCAGCTCGCGCGGCGTGAAGGTGGCCGGCACGGAGAGCGACTTTCCGGGCTTGATCGTGGCTGGGAGCTTCACCTTGCCCAGCACGAAGGGCCCGCCGCTCCCCCCGTCGAATGCCAGCCGCGAGACCTTGAGCTTCGCCCGCCCGGTGTTGCGGATCGAGAACGACCTCGTGACCGCGGTATCCAGGTTCGTGCTCCCGAAGTCGAGCCGGGGTGCGGGCAGCGAGATCGCGGGCTTCTTGCTGGAGGACGCCGCGAGTACGGCCGAAGCCGTCGGGGTCTGCGGGTCCCGTCCGGCCCAGACGACACGCGTCCCGTCGGCCGTCATCACGGGTGAGCCGACGACGCCGAGCGACGCCGGCAAGGAGGTGGAGACCCAGCGGCCGGCCTCGAATCGGGCGATCGCGAGCGAGCCGTCGTGCGCACGCACGACCGTCGTGCCGGCGGCGTCGACGGCCGCCGGCCCGTCGCCGGGCTCTCCGGATGCGGAAGGCGCCCCGATCCTCCGCGGCGCGGAGGCGGACCCGTCGCGTGACGCGGCGAAGAGCTGCTTTACCGGTTTCCCGTCGCGAAGCGCGAGACGCCAGAAGAAGGCGGTGCTTCCGTCCGCAGCCAGGATCGGCCAAGCCAACTGGCTCCCAGCCTCGGCCGTCTCGCGCCACTCCGAGACGATCCAGCCCTCGTCGTCGGCCCGGGCGGTCATCACGCGATCGCGCTGCACGAACGCGAGCGCCGTGCCGCCCGGCGTGAGGCTCGGGTGCTGCGCCGGACCCTGCCGCGGGTCCGAGACCAGTTCCCGTTCGCTCCAAACCAGCCCCTCGCGGCGCCGCACGACGACCTGCGGCTGGCCCGACACCTCTTCGGTCAGCGCCAGCAGGCGGCCGGTCCGATCGAGACTCAGCGCGGGCCCGGACACGCGCGCGCGCAGTTCCTCGGCGGGCGCCCAGACCTCGCCCTGCCGGTCGACGATCCAGATCGCGTAACGGCCGGCGCCGCGCTCCTCGGCGATGGCGACGGTCGCGCCCTCGGCGCTCATCACGGGCCGACCCGCGCGCCCTGCGGGCAGCGAGAGCAGCGTGGTCGGCAGGCTCCACGCGGTGCCGTCCCAGCTCGTGACCTTGAGGTCCGCCAGGCCGGTGCCGTCCGGATGCTCGAGGTAGGCGACCACGCGACCATCCGCGCCGATCGCCGGCGAGCTCAAGCGCGGCGTCCGCGGATCGACCGCGCCCGTGACGATCACCGCGGTCTCGGCTTCCTGTTCCCCGACCCCCTCCATCTCACCGGGGGCTAGGCGGGCCGCAGGCGATGCTGCGGAGAGTGCGACCAGGATCATCGCGAAGGGGATCGTCACGGCGAGCGACAGGATTCTCCGGCGGGACATCGACGCCTCCACGTCGAGGAAGTTAAGCCGTTACGCGGTACCTGTCCGAGTTAGCCTCAAGTGACATCCCGGCTCGAGCCAGAACGCCGCGGATGGCGTGCGATCGCGCGAGCGAAGCGAGAGTCTGACCGGAACAAAACACCACGTTGAGTTCCTCTGGGGCCGGCGTCGACCGCGGAGGAGGAGCTTCTCCGGCGCGCGGGCGAGCTTCGACACGCCGAGGGCGGCCGCCCTGACCGGACGCCTCGCGCGCCCGGATGACCCGTCCCATGAAAGTCCTTTTTTCACAATGACTTGAGCGGATTCGAGCCGGGATCCGCGAGTCCCCTGACACCGGCGGGCGCATCCGGGGGGGCCGCCTCGGGCGCGAATGGACTCCCCCGGGCCCATGACCAATATTCAAACTCCGAGGGTAGGCCTCCCCCAGGCCGGTGTTCGACCTGTGTGCGGTCCGAGAGGGAGGCCTACGCGAGGACGATGAGGCGGACGCTTGCGGGCTCAGTACTCCTCATTCTTCCCGGGCTTGCACTGGGGCAGGCGGCCGGGCCAGCTCGAGGCGCGCCCGCGTCCTCGACGTGTGACGCCGTGACGATCAACGACGTCCGAGCCGACTCCCGGGGTCTTCTGGTTACCGCCAGCGCCCCGCTGCAGGCCCGAATCGCCCGGGCGGAGCGCCTCGACGACCGAGGCTACGCCGCCTACTTCAGCGTCACCGTGGAGATCCCGGGGGCCGTACCGGCGCCCGACCTCCCGCGGCAGAGCGCCTGGGAGAAGGGGGTCTTCTCTGCTGCCCGCGTGAGCCGCTACGCATCGGACACCGAGTGCGGCACCAGGCTCCGCCTCGAGGCGCGACGCCTGGGTCGCTGGACCATCGAGCCCCGGGGGAACCGGATCCTGATCACGGCGCCGGCGGCCGCCGGGCCGGGCTCGATCCTTGCGGAGGGACGGGAGTTCGGCGAGGAGCCGGCTTCCGGCGCGGTCCACGTCTACGCACAGGGCGCCCTCACGTCCCAGACGGGATACGACGCCAGCACGACTACGCAGCTCCAGCTCGGAGTCGCCCAGCGCCTTCCCGGCGTCGGCGAGCTGCGGGGATTCGTCTCGAACTTCACGCCAGACGAGCTCACCAGCGCTCCCTACCGCGCCATCGCCCTGGCGGGCGTTCGCCTCGGCGAGGCGTCAGTCGACGTCGCGGCGGGGGACCTCCAGGCGACGCTCGGCGACGCGACCGGCTCCACGGCGATCCTTCCCAACGCGCTCACGATCCGTGGCGGCGGTGCCACGGTGTTCCTGCCGAAGGGCTTCACGCTCCAGGCCTTCGGCGGGAGAGCGGCGTACTCCGGCATCATCCGGCTCCCCGACATGAGCAGCGTGATCTCAGACATCTCGCCAGATCACGTGCGGGGCCTGCAGGCCGTCTGGGTCTCGCCCACGCAGCGCTTCGGCGCGGGCGCGGGCTGGATCCTCAGCCTGCCCGTCGAGGGCCCGACCCAGCAGAACTACTTCGGCTCCTTCCTCTTCCAGGAGGCCGAGCGCTACATGCTCCAGCTGCTCCTGGAGTCGTCTCGGGGGGAGGAGAGCGGGACCGAGCTCTCGGGGTGGGCCGCCACGATCCAGCCCGCCGTCAATACCGAGCGGCTCAACATCGACGGCTACTTCCGGTACACGACCCCGGACTTCCGGCCACCCCTCGGTGCCAACTTCTTCGCGGGCCTTCGTCAGAGCGCGAACCTGAACGTCAACTACCGGCCGATCCGGTCCCTGAGCCTCTCCGCCTCGGCGGGCCAGGGGAAGACCTTCAACTACTTCGATCCCGCGGACGTCGGCACCGTGTCCACTTCGGAGAGCGTGGGCGTCTCGTACCAGTACAGCGACTGGCTGAACGTCGCGGCCTTTGCCGCCACGTCGACCTCCAAGTCGGATCCGGGTGCCCTGAATCCGAGCGACAGCCGCACGAACAGCGCCAGCGTTGCGGTCGGGACGACCGCGATGCGGGGGGACGCGTCGATCAGCTACTCCCGGGACTGGACCGAGAGCTTCATGGGAGCGGCCTTCGACACGACCGTGGATCGCGTCTACGTGGACGCGCAGTACAGCCTCAGCCAGTCCGACGACTTGATCGCCCAGCTCCGGTACTACGACTGGGAGCGCGCCGGTGCCGGGGGTTCGGACAAGAACTACGGGGGCGCGCTGGAGTACAGGAGCCGCCTGCGCGGGGGCGGCACCCTCTCGGCCATCCTGGACTACGGCATCACGCCGGCCGGCGTCTCGCTGTACGAAAGCCGGCAGGTCCGGGCCAGCCTGGGATTCCAGACGGGGCCGGCCGCGGTCTTCGGCGGACAGCTCGCCTGCCGCGCGTCGTACTACAGGCTCGACCTCGAGGGCCTGCCTTCGCACGCCGGCTGGTTCGCGCAGGTCAACCTGGGAACGCTCTTCGGCTGGGGACGCGAGCCCAGACCGATGGCGCCGGGCGACTCGCGGGCGATGAACCTGGCGCAGACCCGGCGCCAGGACCTGGACCAGGCGCTGCTGGACATCCGCGTCTTCGAAGACCGGAACGGCGACGGCAGGATGCAGCCGGATGAGGTCGGGATCGCCGACGTCCGCGTCCAGCTCGACGGCGGCTACGTCGTCACCGACGAGGACGGCGCGGCGCGGGCCCGGTTGCGGGAAGGACGGTACCAGGTGGACCTCGTGCCCCAGGGTCCCGTCCTGGACTTCGTCGCTCCCGACCCCAACCGGACGATCGCAGTCTCGAGCCTCGAACGCCGCGCGATCTCGTACCCGCTCCGGCCCGCGTGCCGGATCTCGGGACGCGTGGAGTTCCCGGGCGCTCCCGCCCAGTCGACGGCGACCGCGGGCGTGGCTCTGACGCTCGCGGGTGCCGGGCCGGAGCGGGGAGTCGTCTCCGGAAAGGACGGGGCCTTCCAGTTCGGCCTCCTGCCGGTGGGGACCTACGCCGTCGCGCTCGACGTCGCGACCCTGCCGCCGGGTACCGCGGTCGAGGGTCCGGTGTCGATCGAGCCGTCCTGCCGGAAGGGCGACCAGGTGCAGCTGACATTCACCATCCGAAAGGCGACCGCCCGAGAGCGGTTCCTAGTAGACACGGGGGAATACAACCAGTAGGAGGAGGTTCGGAATGAAGAGACTCGGATTCGTGCTCCTGTTCATCGCTGTGGCCGCCACGCCCGCGCTCGCCCAGGTCCACGGCGGCGGGATGAACGCGTCGACAGGCACCGCCACGAGCACCTCGACGGTGTACCTGACGATCCCGGGCGTGGTCGGGATCGACGTCGAAACGGACGTCACGTTCGACCTGACCAGCTACGTTTCCGCCGGCGGTACCCACGCCGACGGGAGCGCCTGCGCCGCGAACACCTTCCCGCCGCTGCCGGGCTGCGCGGGCTCCGCTCGCTACGACGCGACGGCCAGCGACACGACCACGGGCGCGCCGGGGGCCACCCCCACGGCGGGGAACGTCTGGGTGTCGGTGTTCTGCAACAAGACGACCGGCACGCTGGACCTGCTGACCTACGTGGATGCCACGTGGACCGGCGGCACGCCCGGCCCTGTGACGACGGATCTGCGGACCCGGCGGAGCACGGCCAACAACACGCCGGGTGCCGGCAATGCGGCGCTCACGCACCTCACGACGAGCCCGACTTCCATCGGAGTCGGCACCCTGGGTGCCACGTTCGGCTGGACGCGCGTGGACCAGTACATCGACCTCGATGTGCTGAATGCGGCGACCGTGACCTGGACCGCGGGTACCTACGACACGCTCGTTCACTTCAGAATCCAGAAGAGCTAGCATTCAGGCGGGCGCCCGCGGGGGAGCATCCCCGCGGGCGTTCCCGCAGGAGGAAGCTGGGATGCGTGCAGTCATCGTGGCGGCCGGCGTGCTCTGCTGCCTTTGGTCACCCGAGTCCCAGGCCAGGGGCGTCGTCGCGACCCCCGTTCAGCTCGGACTCGTGGGCCAGCCCGGCGCCACGGTCAGCGACGTCATTCTCGTGGCGTCGCCGCGAGAGGAGCAGAACTCGATCCGGGTCGCGCTCGCCGACTTCGTCAAGGACGAGGACGGCCGGGCACGGCCGCCCGTACCGGGGGACAACCTGCGCAGCTGCAGCCCCTGGCTCACGATCGACAAGACCGAGTTCACCACGCCCGAGCGGGGCCGCGTCGAACTGCGCGTGACCGCGAGGATCCCGCCGGACGCCACGGGGACCTACTGGGCGGTCGTCGAGTTGCAGGCGCTGCCGCCCCCGAGGGGCCCGGAGCGGGGGATGGCCGTGGCCATCGTCCCGAGCGTGGCGGTCCCCGTCGTCGTCAGCGTGGCCGGTACCGAGAACAGGGTCGTGTCCCTCGCGGGTCCGGTCGAGGTGTCGGTCCTCGAGGGAGCCGTGGAGGCCTCCGTGCTGGTCGAGAACAGCGGGAACGCGGCCGTGATACTCACCGGCGCCTTCGCGCTGGAGCAGCAGGCGGGCAACACCGGGGACGCGGTGGAGGTCGCCTCCGGGGACGTCAGCCCCGTGACCAGCCTCCCGGGAAGCCGGCTCCGGGTGAAGGCGAAGGTGCCCTGGAGCGGCAGCCTGGACGGACTGTCGGCCCACGCCTACCTGCGTTACGGGCCCGGCCCCGCCGAGGGGTTGACCGCTTCCCTCGCGCTGGCTGGCCTGCCGGCCGTTCCGGCGAGCCCGCGGAGCGATCCGCCGGCCGGAGTGACGCCGAATGCACCCGGCGGCCTCGCACCACCGGCACCGACGCCGCCCGCGAAACCGGCACCGCCGGACGGGTCGCCGCAGAGATGACCGCGCGGACCCTGCTCCGCTCGGCGGTCTTCAGCCTCCTGTTCGCGGGGCAGGCGCTCTCCCAGGAGAGCGAGCCTTCGCTGATGGGGGTGACCGCCACGCTCGACCTGGGGGTCGTGCATCCGGAGCGGTCCGAGCAGTTTGCGAGCCCCCTGTCCGGGAGGCTCAGGGCGACGGGGCCGTGGAGAGTCGGCCTGGCACGGGACGCTGCCGGGGCCGCGCAGGCCGATCTGCGCCGCGTCCAGTCGCCCGATCTCTTCGTGAAGACGCTCGCCGGGCAGTGGACGCCGCTCGTTCCCGGCGTTGCAGTTCTCCTCGCGTCCGGCGGCGCGACCGATCCGATGGGCGTCGACTTCCGCTTCGAGGTGAAGGTCGTCCCGACGCTGGACGATCCGCCCGGCGCGCACTCGGACAGGCTCTTCCTCACCGTCAACGACCAGCGCGTGGCGGTTCCCGTGCGCGTGTCGTATTCGGTGGCTCCGACCGCGATCCTGGAGGCCGATCCGCGCGCCTACGAGCTTCGCGCCGAGGTCGACCCCTCGCGGACTTCGCATTACGCCTTCGAGCGAAGGACCTACAAGGTCCTCAGCAACGTCCCGTGGGTGGCGGAAGTGACGCTCAAGGAGCCGCTGACGGACCAGGGTTCGCAGGCCGTGGTGCGGAACGACGCGATCCGGCTCACGACCCGGGACGGCGCGGCGAGAACGCTCGTGCCGGGACAGCCGATCCAGGTCGGGGCGGGCCCCGCGAGCGGCAGCGCAGGCCTGGTCCTGGAGTTCGAGCTGCAGTTCCAGCTGCGCGACCTGCTCGTCGCCGGGGAGTACGTTTCGACGATCGAGGTCACGGCCAAGCCAGCCGCTGGAGCGGCCACCGCGGGGAGCAGCCCCAGCTGAGGGACGGGCCACGCGGTCCAGGCCCTCTCGACCGGGAGACGGACAGATGCGTTGCACCAGGGTGCTTCTCGGATTGCTGGCGACGGTCGCGACCGTGCTGGTCCCGGCGCGGGCGTACGCGCAGTGCCGCCAGCAGACGATCGGGGGGGGGACCTCCACTCTCTCCTACCAGTCCGGCTTCGCCGTCGTCGGGTCGCCCCTCAGCAATGTGAACGCCCTGGACGGGAACTACTACGAGTCCACGAATCTCACGGAGACCGCCACCGCCCCGAGCGTTCGCATCCTGTACAGCACGTGGTGCGAGACCGGCCAGGACGCCGGCATCCCCGAGGTCGGCCCGCTCTACCACGGCGGCGTCTTCCTCAATCCCACCAACAACCCGATCACGGTGACCCAGGTCGACATCACGGCCGCGCCCAACCCGGCCTCGCGTTCCGTATTCGCGTCCTTCATTTCCTCGAGCGCCCCCGGCGTCGGGGCCTGGACCGTCCAGAGCGGCACGAACCTGAGATGGCGCAACGGCACCACCGGAATCGTCGTGCCCCCGCATGCGGCGCAGGAGTTCCTGGCCCTGATCCGTCCGCCGAAGGGGGCCTTCAACAACCAGACCACCGCGGACCTCACGATGACGGTCACCACCAGCGCGGGCGGGCCCTACAGCGTCGCGACGAGCGGTCGGCCCCACGTCCTGGTCAACGTGACGACGTGGGCTGCCACGGCGATGGTCGGCTTCGATCTGACGGGGAGCGCGACGCTGGACGCCCGCTCCTACTGGCCCGCCGTCCCGGCGGGCACGGCGTCCACCTTCAGCGTGCGCGTCCGGCAGACCGACGACAACAACTCCTACAGCCAGGACGACGTCCGCGACGGGCTGCAGCTCACGATCCTGATCCCCAACACCTGGTCCCGGCCGACCACCACCGTCAACACGACTTGGTGGAACACCCCGACGGTGACGGCCTCGGGCTCGAACTGGCAGATCCAGGCCACGACGCGGGCGGGGCAGTTCATCGTCCGGAACACCAGCACGCCCGCCAATTCGTTTCTCTTCACCTCGACCCCGCCCTCCGGGACCTCCGCCAGCCTGACCGGCCTCTACCCGTTCACGATGAGCCTGAACGGCCTGACGCGGTCCACCTCGGGGCAGGGTTCGGTCCTGTCGGTGAACCAGGGCGTGGTCCAGGTGATCAACCCGATCAACGTCGAGTTCCTTTCACCGTCGCTCACCGCGGGCTCGATCCGGCAGCTCGACCTCTCGACCTCCGTGAACATCAACAACGGCCTGGGGACGAGCGCCGAGAGCGTGCGCCTGGACGTCTACAACTTCTCCTCGGCGACGTGGGAGAACGGGACGCCGGTCAACCCCGGACCTGCGAACACGCAGCTGACGCGCGCCTTCGGCGCCAGCTATCCCAACTACCTGAACGGCGCCGGCCAGATGCGCCTGCGCTACGTGACCTCGTCGTCGGCGTGGCAGCGCCTCCGGATCGACCAGCTGCAGTGGGTCAAGACCCTCGGCTTCACGGTGAGCAACTCGCGAGGCGCGGACACGAACCCGGGCGACGTGGCGCGGCCCTTCGCGACGATCGCGCGCGGTCTCACCGCGCTGGGCGCCCAGGGCGCGGTCTACGTCGAGGTCGGCAACAGCCGGACGGGGACGCCCTACGCGGCCAACAACCTCGTGACCGGCTCGGCCCGGTCCGGCATCGCCACCTGCAAGACGCTCGTGCAGGGGATACCGGACAGCGGCCAGCCGCCGCTCGTGCGCGGCGCCAATCCGGCGAGCGACTTCGGCTTCGAGGTCGGAGGCGCGCCGGGCAACCTGGCCAACCACGTCCAGGTGGACGGCTTCGAGATCCAGAACAGCCAGATCGGCCTGGCCAGCGACCCCGGCGTCACGGCGACCGTCTTCTCGAACAACGTGATCGCGACGCCGGCCGGCGGGTACGGCGTGATCCTCGACACGAACATCTCCTCGGAGGTCCGGAGCAACCGAACGGACGGCGAGAACAACGGGACCTTCTGGGGCATCACCGACTGGTTCGGCACCAACACCCTGATCGATGGAAACCGGTCCCGGCGCCACCGGCGCGCCGAAGCGATCTACGCCTACGGCTCCAGCGGTCTCGTCATCCGGCGAAACGTCGCCGCGGGAAACTACATCGGCGTGAGCGTCGTCAATCCGGCCGGCGGGTTCACCCTCTACAGCAACACCCTGGACTCCAACGACTACCTGGGCGTCTACGCCGAGAACCCCACGGCCGCCGTGACCTCGCGGAACAACGTCATCACCAACAATGGCATCGGGTGGGCCACCAACAGCCAGGCCTCCGCGAACCGCGTCAGCTCGAACTACGACGACGTGTACAACAACCAGTCCGACTACGTGTTCCACGGCACGGTGGCGGCGGGTGCGAACAGCCTCAGCGCGGCCCCGGGCTTCGTGCAGACGACCGATCCGTCCCTGGCCACGTACTACCGGCTCGGCCCGGGGAGCCCCTGCCTCGACGCGGGCGTCGCGGTGGGCCTGCCGTTCTGCGGTCCAGCACCGGATCTCGGCGCCGTGGAGACCTGCCCATGACCAGGACGCAGCGGACCCGGCGCACCCGGATCGAGCCCGTCTTCGCGAGGCTCGGGCTGCTCCTCGCGGCCGCGTGGCTCGGCCTCGTCCTCCCCGGCCCGGTGCAGGCCCAGACGGAGGTGCTCTCGGAGAGCTTCTCGCTGTGGCCCCCACCCGGCTGGACGATCACCGGCGGCTGCGGGGCCTGGGTCGACACCGATCTCGCGACGCTCTCCAACTACACGGGTGGCGAGGGGGACGGCGCGCTGGCGGACGGGACGCCGTGCGGCGCGGGGGTCGACACGAGCCTGGTGTCGCCCGTGTTCGGCCTGCCCCCGACGGCGGACTGGGCCGAGCTTGCGTTCCGGCACGACTTCTACGCGGCGACGGGCAGCCCCGACACCGCCACCGTACAGATCGCCGTCGACGGCGGTGCGTGGACGACGCTGGACACGCTGGCCGGCGATCCGCTCCGCGGCCCGCTCCACCGATCCGTCGACCTGTCGGCGTACGCGGGGCAGACCGATCTCCGAATCCGCTTCCGCCTCCAGACGGACGAGCCTGCGGGGCCCGTGAACCACTGGTGGTGGCAGATCGACGACGTGCGGATCCGCTTCACCGCCTGCGCCTCCGGTCCCATCCCGACGGTCTCGGGCGGCGGCGCGGCGTGCGCCCCACCGGGCGCCGAGCTGAACACCGAGACCTACGCGTCCTACCAGTGGCGGAAGGACGGCGCGGACATCGCGGGCGCCACGCTCCCGACCCACGCGGTGACCGGGTCCGGCGACTACTCGGTGCGCGTGACGGACGATCAGGGCTGCTCCGGGGAGTCTGTGGCGGTCACGGTGACGGTCTCGTCCGCTCCCGGCGTTCCCGAGATCGTCGGTCCCGCGCTCTCCTGCTCCGGGACGGGGGTGCTGCTCACCGCCCTCGGTGGCCCCTTCGCCTCCTACCAGTGGAGCGAAAGCGGACACGCGATAGCCGGCGCCACGGAGGCGACCTACGACGCGACCGCAAGCGGCTGGTACACGGTCGAAGCCACCGCCGTCAACGGCTGCGCGTCGATCTCCTCGGGGCACGCGCTCGTGATCGACGATCAGGCGCCCGAGGTTTCCGGCGCGGACCAGGGCTGCGGGGTCGTCAACCTGTCGACCGGCCCCTTCTCGTCCTACCAGTGGCTCGCGGGAGGACAGCCGATCCCGGGCGCGGTGGATCGGGCCTTCCAGGCCACCGCCGACGGCGACTACTCGGTGCAGGTCACCTCGGCCCTGGGCTGTCTCGCGACCTCCGCTGTCCACCCCGTAGCGGTGACGCCTTCTCCCGTCGTGACGGGCAGCGATACGAATGCCTGCCCGCAGAGCACCGTCCCGCTCGCCGTGTCGGGCCCATACGTGGCCTACACCTGGCTGCGGAACGGCGTCGCCATCGCCGGGGCCGCCGGGCCTGCGCTCGCTGTACAGACCTCCGGGAACTACACGGTCGTCGCCACCGACGGCCAGGGCTGCGCCAGTTCCTCGGCACCGCACGCGGTGACGATCCAGTTCTGCGCGACCTCCGAGGTCTCTCCGCACGCGGCGGACCACCCGCTCCGGCTCTCGCGGCTCGCCCCGAAGGGCCCGGCGCTCGCGACCGAGCTCATGCTGACCTTCCAGGCCGTCGGCGGCGCGGAGGGCTACAACGTCTACGAGGGGACCCTCGGCTCGTGGTATAGCCACGGTGCGGCTCCGGGAAACCAGTGCGCCGCCGCCGTCACGGACCTCGGCGACGGATCGCTCACGGCGACGGTCACTCCGTCGGCGGGGAATCGCTACTACCTCGTCACGGCCTACGCTTCCGGCACCGAGGGCCCCAGCGGAGCCGATTCCACGGGGGCACCGATCCCGCCCTCTCAGAGCACCTGCGCTCCCTGACACGGGTTGGCGAGGCCGGGATGGGGCTGGTCTTCGAGGCCGGGCAGGAGCGGCCGATCCGCTGACGCGTCGCGCTCGAGTTGATCCGGCGCGGTCCCGCAAGGCTCGCTCCAACCCGGAGTGATCCTCCGCTCGCCGCGCAGCCCGCAGGTACGGCTGACCGCCCGGCAGGACCCCCTCGCACGCGGCGGCAAGTGTAGCCTCTCTCCGTCAGCGTCTCGCGTGCACCGTTCAAGGGGGCACCGACATGAGTGCGCCCGTCTCCTGTCGCCTGCTCCTCGCGCTCCTGGTCCTCGGTTCCACCTCCGCGCTCTCCACCCTGGCCACGCCGTTCCGGACAGCTGCGACGTCGCGGCCAACGGCGCGGCCGGCCGCTTCACGAGAACTTTGGCGTCGGATTCTCCGGACTCCGAGGCTCGCGCTCGAACTCCGGCTTCGACCTCGACGCGATCGGCGCGATCCACCTGGTCGACCGCGACTGCAACGAGAGCGGCGCGCTCGACAGCTGCGAGCCGCCGCCGATTGCGACGGCGACCAGCTGCTCGACACCTGCGACATGGCGTCCGGCGCGGGAAGCGACTGCAACCGGAACGGCGTGCTGGACGCCTGCGACATCGACGCCGGAACCAGCGGGGACTGCAACTCCGACGACCGGCCGGACGAGTGCCCGCTCTGTCCGCCGGTGAAGGTCGTGTTCGTAATGGACACCTCGACCTCGATGACCGACGAGGGGGCCGCCCTCTGCGCCAGCATCAGCGCGGTGGCGGGCGAGCTGGCCGAGCAGCTCGTGGACATCGAGTCGGAGCTGCTGGGGATCATGCAGCCGGGGACGGGTCAGTTCTCGTGCCTGACCGACAGCGTGGCGAACCGCTACGGCACGGCAGTTCCCGGCGACCCGCCGCCGAACAACGTGACGCTGGGGGCCTGCCCGGGCGGGGTCGAAGTCGGCTCGGAGGACTGGGGGCGGGCCACCTCGGTCGTCGCCGGGAACAAGCCGTGGCCGACGGAGTCGGTGCGGCTGGTCATTCCGAGCAGCGACGAGGGGCCGTGGTGCGGCGATCCGGTCCTGGATCCGGGTGTCGACCGCGACTCGATCACGCACGCGATCCAGACCTCGATGGCCAGCCACGTGGTCGTGTCGCCGATCACCGGCACGGGCACGTCGGCCGCGGTGCGCGCGCTGGCGCAGTCCCCGGCCGCCGGGACCGGCAGCGAAGTCTTCTCCTCGCAGCTTCCGGACGAGGACCTCGCGGCCGGGATCCTGGAGATCATCCGGAACGCCTGCCGGGCCGCGACGGACCTGGCCTGGACGGCCGCGTACGAGGCGATCGGCTAGGACGTGGTCCGCGGCAGCCTGACGATCCTGCGGGACACCGGGGGCGACTTCACGGCCGCGGTCGACAGTTGCGTCGTCAACGACACGACGGCGACGACGTGGCCGCACGGCGCGGCGCCGGCGCCGGGAGCGGGGTTCTGGTACCTGGTGCGGGCGGAGCGCGGGACAGGCCCCTTGACCTACGACGCGCCGGGGGGCGGGCAGGTGGGGTCGCGCGACGCGGAGATCGACGCTTCGCCCAATGCGTGCCCGTGAGAGGCGCCCGCGCTGTGTGATCCAGCCTCGCCGGGAGCGGCGGGAGTAACTGCGGCGTAAGCGCCGCCTTCCCGCGCGCGTTCCCGCGCGCTCCGCGAATCGACTATCGTGGGCCCCGATGCCGCCCCTCGGTCCCGGTACCCGCCTCGGCCCCTACGAGATCGTCGCCCCGATCGGCGCGGGCGGGATGGGTGAGGTCTGGCGCGCGCGCGACGCGCGACTGCAACGCGAGGTCGCGCTGAAGATCCTGCCGGAGCTGATGGCGGCGGACGGCGACCGGCTGGCGCGCTTCCAGCGCGAGGCCCAGGCGCTGGCCGCGCTGAAC
>JALOKP010000076.1 GCA_025456425.1 Acidobacteriota bacterium | reverse complement strand
GGCGAGCCGACGGTGTGGTGGGGCAGGCAGTTCCGGTAGCCGTTGATCCCGACCAGGTTCTTCAGCGCGAGGGTGACCCCGGTCTTCTTGTGCGTCTTCATCTTGGGGATGTTGATGAAGAGGTCGGCCATCATCGGCGTGGCGCAGACGACGTACTCGTGGCGGCCCTCGGAGTGGAAGCGGCGCGTCTCCTCCATGTCGTAGTCGGCGCCGTAGAACCGGCCGCTCCCGGTGTAGGTGGCGAAGGCGCTGCGGTCGGCCAGGTCGACGCGGACGTAGCCGTTGGGGTCGCCGGGGAGGGGGAGCTTCTGCTTCGTGACACCCCCCTCGGCGATCCAGCGCTCGCGGCGGAGGTCGAGCAGTTCCACGGGGTGGCCCTCCGCCCGGTACCGGGCGATCAGGTCGCCCAGGCCGGTGCGGGCCAGCAGCAGGTCGAAGTCGGAGTCGGTCTGGGGGCCGTCGCAGATCACCACCCGGCCCTTGCCGTCGAGGGCTTTCAGGACCTCGTCCAGGACGGCCCGGATCACGGCGGGGTGGGTGACGACCTCTTCCCAGCGATCGGGGTGGTCCCAGTTCCCCTGGCAGATCAGGTTGGGCTTGAGGACGACGAGGTCGCCGGGGGAGACGAGCGCCGCTGCCCTCGAATCGTGTAGCACGTCCGAAGTCGCCCCGCCATTGCCACCACGCCGGGCCAACGATGCGAACGCT
Source organism: Acidobacteriota bacterium (assembly GCA_025456425.1). Taxonomy (GTDB): domain Bacteria; phylum Acidobacteriota; class Polarisedimenticolia; order J045; family J045; genus JALOKP01. Next base: position 16,188 of record JALOKP010000076.1, on the reverse strand, counting down.
CGACTGAGCACGGGCAGCAATGTTCGTTCGATGCCGTGATCAGCCTGCTGGGTCCGGTCGGCCGGCTGCTGCACAGGCTCGATGCCCGGTTCCGGATAGGGTCCCGGGTCGCGGCTCACGGCGACATGGCGACCATGAACAGGCTTCATTCAGATTAAACTCCAGCTCTAGGATAGTATTAGCTCATCCAATCTACCCGGCCGGGCGTTGCCTTCGCCACGGGCCGTCGCCCGGCCCCGCGGGCGAACGGAGAGCCCCAAACCGCGAGCCAGCGAGGAACACGGACGTTGTTCTCGGAACGTGATCGGATGACTAATCCGCACCCCTGGTACCAGCGGGGCTGGGGTCTGTACGCGGTTGCCGGTGCCAGCCTCGGCTGCCTCATTGCGAGCTTCCTGCTCTTTCCCCCCGATCGCGTGCTGCTGGCGCTCGCTGCCGTGGTGGTCGGGGCATGGACCCTCGTCGTCCTGATCGCGTCCCCGATCGGGTTTCTCGCGTTCACCATGGGGCTCTACGGCTCGATGCAGGTCTTCCTGCTGGAACAGCAGGTCCTGGCGGTCGGCTCGTACGAGATCAACGCGAGCAAGCTGTTCGTACTCGCCGTCACGAGCCTGTTGCTTTTCCGCCTGCTGATCGAGATCGCCAGGTACGGACGGCTGCCCCGACCGACCGCGAGCATCGTGCTGGCCGCACTGCTCGCCGTGTGGGCGGGGCAGGCCCTGTTTCGTAGCCCGAACCCCGGCGAGGGCACGGCGGTGGTTGCGCGGATGGCGGCCTGCAGCGTGGCGTTCTTCTACGCATACGCGTTCACGCGGACGCGTCGTGACTTCTGGCTGCTCTGGCTGGGAAGCGCTCTGACGACGATCGCAGCCAGTGGTGTGGCCCTGGTCGAGGTCCTTCGCGGTCGGGCGAACGAGTTGGTGGCCATCGGGGAGTTCCGTGGCGCCGGAGGGTTTGGGGGGGCAGTTGCCACCGGTACGGTCGCGTTCTTCGGGATGGCGCTTGCGGTGGCCGTGCTTCAGTCTTTCCACCTGTCACGAAATGGTCGGTTGCTGGCGCTGATCACGGCGGTGGCGGGAGCCCTCGGCATTGTCGTCACATTCACTCGAACGGCCATCGCCGGAACTGTGTTCTTTCTCGCCTTCTTTCTACTTTCGTCGCGCGGGAGCTTGCGGGAACTCTCCGTGACGCGGCGACTCGTCGTCGCGGCACTCGTCCTCGGCGCGATTGGCGCCAGCTTCCAGTTCGTTTCGACCGAAACGATGCTGTCGAGGGTCTCCGACCTCCCCGGACAGGGCGGCTCCGTGGCGCTCCAGTCCGAATCGGGCAGCGGTCGTGGCCTGATCTGGTCGAGCCTCGTCCGCCTGCAGTCCCGCGCGTCGGCATTCGAGTGGGTCTTCGGGCATGGGATGCTGGCGGTTCCGACCGACCTCGCCCGCGTGATCCGCATCACCGTGGACGGCCACAACTCCGTCCTGGACATCCTCTACGACACGGGTCTGATCGGCCTCGCGATCTACGTGGCCTTGGGGCTCGCGCTCCTGCGGGAGTTGCGGGCCAAGGCGGATCTTTCCGGCGAAGTAGCAGGGTTGGCGGCGATCTGGTGGTGCTACATCGCCGCTTACTACATGAGCACGGAGATGTTCAACGGATTCGTGTACATGGTCGGCTCCCGTTGGTACTCGCTGATCATCGCCGGCGCCATCCTCGCGCTGCCTGCCCGTCCCGGGAAGGACGGGACAGCCGTTTCGTAGAGAAGGCCGGAACGATGCGCATCTGCATCCTCAACGCGATCGCGCCGCCCGCCTCGGGATCGCGGTCGGAGAGGACGCTCCATCTCGGCCGGGCGCTCGCGCGAGCGGGGCACGCGGTGACCGTCGTGGCCGCGCAGCTCCCCGTTGGGTTCACGCCGACGGACCCGGCGTCGGAGGGTGCCCTCGAAGCCGCAGGTGTCGAGGTCATCCGGCTCGCGGCGGGATGGCCGGCGCACTTCAAGTACCGGAAGGGCGGGTCGTCACGGCTCCGCGGTGCGTTGGCCGAGTTCGCCTGGCCCGACCGGTGGGCCGGCTTCGGCCTGAGCGCGGCGAACTGGCTGGCTCGGCACGCCGATCGGTTCGACCTGGTGATCTCATCTGCTTTTCCGTGGAGCGACTTGCTGCCCGGACTCGCTCTCGGCGCCATGCCCCCGCGATGGCTCGTCGATTATGGCGATCCATGGTCGCTGGCTAACACGCGCGGAAACTGGCGACGCACACCCGAGTGGCGCGTGGAGCGTCGGATCGTCCAGGCTTGCGATGGGGCGATCGTGACGACCGAGCCGACCCGCGAGCTCTTCATGCGCCACTTCCAGCTCGAGGAGAGCCGGATTCTCGTGCTTCCGGCGGGGGTCGAGCCGGTCTCCCTTCCGCCGCCGCCGCCCGGGACTCCGCTGACGATCCTGCACGCCGGCGCAATCTATGGGCCCCGCCTTTCTCCCGTGCCGTTCCTGGAGGCCTTTGCGGCCTGGCGACAGCGCACCGGCCGCGCGGCCCGCCTGATCTGGTGCGGCCCGATCGACGATCCCGCCACGCGAGCCTCGGTGCGAGAGCATGCGGACGAGTACCGGCCGTACTCGGACCAGGACGAGCTGGCGGAACTGGAGGCCGGCTCTCACGCGGCATTGGTCCTTGGCAACTACGGCGGTCAGCAGATCCCGGCCAAAGTCTGGCGGGCGCTCGGGCGGAACCGACCCCAGATGATCGTGGTCGAGACCGAGTCCGACCCGATGTGCCACCTGCCTGAGCTGCGCTCCAACGCCGTCTTCGCGTGGGGTGACGCTCCCGAGCTGGAAGCGGCGCTGGAGCGCCTCGCCGGACTCGTCCATCGCTGGGACTACACCCCGGGGCGCCTGGCCCCCGAAGCAGCTGGGCTGACCTGGGACCACAAGGCCGCGCTGCTCACGGATTTCGTGCGGGGCCTCCCGGTGCAGCCCGGTGCGTCGAGTCAGGCGCGGTCGGCGGCGCCGAACCCCCTGCTGCTCGTCGCAGCATGTACCCTGATGGGCCTGAGGCCGGTCACACGCCTCGTGGTCGGGAGTCCGTGAGATGCTGATCGGCACGATCATGCGCGGCGCGCTCGTGCTGTACTACCGGATGCGCCTCGGCAAGGTGGGGCGGAACTTCCGCCTCGGTCTCGGCTCGACGATCCTCAATCCTTCGCAGGTGTCGATTGGTGACGACGTCTATCTGGGGCCGGGGACGTTCATGACCTCGCCTACGGCTGTCGTCATCGGCGACCGCGTCATGTTTGGACCCCAGGTCATGCTGATCGGTGGCGACCACGACCTGTCGAACTCCGAGGTCCCGCTTCGATTCGCTCCGCCCCCGCCCAATCCGCCCCCGATCGTGATCGAAGACGATGCGTGGATCGGCTCGCGGGTGACGATCCTCAAGGGTGTCCGGATCGGACGAGGCGCCGTGGTCGGGGCGGCCAGCCTGGTCACGAAGGACATCCCACCCATGGCGATCGCGGTCGGGAACCCCTGTCGCGTGCTGCGCTATCGCACGGGCGTCGCCCCAGCCCACGGCTCCGGAGCGCCGGGCAGCTAGCGGGAGCCGAGAGACCGGTATACGGCCTCCAGCCGTGCCAGGCCGGGTTCTTCGCCTGCCTCGTCGACACGCTGACGGGAACCGCCGGCAAGCACCGAGGACGTGAGCTCCAGCAGCGACTCCACGTCACCCGCGCGGTGCAGCACGACGCCGGCCGGTCGCGGAGCCGCGTCCGAGGCGACGACGGGCACGCCAAGCGCGAGCGCCTCGCGGACCGACACGGCGTCCCCGTCCGTTCGTGTGGGGCGCAGGAACACGGCGGCGCGTGCGATCGCGGGCGGTGCGTACTCGTCAACGAACAGTCCGAGGCGGGAACCCAGCGCCGCCCGTAGCCGGGCCTCGTGCGAGTCGAAGTAGTGCCGTTCGTCCGGTCCCCGTGGCGTCTGGGCCAGCAGGAGGGCGAACCGGAACGGCGTCCCCCCGGCGCGCAGCCGCTCGCACACCGCGGTCAGGAGGTCGAGTCCGTACACGTCAGCCTGCGCGAGCAGCGGCGGCAGTGCCCGGTAGACCAGTGCGACCAGGAGCGGCAGTTCGGGCTCGCGATCGAGCCAGGCCTGCAGCCGCGGGGAGGCGAGCGCGGCCTCGCCGGGGTCCGGGGCGAGGTAGGCGGGTATCACGCTCAGGCGATCGGCCGGCACGAGATGCGCAACGGCCTCGCGGACGTGGCTGTTGACGGCGACGATGTGATCGGCGCGCCGGATCGCGAGGCGATGGAACGGATCGAGCCCCCGTCGCCGGGTCAGAGTGCTGAAGGGCTCGCCGTGGAGCGTGAGCACCAGGGGGAGTCTTCGAGCGCGAGCGGCCAGCGTTGCGGTCAGCGTCAAGGGGCTCAGCCGGTCGTGGAGGTGAACCACCCCGCGGGCGTGACGCCAAGTCCAGGCAAAGTGCCGCCACGCGGAGTTACCCAAGAAGAGCGAGTTGAAAGTGGAGTGAGGCGGGGTACGGGCCGCAGAAAGCACGGTAATGCCCCACCCGCGCGCACGCAGGCGCGACACGAGCCGCAGGAGGTGGATCGAGATGCCGCCAAATGGAGGCGGCAGGGGGCCGATCTGAGTCAGCCACCGCGGGGCCGGGGGCTGGGGGGCATGCTGATCCATTTCAGCCCGTCCTTTCGGCGGCCTGAACGCCAGTCTACTCTGGCTGTCGACGCTCGGGCAGCGGCCGGCCCTTGCGCCGGTTTCGCCCGAGGCGTCCGCTGGCTAAGATCCGGGCCGGCGGCCGGGGGGCGCGGCAGCGGAGAGGAGAAGCGGTCCTCGTGAAGCGGCACCTCGACAAGCTCCGCCGGGCGGCTGCGATGCCGCCGTCGGCGATCCTGGCGAAGCTCGACGAGAAGCTGCGGCGGGATGTATCGCAGGCGATGCAGTCGACCCGCGACCGCAGTCGATCGACTTACGGCGAGCACCCCGGCATGCCGCGTGAGCGGCTGAGCGCCCACTTCTCAGCCCCCCCGGTCGCACTCCTCAGGGAATTTGCGGGCAGCTTCCGGCAACTCGCCGAGGAGGCCCTTGCACACCGCTTCGAGATCCTCGGTTCGCAGCCGACCGAGGTGGTCTACGGGATGACGTGCTCAGGCATGGGCGGCCACCTGTATCGAGGCGAGAGCGGCACTCCGGACGGGACGGACATCGAGCTGCTCACGCGCCTGCAGACTCGACGAAACCGACCGCGAGCGCAGCGGATTCGATGTCTGATAGATGACGGGTACCGGCCGATCGACTGGCAGCGCGATTTCAAGTCGGGCTACCGCTGGTCGGAGCAGACATGGTGCGGATACGTGCCGATCGGGCACGTGCCCGGGGTCGATGTCATCGTCCCCTGGGGGTTGTCGCGGATGCAGTTCCTACCCGTCCTGTGCTGGTCGTACGCGCTGGCAGGGGCGGGCGAGAGCGGTTTCCGGCCGCCGGAGATCTACTCCCGGGAGTACCGGAACCAGGTGCTCGACTTCATCGCCGCGAACCCTCCCCGCTTCGGAGTCAACTGGCGATGCCCCATGGACGTCGCCATCCGGGTCGCGAACTGGCTGCTCGCCTACGACCTCCTGCGCGCTTCTAGTGCTCGGTTCGATAACGCGTTCGAGTCAGAACTGCTGCTCGCGACCGCGGACCACGGGCAGTTCGTCTTCGATCACCTGGAGTGGAACCACGGCAAGCGCGGCAACCACTACCTGCTCGACCTGGTCGGCCTGCTGTTCGCTGCGGCCTATCTGCCCTCGTCGCCGGAAACGCGGCGCTGGATGGCTCGAGCCGTTGCCGAGCTGGCGCTGGAAGCGGACAGCCAGTTCCTCGGCGACGGAACACACGTCGAGCGATCTCCTTCCTATCACGCGCTCTGCGCCCAGGCCCTCGCCTACGGCCACGGCCTCATCGAACGGCTCTCCGACGAACGGCGCCAGGAGGTGGGGCGAGACATCCGGAGTTCCGATCCACGCCACCCGCGCCGGCGTGACGCGAGTCTCGCCCAGGCGCGGAGAGCCGCGCTCGAGGCGCTCGAGCACCACGGCCTCAGTGCGGTGTGCGCGCGGGCCCGACGATTCCTCGACACGATCGCCAAGAACGACGGCTCCCTGCCGCAGTTCGGAGACGGTGACAACGCCAGGCTGTTTCGGCTGCAGGTGCCGCGCCCCTGCCCGGTCGCCGTCCTCGTACCGGAGGCCGACCCGGCGACGGCGGCGACGGCGCCGCGCTGGACGCCCTTGGAGGACATGCTCGACTCTTCCGGGGTGTGCGCCGCCTTGGCCGCAGTCAACGGGATGAACGACGATCATCCGTCCGGTCGCATCGAGTGGACCCTTCTGTCGGGTGCCACGAACAACCGGCTCGGACAGAGCGCCGGCGCGAGTCCGCCATCGAGCGCCGAGGGAGTCGTGCCGGAAGACGGTCCTCTGGTCAGCCGGTTCGACGAGGGAGGCTTCTACTGCTTCCGCTCGGAGCGCCTCTATCTCGTCATTCGGTGCGGCTCGTGGTCGAGTGTCGGAGCCAACGGCCACATGCACAACGACCAGCTGTCGTTCGAGCTGGCGTACGACGGGGTCGACATCCTGGTGGACCCGGGCACCTTCGTCTACACCCCCCTGCCGTTCTGGAGGAACCGACTGCGATCGAGCCTGGCGCACAACGGTCCCGTCATCGAGGGAAGCGAGCAGAATCCGATGTCCGCCGAGGTCGAGTCGATCTTCTGGCTGCCCGAACGGACCCACGCCAGGGCCGTCGAAGTCGGCAGGCAGATCTTCGTGGGCGAGCATGTCGGCTACGGCGGAGTCTGCCGCCGCCGCATCGAGGTCGACAGAGACCGACTCCGGATCGCAGACGCGGACAGCGAGGGAAGAGAGGTCTCGGTCTTCCTCCAGTTCCATCCGGCCCTCACCCTCGGCCGCGTGGACCAGCACGCTTGGTCGCTGGCACGATCGGGCGTGGAAGTCGCCCGCGTCACCGTGCACCTCGGGGAGGCCGCGGAGTCCTCCGGTTGGTACTCCCCGGGGTACGGCCAACTCGTGCCCGCGCCCGCTCTTCGACTGGTTCGTTCGCGCTCCCTTGAGTGGTCGATCCAGCCGGCGTTGTCGGGCCCGTAGTCGTCACTACGACCGGGCCGGGCCCCGCGCAGCGCTCCGGACTCAGGTCTCCGCCCCTTCGCGGATCAAGTCGGACAACGGTCGCCGCGCCAGGAGCCATGCGGCGCGCGCGTAGTTGGCCCCATTGAGCAGCGCGTAGGAGAGAAGAACGCCGATGGCCGCGCCGGCCGCACCGAAGCGCGGGACCAGCAGGAGTTGAAGCCCCAGAGCGCCGAACAGGGCCGCGAGCGCGACGCCGGCCTGGAACCGGAAGTCCTCGAACCGCATGACGATGGTTGAGTGGGGGCTGAACGCGAGAGAGACGAACGCGGAGGCGGCCAGGATCCGGAGCGTCAGAACAGCCTCGGGGTACTTGCCGCGGTCGACGAGGGGAAGAATCCACCCGGCGATCCACGCACCGATGAAGAAGAGCGGGGCAGTCAGGAGCAGCAGCTTCCGGTGCTTCCGGAACAGCGCGCGAATGTCCGCCACGGTGGCGGCCTGCTGAACCGCCGGCAGCAGGATCGCCTGTACGGCGGACACCAGGAGCACGGCCAGTGCATAGTATTGGAAGGCCGAACCGTACGCGGCAAGCGCCTGGTCGTCGGCTCGCGCCCTCAGCATGAAGACATCGATCTGCGCCAGGGTCGAGAGGAGGATCGTGTAGATGAAGAGGTACTTGTACTCGGTGCCGACCATCACCCGGAGGTGAGACCAGATCTCGCGCTTTGGCCCACGGAGCAGCGCGACAGCCTCAGCCGGCGAAAAGACGAAGACAGCACCGACCATCGACACTGCGTGCAGCAGCATGACCTCGGCAGCCCCCATCCGCTCGCCGCGCAATCCCGCCAGCGCGAGCACGCCGGCCACGAAGAGCGCCGACTTGGCGATCTCGAACAGCGCGAAGGTCCGGAACTCGAGCTGCTGTTGGTGCTGAGTCCGAGCGAAATCGAAGAAAGCCTGCGAGAAGACCCAGCCGAGCACGAAGGGGTAGAGCCAGCCCAGCGTCAGGACGAGGGGCAGGAATGCTGCTCCTGCGGCAGCCAGCAGCAGGAACTGGGCGGCCAGCAGGGACGAGGCCGAAGTGGCGAGCCGGAAGCGCCGGTACCCGACGATGTAGATCCGGTTGAAACTCGCGGCGAAGACCCCGCTGAGGAAGTTGCGCACCGAGCCGGCGAGCGTCAGGTCGGCGAACAAGTTCGGTGCCATGTAGCGGATGATCAGGAGGCCGGCGCCGGCCACCAGGACCTTCGCGGCCACGTCGAGAACGAGGATGCCGAGCGTGTTGCGAACGGAGTAGTGCCGGCTCGCCTCGTTCCCCTGGCTCATGACCGATCCGGCTCCGCGGGGCGGCGCATTCCGCCACCGCGCGGAGGATCGCACGAAAGGACCCCCGTGTCCGGTGCGGGTTGCGACCGTCCACTGGTATCATCCGGGGACTCGTTGCCCAAGTCCGAGGGGCGGCGAGCGAGGGCGGATGCTGGTCCACCAAATGGCGCGGCGGTTGTTCCGCCCGGTCCTGGGCTCCGCGGCGGGCCGGGTGAACGCGCGCATTCCTCCCTCCCTGAAGGTAGGCCGCGAGTTCCGGACCGTCCGCAGTCTGCTGCGGGACTCTAGTGACTGGCCGCTGGAGAAGCTCCACGCCTGGCAACTCGAGCGCCTTCGGTCCGTGGTGACGCATGCGGCAGTCCACGTGCCGGGATATTCCCGGCTCTTCCGCGACGCCGGATTCGACCCGCGCGACATCCGCTCCCTGGAGGATGTCCGGCGGCTGCCGTTCACGAGCAAGGAGATGTTCCGTGATGCGCTGGCGGACTTCACTTCCGGCGGCCCGCCGCGGTTCGGGCGGATGTACGTCACGACCGGCGGCTCGACCGGCATCCCGTTCGGATTCAATCAGCACAAAGCGCTGTTCGACCTCGACGCCGCCTTCGTCGTCGAGGCCTGGGGTCTCGCCGGCTTCCGGTGGGGCGATCGCGTCGGCATCCTTCGGGGCTCATTCGTGGGTACTGCGGAAGCCCCCTTCCGGCAATACAACGAGAGCCTGTATCGCGGCTTGGAACTCTCCACCTACTACTTGACGCCCGAGAGCTACCCTCGCTACCGCAACGCGTTGCACGCCTTCCGGCCGACGGCGCTGCACGTCTATCCGTCCGCCGGACACATCTTCGCGACCCTGGCGGCGGAGGCCGGAGACGCTGGCGGATTCCCGGAGATCCGCGCGATCTTCACGGCCTCGGAGCATCTCCACCCCTGGCAGGCGCGAAGCCTGAGGAAGGCCTTTCCCCAGGCGCGTGTCTTCGATCTCTATTCGAACGCCGAGAAGGCGGTCTTCACCTCCTGGTGCGATCGCGCGGATGTGCACCATGCCTGGCCGCAGTACGGAATCCTCGAGGTGCTGGACCCCACCACCGGCCAGGATGCGGCCGAGGGCGCGGTCGGCGAGATCGTGGCCACGTCCTTCTGGAACCTGGCGACGCCGTTCCTGCGTTACCGGACATCGGACCGGGCCCGCGTCGGGACGTCGCCGTGCCGCGCCTGCGGGCGGCCGTGGAAGACTCTGTCCCGCATCGAGGGGCGGGTCCAGGAACTGGTCGTCACGGCCGACGGCCGGTTCATCTCGATGACCGCCCTGAACATGCACAACGACCTGTTCGACCACGTCCGGCAGTTCCAGTTCACGCAACGCGAGGTCGGTCGCCTCGAGCTTCGTGTCGCGCCAAAGCCCGACTTCACGCCCGAGCACCAGCAACGGATTCAGCGCGAAATGGAGTCCAAGCTGGGAACGGCGATGCAGCTCGAAGTGATCGTGGTCGACGCGATCCCGCGCACGCGTGCGGGGAAACTCCGGTTCCTCGAACAGTACCTTCCCATTCAGTACGAAGGCGGGCCCGTCGATGACGATTCCGGCGAGCAGCCCTGACGCGGGCCCAGGTGTTCCGGCGGCGCGGGAGGCCCACTTCCGCGACCTGACCGTCGCGATCTGGCGTGGCGGCACGCGCTACCCGATGTCTGCGCCCTACCACCCGTCAGTACGCTATCCGGAGAGCCCCTGCGAAGAGACGGCAAGCGAGGACAACCCCGCCTACGAGGGCGTTCGGTGGTGCCTGAGGCAGCTCGGTCTCGACGCCGCGCGGTTCGGTACACGCGAGTGGAACCCGCTGGGCGAGATGGTCCCGCGCGGCGGCAAGGTCGTGATCAAGCCGAACTTCGTGCTTTCTCGCCACTACGAGGGCGGTGAGCTGTTCGCGATCGTCACCCACCCGGCGACCCTGCGGGCGCTGGTGGACTACGCCTACCTGGCCGTCGGCCCGGAAGGGCGCATCGTGATCGCCGATGCCCCGCAGATGGACTGCCACTTCGCGGAACTGATGGCGGCGACCGGACTGCCTATCGTGCAGGAGCACTACCGGCGCACGCTGAGGTTCGGGCTGGACGTCCTGGACCTGCGCGATTTCTGGCTCGACATGCAGCCGGGCGACGAGGCGGGGTTCACCGAGCGGCGCCAACCCCTGCCCGGGGATCCACTCGGAAGCGCCTGGGTCGAGCTGGGGCGGACCAGTGCGTTCGCCGGGGTCGCCAGCTCGGCGCAGTTCTACGGCGCGGACTACGACCGGAACGAGACGATCGCCCTTCACCATGGCGACACCCACCGCTATCGGATCTCCCGCACGATCCTCTCGGCCGACCTTCTGATCTCCGCCCCCAAGCTGAAGGTCCACAAGAAGGTCGGTACGACGCTCAACGCGAAGGGACTGGTCGGGATCACGACCACCAAGAACTGCCTCGTACACTACACGCTCGGCACTCCCAGCCGGGGAGGAGACCAGTTTCCCGACGGCCTGCTGACGGCTCGGGAGCGCCTCGTCTCCGGCGGGATGCGCTGGCTGTTCGACCGGCTGCTGGCCAAGCGGAGCCGGCTGCACGACCGGGCGTACCAGGTTCTGGCATCGAGCTACCGGGCCGTCGTGAAGCCCTGGCTCGGGGGCGTCGACAAGGAGAAGCAGGCGCTCGACGGGGGCAACTGGCACGGCAACGACAGCGCCTGGCGCATGGTCGTCGACCTGATGAGGGTCGTGCACTTCGCCGACGCGGAGGGACGGATCCACCCCGAGCCCCAGCGACGCATCCTGTCGGTCGTCGACGGGATCGTCGGGGGCGAGAACAACGGGCCGCTGACGCCGGATGCGCGGCCGGTCGGCGTGATCGCCGCGGGGCGGAATCCGCTCGCCGTGGACGTGGCCTGCACGCGGCTGATCGGTTTCGACCCGCTGCGGCTCAAGTGGATCCCGGCCCTGCTCGATGGACCTTTCTTCGCCAGCCTCGGGGCGATCGAGGTGCGAAGTGAGGACGAGCGGTTCCAGGGGATGATGCGGACCCACGATCCGCTGCTTGCCTTCCGCCCGCATCCCGGATGGACCGGACAGGTGGAGATCGGCGCCGGTCGCGCGACTGCCGATCCGGGGGCCGCGACGGGGAAGAACTAGTAGCCGGCGACGCAGCCCCCCGATAGCGGGGCGTCGCTCGGGCAGGCGACTCGTGACGCACCGACCATCGCCGGGGAGAACAGGACCCGGAAGATCGGCGCGGGGAGCGCCGTGAGGTCGATGTTCTCGAGCACCAGGGCGCGGTCCACGACGAGCAGGTCCCCGAGGTGGATCCCGATCGGGTCGTCGTCGTCTCCCGTGGACTCGACCCGCATGTTCTCGATCCGGCCGCGGATCGTCGAGACCCCGCTCGGCATGCGCGGGCTTTCCCCGAGATAGAGCACTTCCAGCCGGCCGCCGCCGCCCGCGCCGAAGTTCACGACATCGGCGCGGACAGCGAGGTCGTCGATCGACAGCTCGAGATCCTCGCCGGAGACGTAGACCAGGTAGGGTTGCAGGAACGCGCCCGCCGCGACGGCCGTCCGGTCCACCTCGGCGCGGTAGTCGAGTCGCGTGCGCCGCAGCCGCAGGGAAGCGTCGGGCGACATCAACTCGAAGTACAGGGGGTCGTGCCAGTTCCGCTCGGGGGCGTCGTAGAGCAGGCCCGAGTAGGTCGCTGCGAAGCCGTCGCTGTCTATGGCGAGCGCCTTGCCGAAGACGGCGAGAGCGTGCGCTCCGGAGGTCGGCGCGGCAAAGGAGTAGGCGTTGTTGCGCAGCACGACGGTCCCGATTGACGGTTTCTCCCCCGCACCCGAGAAGAAGAAGCCACGCCCGAGCCCCGGCTCGAAGGGCGGCTCCGAGAACCGTACCTGATTGTCCGCGTAGTACGCGACCTGGCGGGAAGAGTCGATTCCCCGGTGATTGTTGGTCACGTAAAAGCCCATGTTGACCTGGTCCACCATCGTGTTGCCGCGTACGACCGCAGTCTCGAAGTTGTTGACCTCGAGGCCGTTGTCCCCGCCGAGTTCTCCGACGCTGTCGGTGACGCGCACGAAGCCCGTGCGGGCCTGGTCGCCGATATGGAAGTTGGACGAAGCGAAGAACTCGCGGTTGAACCGGCCGAGCGTGTGGCGAGTGCGGCTGATGCGGATGTTCTCGACCTCGATGTTCGGTCGCAAGAAGGCGTTGGAGAACGAGCCGCCGATCATCACGCCACAGTTGCCGCCCCCGATAGCCGTGTCCTCGATCAGGACGTTGGAGATCCGGGTCGGGGCGCCGTCGAGATGGGACGGATGAGCCGCCAGAAGGCCGATCCCGTAGCGGGCGTCCCGTTCGGACACAAAACTCGTCTGGGCATTCGACGCCGACACCCGACGAATCACGATATTGTCGAATCCGACCAACTCCCGGAGCTGCGGGTTCCCGTCGATATGGTTGCCGAAGATCGTGTGATTCGTGCCGCGCGCGGCGGTAGCGTCGACGGCGAACCCCTCCAGCCAGATCAGGCGGAAGATGTCATCGTCCCGGACGCGCCAGGCGTCGAACGCGCGCGGGGCCTCCGGCGAGAGCACGATCGTGGCGCCATAGCCCAGGACCTTCACCCACGCCGTTGCGTCCGGCGCGAGACGCGGGACGACGGAGTCGTACTCGTACCGGCCGGGCCGCAGGACGACGGAGCCGCCGGAACGAGACACGAAGTTGAGCGCCGCCTGCACGGCGGCCCCGGCATCGGGTCCCCGGTAGAGGAGCCGGCCGCCCTTCGTCCGGGACAGATAGCCACTGCGCGAAGCGGAAACCGTGACCTTCGACTTTCCCAGCCGCCCCATGGTCGGCTCGTCGCGGAACACGATCTCGGCTGCGCGGACCCGGGCGACCGCGGCCGGGTCCGAGACCGATGGGGACCAGGTGCCGTTCGCGCACCGATCGATTCGTCGCGCTTCGCCGTTCCAGCACGCGGCGCCTTCGACGCAGGCCCGACCCAACGGATCCGGGACGCCGCACTCGGGTACTCCCGCGGGAACCCATGCGCCTGCTCGACAGCGCCAGGCCTGGGTGCCCCGATCGAGGACCGCCGCCTGGCCGTCCGTGCAGGAGTCCGGCAGTCGCCCACCGGCGGGGAGTTCCAGAACGGTCTGGGCGAACTGGGGCCCAATGCACGCGAGGGCCAGGGAAAGGAGCGTGAGGGCGGCGCGAAGGGACGAGAGGACCGCATTCCGAAGCGGTTCCGGCTGGGGATGTCTACGGTTCCTGGGGTGTCGCGGCTGCATTGCACGGGAGTATACGGAGAGCGGCGTCCCATGCCCGCTTTCAGCGATGCCCGACGCTCGACCTCGGGCCCCGGCTCCCGCACGCCCCCCCGCTGGCCTCCCCCCTTACCCGGATGCTAGCCTTCCCCGTCCCACCCCCCGGCATCCCCCGCGGGGGCCCTCCGCACCACCCAACCCTCCGCCGGACCGCAGGCCAGGCGCCGACGTGGAGCCCGCCGTGACCAACACCGACCTCCTCCGCCACCCCGACCGCTTCGTCTCCCGCCACCTCGGACCGCGCGACGCCGACATCGCAGCGATGCTCGGCTCGATGGGCCTTTCCAGCCTCGACGAGCTGGTCGAGCAGACCGTCCCGGCCTCGATCCGGGGGGGCCGGCCGCTCGACCTGCCGGGGGCGGCCTCGGAGCCCGAGGTCCTGGCCGAACTGCGGGAGCTGGCCGAGCGGAACCGGGTCTTCCGGTCCTACATCGGCCTGGGCTACCACGGGACGGTCACGCCGCCGCCGATCCTGCGGAACATCCTCGAGAACCCCGGCTGGTACACCCAGTACACCCCGTACAGGCGATGACGCTGGCCAAGCGGGTGCTCGACCGCAAGTCCGACGGCAAGGCCTTCTTCGTCTCCGAGCGCTGCCACCCCCAGACGATCGAGCTGGTCAGGACGCGGGCGATCCCGCTGCACATCCCCGTGATCGTCGGCGACCACGCCGCGCTCGACCCGGCCGCCACGCCGGTCTTCGCCGCGCTCGTTCAGTACCCCACCAGCGACGGCGAGGTCCTCGACTACGGCCCGTTCGTCGAACGGCTGCACGCCATAGGCGCCCTCGCGGTCGTCGCCGCCGACCCGCTGGCGCTGACGCTGCTGGCGAGTTCGGCGCCGACGTCGTGGTCGGCAGCGCCCAGCGCTTCGGCGTCCCGATGGGGTACGGCGGCCCGCACGCCGGCTACATGGCGACGCGCGACGCCTACAAGCGCCACCTCCCCGGCCGCCTGATCGGCGTCTCCCGGGACTCCTCGGGCAAGCCGGCGATGCGCCTGTCGCTGCAGGTCCGGGAGCAGCACATCCGCCGCGACAAGGCGACCTCCAACATCTGCACCGCGCAGGTGCTGCTGGCGGTGATCGCCTCGATGTACGCCGTCTACCACGGCCCCGACGGCCTGCGGGCGATCGCCCGCCGGGTCCGCCTGCACGCCGGGCTGCTGGCCCGCGCGCTGGAGGGGCTGGGCGCGACCGTCCGCCACGGCCGCTTCTTCGACGCCCTGCGGGTGGCGCCGCCCGCCGGCCGGACCGCGCAGCAGGTCCAGGACGCCGCCCGCGCCCTGGGGATCAACCTGCGCGCCTTCGACAACGGCGACCTGGGGGTCGCGGTCGACGAGACCGTCTCGACCCGGGACCTGGACGACCTCGTCCAGGCCTTCGGCGGCGGCAAGGACGCCGTCTCGGCCCACGCCGCCTCCCTGGCCGACCGCGTCAACGTCGACTTCGACGCGCCGCACGCCCGCACCTCGGAGTTCCTGGCGCACCCGGTCTTCCACCGCTACCGCTCGGAGACCGAGCTGCTGCGCTACATCAAGCGGCTCGAGTCGCGCGACCTGTCCTTGACGACCTCGATGATCCCGCTCGGCTCGTGCACGATGAAGCTCAACGCCGCGGCCGAGATGCTGCCGATCACCTGGCCCGGCTTCGCCGCGCTCCATCCGTTCGCGCCGCAGGACCAGGCCCAGGGCTACCGCGAGCTGTTCGTCCGGCTCGAGCGCTGGCTAGCCGAGATCACCGGCTTCGCCGGCGTCTCGCTGATGCCCAACGCCGGCTCGCAGGGGGAGTACACCGGCCTCCTGACGATCCGGGCCTACCACCACGACCGCGGCGACGACCACCGCGACGTCTGCCTGATCCCGGTCTCCGCCCACGGCACCAACCCGGCCAGCGCGGTGATGGCGGGGATGCACGTCGTCGGCGTGGCCTGCGACGCCCACGGCAACATCGACATCGCGGACCTGCGGGCCAAGGCGGCCGAGCACAGGGACAAGCTCTCGGCGCTGATGGTGACCTACCCCTCGACCCACGGCGTGTTCGAGGAAGGGATCAAGGAGATCTGCGCGATCGTCCACGAGGCGGGCGGCCAGGTCTACCTGGACGGCGCCAACATGAACGCGCTGGTCGGGCTCTGCCGGCCGGGCGAGCTGGGGGCCGACGTCTGCCACCTGAACCTGCACAAGACCTTCTGCATCCCGCACGGCGGTGGCGGCCCGGGGATGGGCCCGATCTGCGTCGCGCCGCACCTGGTGCCGTTCCTGCCGACCCACCCGCTCTACCCCACCGGCGGCGCCAAGGCGATCGGCCCGGTCTCGGCGGCGCCCTACGGCAGCCCGTCGATCCTGCCGATCAGCTACGCCTACATCCGGATGATGGGGCCCGAC
>JALOKP010000075.1 GCA_025456425.1 Acidobacteriota bacterium | reverse complement strand
CGACGACTCCGTCCCCTACCGGATCTGCGGCGGCCTGCAGGACAACACGAACTGGGTCGGCCCCTCGCAGACGAACTCGCAGGAGGGGATCCTCAACGCGGACTGGACCGAGATCGGCGGCGGCGACGGCTTCTACTGCGTCTTCGATCCCTTCGACCGCGACCTGCTCTACGCCGAGGCCCAGGAGGGCTACCTGCACCGCTTCAACACGCGGACGGGCGAGCACAAGGACCTGCGTCCCGAGCCGACCGAGGGCCAGCCCCGCTACCGCTTCCACTGGAACTCGCCGTTGATCGGCAGCCGCCACGAGAAGGGGACGATGTTCCTGGCCGGAAACGTCGTGTTCCGCGTGACCGACCGGGGCGAGCGGTTCCAGGTGATCAGCCCCGACCTGACCGCCAACGACCCGGCGCGCACGACCGCGACCGGCAGCGGCGCCGAGAACTACGGCGTGGTCTACGCGCTGGCCGAGTCGCCGCGCGCCCCCGGGATGCTCTGGGCGGCGACCGATGACGGCCGGCTCTGGCGGACGCGCGACGGCGGCGCCGCGTGGACCGAGCTGACGGCGGGCCTGCCCGCCGTCCTCAAGGGACAGTGGCTGACCCAGATCGAGCCCTCCTGGCACGACGCCGAGACGGCCTACCTGGCGGTCGCCGCCTACCGCTTCGGGAACGACGCGCCGCTGATCTTCCGCACCGCGGACGGCGGGAAGACCTGGCAGGACGCCGCGGGGGACCTGCCGCGCCACGGCCCGGTGCGCGTCGTGCGCGAGGACCCGAAGAACCCGTCCGTGCTCTACGCCGGGACCGAGTTCGGCGCCTTCGTCTCGCTCGACCGCGGCGCGCGCTGGACGAAGCTGGGCGGGCTTCCGCCGGTGATCGTCGACGATCTCGCGATCCACCCGCGCGAGCACGACCTGGTGATCGGCACCCACGGCCGCAGCCTGTGGATCGTCGACGACGCCTCGCCGCTGGCCGCGCTGACGCCCGAGATCGCCGCGAAGCCGCTGCACCTGTTCGCGCCGCAGCCGGCCCACGGCAGCTACCGGCTGCGCGGCTGGGTCGAGAGCAACGGCGGCGCGGTCTACCGCGGCGAGAACCCGCCGGAGGGGGCGCTGCTGACGGCCTGGGTGCGCGAACTCGACGCCGAGCCGGTGAAGCTGACGGTGATGGACGCCGCCGGCCGACCGGTCGCGAACCTGGCGCTCCCCGGCACGCCGGGGCTCAACCGCGTGGCCTGGGACCTGCGCCCGACGAAGGACCTGCTGACCGAGTACGGCGGTGAGGGGACGCGCAAGCTGGTGCCGCCCGGCGTCTACACGGTGACCGTCTCGCGCGGCACCGAGCGCTCGACGCAGTCCCTCACCGTGACGATCGCCGAGGGGATCGAAACCCGCTGAGGACCGGAGGAACGATGGCTGCCATGCGCTGGATCCGCGTCGCGGGCGAGGCGGAGTTCGAGACGCGCAACCCGATCCCGGCCGCCGCCGGCTTCGAGGCGGTCGTGGTCGCGAAGATCGGCCCGAATTACTTCGCGATCGAGGACCGCTGCTCGCACGACGACAACCCGCTGGACGAGGGGGACGTCGAGGACGGCCAGATCATCTGCCCGCGCCACGGCGGCCGTTTCGACCTGGCCACCGGCGAGGCGCGACGGATGCCGGCGATCGCACCCGTCCGCACCTTCCGGACGAAGGTCGAGGGGGGCGCGGTCTTCGTCGAGGTCGAGGCCGAGTGACGGGAGGAGGGCCCGCTACGCCGCCGCCGTCACACCGTCCGCCCGCTCCGCCTGCGCCCCCGGCACGAGCAGTCGCCGGCACCAGATCGCCAGCGCGACCCCCGTCGCCAGCAGCAGCGCTCCCGTCACCTGGTGCGAGGTCGTGACGATCGCCTCCCAGAGCGGCGCCGGGGTCTCGGGCCGGCGCATCGTCACCGCGGCCAGCGCGGCGACGCCGAGCGTGAGCTGCGCGCCGAGCAGGATCAGCAGCGTCTTGCCGGTGCGGCGCAGCGGGCCGATCCGCCCGTAGAGGCCCCAGGCCCGCACCCCGGCCGCGACCGCCGCGCCCGCGACCAGCGTCGCCATCGAGATGTGGATCAGGAGCCCCGTCCCGGTGTGCCGCAGCACCGCGCCCAGCACGAGCTGCACGGCCAGCGCTGCGACCAGCAGCGCGGAGAGGCCCCGCTCGGTCGCGGCGGCCGGGACCGGCTCGGGCGGGGCGGGGTCGCGGAAGCGCCGGGTCGTCACGACCGCCAGCGCGACCATCAGGGCGAAGAAGATCTGTCCCGTCACGCCGTGGACCACGGCCAGCGCGAGGCTCGGCGCGGTCTGGGCCGGATCGGCCGACAGCGTGAAGCGGCCGGTGACGCGCAGGCCGCCCAGGATCCCCTGCGCCACGACCAGCGCGAACGCCAGCAGCGCGAGCCGCTTCACCCACGCGCGGTTCTCGGTGCGCCAGAGCACGATCGCCAGGACCAGCGTCGTCAGCCCGACCAGCGAGCCGAACAGCCGGTGCGCGTGCTCGTAGTAGACGCCCCCCGTCATCCGCGCGAGCGGGTAGAGGAACATGTTGTAGCCGAACGAATTGGGCCAGTCGACGACGGCGAGCCCGGCGTCGTTGCTCGTGACGAGCCCGCCGATCGTGACCAGTCCCAGCGTCGCCACGGCCGCGACGCCGGCGAAGATCCCGGTCCAGTCGGGCGGCGTGGCCTCGGTCCGGCGGCTGCGGGTACCGGCCAGCGCCGTCAGCCCGCCGATCGCCGCGCCGGCGAGCAGCGCCCCAGGCAGCCAGATCGCGGCCCCGGGCCGGAACTGGTTGGGCGCCTCGGTGCTGGTCAGCAGACTGCCGAGGATCAGCACGTTGAGGCTCATCGTGAGCAGCCCCGCCAGCGCGCCGGTCCGCCAGCTTCCGGTAGTGCGCCCGGCAACGAAGCCGCCCGCGGCGAGCAGCAGCAGCATCGCCGCAGCGACCAGCGCGCTGGGGGCGTGGACCCACGGCAGCCGCAGCAGGTAGCCCGCGATCCACATCGCGACGGTGGTGCCGAAGCCGAGGGCGAGGACGGCGCCGCGGTCGCGGCGCGGAGCGGAAACGGAGCCGGTCATGGTCTTCACCTCGCCCGGGCGGAGCCGGCCTGAGATGGTAGCCCAGCCCGAGGGGACGGGCTGGCCCCGGGCTCCCGAACCTCTTACCATGCACCGTTTGGCGCTCCCTTGCGCCGCCGGATCCCGATGAGCAGCGTCCCCGCCTCCGCCCCGCCCACGACCGCCCCGCCTCCTTCCGCGCCGCACGCCGCCGGCCGCTTCGGCGCCGCGGTGGGCCTCTACGCCGAGCTGACCAAGGCCCGGCTTTCGGCGCTGGTGGTGGCGACCACCGCCGCCGGCTTCGCGCTGGGCTCGACCGGGCGGTTCGACTTCGCGGGCCTGACCTGGGCGGTGCTCGGCACCTCCCTCTCGGCGCTGGGGGCCAACGGGCTCAACCAGTGGCTCGAGCGTGACCGCGACGCGCGAATGGAGCGCACGCGCGAGCGCCCGCTGCCGGCAGGCCGGCTCGAGCCGGCGCGCGCCTTCGGCGTCTCGCTGGCGCTGGCGCTGGCCGGGACCGCGATCCTGCTGGCCGGGACGAACCCCCTGACCGCGGGGCTGAATGCCGTGACCGTCGCGCTCTACGTGCTGGTCTACACCCCGCTCAAGACCCGCAGCTCGCTCTGCACGCTGGTCGGCGCGCTGGTCGGCGCGATCCCGCCCGTGATGGGCTACACCGCCGCGACCGGAACGGTCGGGGCCGGGGCGTGGATCCTGTTCGCGGTCCTCTTCGCCTGGCAGATCCCGCACTTCCTCTCGCTGGCCTGGCTCTACCGCGAGGACTACCGGCGCGGCGGCTACGTGATGCTCCCGCTGGGCGATCCCACCGGCCGGATCACCTTCGAGGTGACCGTGCTGTACACGCTGGCGCTGGTTCCGCTGGGCCTCGCCTCGTTCCTGGCCGGGCTGACGGGGTGGGTTTCGGTCGTCGGATCGCTCGTGCTGGGCGGCGCCTTCCTGGCGCTGGCGCTGCAGCTGCGGCGGCGGCGCGGCGACCGCGAGGCACGGCGGGTCTTCCTGGCCAGCCTGGCCTACCTGCCGCTGCTGCTCGCCCTGCTCGTCGCCGACCACGCCCTGCGGTGAGCGCGCCGCGACCACCCGCGGCGCCCGGGCGCCGGCTGACGCTGCGGAGCGGCGGCGGGCTGCTGCTGCTCGCGGCGGCGATCTCCCTGCTCGCGATGGCCTGGATCGCCTACCCGATCCTGACTCGCGACGCCCCGGCGCTGCGCGGCGACGGACGCAACCCGGACAGCTACGGCTTCGACCTCGCCGGCGCGAGCGTTCCGCGCGCCGAGATCGTCGCCTCGGGGATGAGCGTCGACGGCGTCGCGCCGCTGATCGACCCGCCGTCGATGCCGGCCGAGGGGGTCGACCGGATGCACCGCGAGGAGCGCGGCAAGTACCTCGTCGCAGGCGACCGCGTGGTGGGCGTCGTCGTCGGGAACGAGGCCCGCGCTTATCCGCTGCGCGTGCTGAACTGGCACGAGGTCGCCAACGACACGCTGGGCGGGGTCCCGATCGCGGTGACCTTCAGCCCGCTGACCGACAGCGTCGTCGTCTTCGACCGCCGGGTGGGCGGCGAGGCGCTGGTCTTCGGGGTGAGCGGGCTGCTCTACAACTCGAACCAGCTGCTCTACGAGCACCGCCCGGCGGGCACGGCCTCGAGCCTGTGGAGCCAGTTGCTGTTCCGGGCGGTCGCGGGCCCGGCGGCGGCGGACGGACGGACGCTGACGGTCCTCCCCTCCCAGGTCGTGCGCTGGGACGCCTGGCGCGCGGCGCGGCCCGAAACCTCGGTGCTCGACCCCGACCGGACGATGCTGAAGCGCTACCGCGGCAACCCGTACGGCATGTACTTCGGCAGCGACCTGCTGCGATACCCGGTGAAGCCGCTGCCGGCGTCCCCGGACCCGCCGTACAAGACCCCCGTCCTGGTAGTGCGGTCGGACGCGGGGCGAGCGGTGCTCGAGATCCGCGGGCTGGCGCGGCGGGCCGGCCCGGACGGCTCGGTGCGGGTCGAGACGGCGGCGGGCCCGGTCCCGGTCCGGGCGGCGGAGGAACCGCCGACGGCCCTCGTGGAACCGGGGCCCGGGGCGCCGCAGCCGGTCGCGCACGCGTCCTGGTTCGCCTGGCACGCCATGTACCCGGACGACCCGCTGGTGCGATGAGCCGGATCGAACGGGAGCGGACCGGGTCCTTGCCCGAAACCCGCTTGTGGTTCAATGTTTGCAGCCTGACCCCCCGGGGTGCCCTCCTGGGCCCGGAAGGACATCTGCCCATGCGCTACTCGATCGTGCTCGCGCTCGCCATCGCCTGCTGTGCCACTGGGCCGCTCGCGCTCGCCCAGGAGGAGGCTGCCACGGCCGACGTCAAGGCCATCCTGGCCGAGGCCAACGCGGCGCTGCAGGCCAAGAACTTCAACAAGGCCTACGAACTGGCCTCGAAGGTCGCCGACGCGAATCCGAAGCAGGCCGGGGCCCGGTTCATCGCCGGCGCTGCCGCGCTGAACCTGCGGCAGGTCGAGCCCGCGGACAGGTACCTCCGCGAGGCCTACGCGCTGAAGCCCGACATGCCGTGGCTGTCGCTCTGGATGGGGCAGCTGGCGATGCTCGAAGGGGACAGTGCCGTGCGCGAGGGGAAGGACGACAAGGCCCTCGAGTACTACAACGAGGCCGTCGGCTACTTCGACGCCGAGTCGAAGATCCGCGTGGGGAACCCCGGCCCGCTGACCAACAAGGCGCAGGCGCTCTCCAAGGCCAACCGCCTGCCCGAGTCGCTCGCGACCTACGAGGAGCTGATCAAGCTCAACCCGGCCTCGCCCGACGCCTACCTCGCGGCGGCGGAAGTCCACATCCAGGGCGGCCAGACCGACAAGGCGATCGAGACGGTCAAGCGCGTGCCGACGACCGACAAGGCCGCGGCGTCGCGGGCGATCACCCGGTGGGGCGACGCACTCTTCCAGCAGGGGCTGATGGACGTGGTCGTCCCGGTGATGGAGTATGCTCACCAGCTCGACCCGGCCTACACGGAGCCCTGCGGCAAGCTCGTCGCGGCCTATCTGCAGCTCGGCCACCCCCCGGAGGCCTGGGAGCGCCTGACCGAGTTCTTCTCCCACAACCCGCCGCCCGAGCAGCAGGTCGCGGTGGGCGACGCGGCGCTGTCGTTCCTGCGGCGCCGGGGCAACCCGCTGGAAGCGCTGCCGCCGGACGAGGACGCGATCGTCCTCCCCTGGCTCGACAACCTGGCCCGCCCGAAGGTCCCGGCCGCCGCGCGCCAGGCGCGCATCGACGCTGCGGTACCGGTGCTGGTCCAGGTCGGCGCCGACGGGAAGATCGTCAGCGCGCAGGTCATCCCCAATTCCAGCGGAGCCTCCAACGAGGAGCTGGGGCTGAACGCCGCGGCCCTCGACACCGTGAACCGCTCGCGCTTCAAGCCGGGCAAGAGGAACGGCAAGGCCGAGGCGTTTCCGGTGGGGGTGATGATCGAGTTCAAGCCGTCCTGAGTCGGGCGCGCCGGGGCCGGCCCCTCCAGGAGCCGGCCCGGCGGCCGACGCGCGCGGCGGGCTTCAGCTGGTCGATGGCGGCCGCGCCAGGAGCGACTTCTCGCGCAGCTTCCGTTCCAGGTCCTGCAGCTTCTGCTCGAGCTCCTGCATCTTCTTCTCCAGCTCCCTGGCCTTGTCCTCCTCGATCTGGAACTGGTGTTCCTGGAGCTTTCGCGTCAGCTCCTCGATCCGCGCCGTGTCGATCTCCGGGAGCGGAATGCGCTCCCCCTCCTTGCCCTCCCAGAGCATCAGGGGACCCAGGTCGACCTGCGCCGTCTGGCGCTCGGCCACGGTCGCGGAGACGGTCAGCGGACGACCGTCGCGCCGGAGTTCGAGCTTCACCGCCTGGTCCTTCTTCTTCCCGCGGATCGCCAGCCGGACGTCCCACGCGTTCCCGACCGGATCGTCGTCGACCGCGACCAGGATGTCGCCGACGCGCACGCCGGCCCCGGCCGCGGGGCTGGACTCCTCGACGCGCGAGATCATCACGCCCGCCTCCTCGCCCGCGCCGAAGTGCCGGCGCAGTTCGGGCGTGAGATCGACCAGGGCGACACCGATGTAGCCGCTGGGGCCCTGGGAACCCCAGCCCGCAAACTGCCCGGAGAGCTGCTTCTCGCCGTCCGGCCCAACGACCCAGAAGCTGCGCTTGGCGTCCTCGCCTGCTCCCGGCTCCTTGATCACGACGACGCGCTCCTTCCGCTTCGTGTCGGGAGCCGGGGCCTTTTCGTCGCTGCCGGCCAGCGCCGGAACGAGGGCCGCGAAGCCGGCCAGGCCGGCGACCGCGGCCCGCATGGTGCGATGGGACATCGTCATCTCCTTTCTCCCGATCAACGCACGAAGGGGCTGGAAGTTCGCCGGATCCCGGGCTCCGGAGCAGGACCGCCTCGGGCAAGGCGACCCAGGTCGATCACCAGGTCCGCCCGCTCGTCCCCGCCGACCAGCACGACCGGCGAGCGCGGGCCGGAGTCGCGGCGCAGCGCCTGCAGTTCCGCCGCCAGGCGCGCGTGCTCGCGCAGCATCGCCGCCAGCTCGGCGCGGGCGGTCTCAGCGCGCCGGTGGGCGCGGTTCTCCGCCTGCCAGCGCAGCCCCCCGACGGCGGCGACCGCGCAGAGCGCCAGGACGGCCGCGAGGGCCCAGGCCCGGCGCGGCCGGGCAGGCGCCGTGCCCGGCTCGTCGAGCCGTGCCAGGACGCGCGCGGTGAAGCCGAGCCGGGCCCGCTCGCGCGGCAGTTCCCGGATCGTCTCCCGCGGGTAGTCGTCGTTCACGGGGCACCTCCGTCGCCGGGGACGCGGGCCGGCGCGAGCTGCTCGCGCAGCAGCGCCCGGGCGCGGTTGATCCGCGACTTGACCGTCCCCTCGGGACAGCCCAGCGCCGCGGCGATCTCGTCGTAACTCAGGTCCTCGACGTCCCGCAGCACGAGCGGGACGCGGTAGTTCAGCGGCAGCGCCGCGATCGCACGGACCAGCCGCCCGCGCAGCTCGCGACGCTCGGCCTGGGCCGCCGGGTCGGGGGCCGGAGCCGGGACCGCGGCCGGCGCGAGGCCGTGCGGCAGGACCGCCGCGATCAGCCGCCAGCGCCGCGCGCGCCGCTCCTCGGTCCGGACCAGGTTGGTCGCGATCCGGAACAGGAACGGCAGCAGCTTCCCCTGCTCGTCGTAGCGGGGAGCGCGCCAGAGCCGGATGAAGGTCTCCTGCGCCAGGTCCTCGGCCCGGTCGCGATCCGCGGTGAGGCGCGTCAGGTAGTTGACCACGGCGTCCTTGTGCCGCTCCACGACGCGGGCGAAGGCGTCGCGCTCGCCGGCGCGGACGGCGGCCATCAGCGCGGCGTCGTCCGCCGGCGCCACGCCGTTCGCCAGGGCTGCCCGGTCCAGCACGATCGGCTCGCCCATCCGGTCTCCAGGGAATAAACGCCCCCGGGGGGTTTCGGTTCCCATCCTGCCGCGCGGAGGGGCCGGCCGCCGCCCGGGAGGAGAGGAGCGGTCGCGGGACCTGCGCCGCCGGTCGCGCGCCACCGGTCCGGGGGCGTTCGCGCCGCGCAGGTCCTCTTGCTAGGATGCGGGGTCCGGAGCGATCCGCCCCGATCGCGCCATCCGTTCGGGAGAAACCATGCGCGCCCCCGTCCGCTACCTCGCCACTCTCCTCCTCCTCGCGCTCGTCGCCGCGACGTCCTGCTTCGGCGCCAACGAGCAGAGCGCCACCGAGAGCAGGCTCAAGGCCTTCCTCGTCGACAAGCTGGGAGAGGACGCGCAGGGAATCCGCGTCACCGTAGTCAAGGGTAAGGCGACGCTGACCGGCGAGGTCGAGCGCCGCGCGACCGAGGAACTGGCGAAGGAGGTCGCGCTCGCGTACCCGGGCATCTCGCGCGTGAAGAACGACATCGACCTGGCGAAGGGCGAGACGGTCGAGCAGGCGGTCGGCGGCGAGCTCTCCGACGGCAAGCTCGAGTCGACGGTCAAGGGAGCCCTGGTCGACGAGATGGGCCGGCGCGGCTTCTCGCTCGAGGTCGAGGCCGTCGAGGGGGTCGTCTGCCTGCGCGGCACGGTCCCGGACGAGGCGCGGCGCAAGATCGCCCTGGATGCCACGCGGAAGGTCGGCGGCGTGAAAGAGGTGATCGACCTGATCTCGGTCGCAAAGTAGCGAGGGCCGGCGGTCAGCAGATCCGGGGCAGGTCCATCCCGGACAGCAGGTCGAGCACCCGCAGCCCGCCGAACGGCGTGCGCATCACGACGCGCGGCCCCTCGCGGTACGGCTCGACCGTCCCGACCGCCGCCGCACCGCGACCCAGCGGGTGGGCGCGCAGCGCGTCGAGCGCGCGGGGCGCGTCGGCGGGGTCGACCCAGGCCAGCAAGCGCCCCTCGCACGCGACGTAGAGCGGGTCGAGCCCCAGCACCTCGCAGACCGCGCGCGCGGCGTCGCCGACCGGCACCGCGGCCTCGTCCAGCACGATCCGCACCCCGGCCCGCGCGGCGACCTCGTTGCAGGTCGTCGCGACGCCGCCGCGCGTCGGGTCGTGCATCGCGCGGACCCGGGCACCCGAGGCGAGCAGCGCCTCGACCAGCCCGCCGAGCGGCGCGACGTCGGAGCGCAACGCCTCGCCCCCCAGTCCGTGACGGTGCGCCATGATCGTCGCCCCGTGGTCGCCGGCCGGACCCGACAGCAGGACGGCGTCGCCCGGCCGGATCAGCCCGTCCCCCAGCTCGCGCCCCGGCGGCACGACCCCCAGCCCGGTCGTCACGGCGAAAGCCAGGTCCCCCTTGCCGCGCGGCACGACCTTGGTGTCGCCCGCGACCAGCGTGACGCCGGCTTCGCGCGCCGCGCGGGCGGCGCCGTCGACGAAGACCGCCAGCATCTCGAGCGGGAGCCCTTCCTCGAGGATCAGCGCCCAGGCCAGCCAGAGCGGCTGCGCGCCGCTGACCGCGAGGTCGTTCACGGTGCCGGCCACCGCGAGGTAGCCCAGGTCGCCGCCGGCGAAGATCGGGGGCGAGACGACGAAGCCGTCGGTCGTCAGCGCGGGGCGGCCGGGCGGAAGCTCGGGCAGCACCGCGGCGTCGGTCAGCGGGCGCAGGAACGGGTTGTCGAGCGCCGGCATCAGCCGGTTCGTGACCAGTTCCTGCGTCAGCCGCCCGCCCGCGCCGTGCGCCAGCAGGATCTTTCCGTCGCGGTCCGGGGCGCTCATCGCGGAGTCGGCCCTTCGTGGCGATACCAGGCGGCGCAGGTCCCTTCGGACGAGACCATGCAGGCGCCGACGGCGGTGTCCGGGGTGCAGGTCCGGCCGTAGAGCGGGCAGTCGGGCGGGTCGATCGTCCCCTTGAGGATCTCGCCGCAGCGGCAACCGGCGGGCTCGACCGGCTCGGGGAGCTCGACCGCGATCGTCTCGGCGTCGCGCTGCCGGTAGGCCTCCCGCAGCGCGAGCCCGGAGCCGGGGATCTCGCCGATCCCGCGCCACACCACGGTGGCCGGCTCGAAGAAGCGCTCGAGCAGCGCGCGCGCCGCCGGGTTGCCCTCGGCGGTCACGGCGCGCGAGTAGAGGTTCTTCACCTCGGCCCGCCCCGCCGCATGCTGCGCGATCAGCTCGAGCACCCCGCGCAGGACGTCGGTCGGCGTGAAGCCGACGACGACCGACGGCAGGCCGTACTCCTCGGCCAGGAACGCGAACGACTTCCAGCCGGCGACGACCGAGACGTGCCCCGGCAGCAGGAAGCCGTCGAGCGCCACGCCGGGCTCGCCGGCCAGCGCGCGCATCGGCGGGGGCATCACCTTGTGTCCGGAGAGGACCAGGAAGTTGGTCACGCCCAGCGTCTCGGCCTCGGCCAGCGCGGCGGCGATCGTCGGCGCCGTGGTCTCGAAGCCGACTGCCAGGAAGACGATCGTCGACGACGGGTTGTCCCGCGCGATCGCCAGCGCGTCGCGCGGCGAGTAGACGATGCGGATCGCGGCGCCCGCCGCCCGCGCTCTTTCGAGCGAGCCGTGCGAGGAGGGGACGCGGACCAGGTCGCCGAAGGTGCAGACGATCACGCCGGGGACCCTCGCCAGGGCCTCGGCGCGGTCGACGTAGCCGACCGGCGTGACGCAGACCGGGCAGCCCGGTCCCGAGATCAGGCGGACCTCGGGGGGGAGCATGCGGCGCAGGCCGGCCTCGGCGATCGCGTGCGTGTGGGTCCCGCAGACCTCCATCAGGGTGATCGGCCGCGGCAGCGTCCGGGCCGCGGCGCGGACCTGCTCCGCCAGCCCGGCGACGGCGCCCGGCGCGAAGTACGGATCGTGCGAGTGGGCGCTCACGCGGAGGGCCCGCGCGGCCCGGCCCCGGGTCCACTGTACGGCGAGTCGCTCCAGGCCCCGCCCCCGGTCGCCTCGTCGTGGGCCGTGACCTGGTCGAGCAGCTCGAGCGTCAGCCGGGCTTCTTCCTCGTCGATCCGGCCGATCGCGTAGCCGGCGTGGACCAGCAGGTGGTCGCCCAGCTCGGCCTCGGGGAAGAGCATCAGGGACACGCCGCGCGTCACGCCCCGCAGCTCGACGGTGCCGTCGAGCTCGCGGCGCTCGATCAGTCGCATCGGGATCGCCAGGCACATCGGGTCGTCCTCCGGGTCGGGGCCGCTCAGGCCCGCTTGCGCGCCGCCCTCTCGAGCAGCAGGTCGCACCAGGCGTCGATCCCCTCCCCCGTCGCGCTCGAGGTGCGGAGCAGCGTGGCCGAGGGGTTCAGCGAGAGGACCTGCCGCTCCACCGCAGGCAGGTCGAAGCGGACGTGGGGCAGGAGGTCGACCTTGGTGACGACGGTGACCTCGGCGCGGGCGAAGATCGCGGGGTACTTGAACGGCTTGTCGCTCCCCTCGGCGACCGACAGCAGCGCGACCTTGAAGTCCTCGCCCAGGTCGTAGGTCGTGGGGCAGATCAGGTTGCCGACGTTCTCGATGAAGAGCAGGTCGACCCGCGGGAACGCGGCGGCGGTCAGCGCCTTGCCGATCTGCCGGGCGTCGAGGTGGCAGGCGCCGCCGGTCAGGATCTGGTAGGCCGGCAGGCCGGCGGCGCGCAGCCGCTCGGCGTCCAGCTCGGTCGCGACGTCCCCCTCGATCACCGCCGCGGTCGCCCGCCCGGCGAGGCGCCGGGCGGTCGCCTCGAGCAGCGTCGTCTTGCCGCTGCCGGGCGACGAGATCAGGTTCGTGACCAGCGTGCGCTCGCCGGCGAAGCGCCGGCGCAGCTGCTCGGCCTCGGCGTCATTGGCCGCCAGGGCCCGGCGGCGGACATCGACGGTGAAGCTCATCCCGGGTTCTCCTCGCCGGCGGGGACCAGCTCGATCTCGATCACGTCGAGCTCCGTCCCGCCTTCGATCTGCAGCGGGGCGCCGCAATCCAGGCAGATCCGCATCCAGCTCCCCTCGCCCTGCCGCTTGTCGGCGCGGCAGGTCGGGCAGTACTGCCGCCCCGGCCGCCAGTCGATCTCCAACGCGGCCCCCTGGTCGGGCCCTTCGCCGACGATCGCCTCCCAGGCAAAGGAGAGCAGGTCGGGCTCGACGGCCGAAAGCTCCCCCACCGCGACCTTCGCCCGCGCCAAGCGGGCGGGAGCGTGGGCCCGCATCGACTCGCGGCAGACGCGGTAGATCTCGTTCGCGACGCCGAACTCGTGCAGGACCGCCTCCCGGGGGATTCTCGCATGGGCCCCCCCACCCCGCGTCGACTCACTGACGAGACTATGCTAACTGGTATTTTGTTACCTGTTATCCATCAACTCTAAGACCCCTCGCCACTTCCGGCCGAAGGCCGCGATACTGATTTTTATTCGCCCCGGGCGAAGGCCGGACGAAGATTCTTCGTTCGACGCAAGCTCAGGACCTGCATGGCTTTAATTCGTTCGGTGGGTGCGACGTCTTACTGAAATCAACTCGTTGTTAATAGGCTAGTTTCTCGGTAATCCCATGCTATAACGCGCCGCACGAGGGGGCTAACAACCCGACCGCCCTTCCTTCAAGGACGGCTCACGACCGGAGGAGGCTGGACCATGGACTTCGAACCGTCGCTCCGTTACCACGCCACGCTGGAAGGAGGCGTCGACCGCCGGGACTTCATGAAAGTCTGCTCGGTGGCCGCGGCGGCGGTCGGGCTCCCGGCTTCCGCCGCCGTCCAGTTCGCCAACGCCGCCGCCGGTGGCCTGAAGCCCTCCGTCGTATGGCTCCACTTCCAGGAGTGCACCGGCTGCACCGAGTCGCTGCTGAGGACCTCCGCCCCGGACGTCGCGAAGCTGATCCTCGACCTGATCTCGCTCGACTTCCACGAGACGCTGGCCGCCGCGGCCGGGCACCAGTTCGAGGCGGTGCTCGAGGACGTGATGGCCAGGCTGCCGGGGAAGTTCGTGCTGGTGGTCGAGGGGGCGATCCCGACCAAGGACAACGGGATCTACTGCACGATCGCCGGCAAGACGGCCGTCGAGACCTTGAACGAGGTTGCCGCCAAGGCGGGCGCGATCATCTCGATCGGCTCGTGCGCCTCGTGGGGCGGCGTCCCGTCGGCCGACCCGAACCCGACCGGCGCCACCGGCGCGCCGAAGGTGCTGGAGGGCAAGCACACGGTCGTCGCCCTGCCCGGCTGCCCCGCCAACCCGTACATCCTGCTCGGCACGGTCCTGCAGTACGCGGTGCTCGGCACGCTGCCGGCGCTCGACGACAAGAATCGGCCGCAGTTCGCCTACAAGCGGGTGATCCACGAGGACTGCCCGCGCCGCCCGCACTTCGATGCCGGCCGCTTCGCCCAGGTCTACGGCGACCAGGGCCACCGCGACGGCTACTGCCTCTACAAGCTCGGCTGCAAGGGCCCGGCGACCCACGCCAACTGCTCGCTGCTGCACTTCGGCGAGGTCAAGGGCGCCTGGCCGATCGGCATCGGGCACCCCTGCATCGGCTGCACCGAGAAGGGGATCGTCTTCAACATGTGCATCGGCTGCACCGAGAAGGGGATCGTCTTCAACATGCCGATCCACCAGACGGTCGAGATCGTCCGCCCGACCCCGCCCGACACCTTCCCGCCGATCACGGCCGAGCAGGGCAAGGTCGGTGCGGTCGCGGCCGGCGTCGCCGGCCTGGCGGGTGGCGCGCTGCTCGGCGCGGGCTGGATGGCTTCGAAGAAGCTGGGCGAAGTCGACGAGAAGAAGCCCTCGTCGAGGGACAAGGAGGCCTGACATGTCGGTCGACCGTCGATCCGCGCTGAAGATCATCGCGACCGGCGGGGCCGCCGCGGCCGCGACGACGGCGCTCCCCGCCGTCGCCAGCGCCAGGAAAGAGGCCCCGCCCGGTGCGATGGGGATGCTCTACGACACCACCCTCTGCATCGGCTGCAAGACCTGCGTCGTGGCCTGCAAGCAGGCCAACGACCTGCCGCAGTCCGTCGGCCACATCGCCGACTCCCAGCTCTACGACGCCCCGCTCGACCTGGACGCCGACACCAAGAACGTGATCAAGCTCTACAAGGACGGCCAGCGCGAGTCGTACATGAAGTCGCAGTGCATGCACTGCATCGACCCGGGCTGCGCCGCGGCCTGCATGCTGCACTCGCTGCACAAGAACGAGACGACCGGGATCGTCGAGTACGATCCGCAGTACTGCGTGGGCTGCCGCTACTG
Organism: Acidobacteriota bacterium; assembly: GCA_025456425.1. Taxonomy (GTDB): domain Bacteria; phylum Acidobacteriota; class Polarisedimenticolia; order J045; family J045; genus JALOKP01. The sequence continues at coordinate 16,100 of JALOKP010000075.1, read as the reverse complement.
CCAGATGGCCTGCAACTTCGGCGTGCCGAAGTACGAGTTCAACAAGCTCTCGGCCAAGATCGTCAAGTGCGAGTACTGCCGGCACCGCCAGAAGGACGCCGCGGTGCAGACGGCAGCCGGGCTGACCCACTACCCCCTCGGCCAGGGACCGGCCTGCTGCGAGGTCTGCCCGCGCGGCGCCGTGATCTACGGGACGCGCGACGAGCTGATCGCGATCGCGAAGCAGCGCGTCGCCGAGAACCCCGGGCGCTACATCGAGGACCGGGCCTATGGCATCGAGGACGCCGGAGGGACCCAGGTCGTCTACCTGGCTCACGTTCCGTTCGCGGCGCTCGGCCTGCCCGAAGTGGGGCCGGAGAGCACGCCGAACCTGGCGAATACGGTCCAGCAGGGGATCTACACCGGGTTCATCGCGCCGGTCGTGCTGTACGGCGCGCTCGCGGTCGTGATGTTCCGCAACCGTGGCAGCCGTGGCAAGGACGCCGAGCGGCGCGGGGAGGCCGGACGATGAGCGGCCACGCGGAGGTCCACGCCCCCGTCGGCGGGAAGATCCTGACCCGGCCGATGCTGATCCTGCTGGCGATCGCCGCCATCGGCGGACTGGTCGCCCTCTGGCGCTTCCTCAACGGGATCGGGTCGGTCAGCGCCCTCAACAACGGCTACCCCTGGGGGGTCTGGATCTCGGTCGACGTCGTGATCGGCACCGCGCTGGGGTGCGGCGGCTACGCGGTCGGGCTCCTGGTCTACATCCTCAACAAGGGGAGGTACCACCCGCTGCTCCGGCCGGCTGTGCTGACCAGCCTGCTGGGCTACGGGGACCTGGGCCGGTTCTGGGAGCTGTGGAAGGTGCCGGTCTTCTTCTGGCGCTGGTCGCACTCCCCGCAGCTCGAGGTCGCGCTCTGCGTCGCGGCCTACGTCGCGGTCCTGCTGGTCGAGCTCTCGCCGGCCTTCTTCGAGAAGTGGCGCACCGGGAACAACTCTTCGCTGCGCTCGTTCTCGGAGTGGGGCCTGCGCTTCGTCGACAGGTTCTCGGTCTGGATCTTCGCCCTGGGCCTGCTGCTCCCGACGATGCACCAGAGCTCGCTGGGGACGATGATGCTGCTCCCCGGCCCCCGGGTGCACGCGCTCTGGTTCACGCCCTGGCTGCCGTTCCTGTTCCTGGTCAACTGCATCATGATCGGCTACGCCGTCGTCACGCTGGAAGCGCAGTTCTCCTCGGCCGCCTTCCGGCGCCGGAGCGAGACGCCGATGCTGGCCTCGCTCTCCCGGGTCACGGCGTGGGTGGCGCTGTTCTGGGTGGCGTTCCGCATCGTCGAGGTGCTGATCCGCGGCAAGATCGGCCTGCTCGTCTCGGGCAAGGGGCTGTTCTTCCTGGCCGAGGTCCTGCTGACCCTGGCCGGCGCGCTGATCCTGCTGGCGCCCGAGCGGCGCTCCCGCGCGACGTGGCAGGTGCGGGCGGCGATCGTGCTGCTGCTGGGCGGGGCGCTGTTCCGCATCAACACCTACCTGATCGCCTTCAACCCGGGCGACAACTGGTCCTACTTCCCCTCGTTCACCGAACTGCTGATCACCTTCGGTATTTTCGCGGCCGAGGTCGCGATCTACATCGCGATCGTCAAGATGTTCCCGATCCTGAGCGGCGCCCATCCCGCGGCGTCGAGGAGCTAGACCATGGGACAGAGGATCACAGTCGACCCGATCACTCGTATCGAGGGTCATCTGCGGATCGACGTCGAAGTGGACGGCGGCCGGATCACCAACGCCTGGTCCACTGGGACGATGTGGCGCGGCATCGAGGTCATCCTGAAGGGACGCGACCCCCGGGACGCCTGGGTCTTCACGCAGCGCTTCTGCGGCGTGTGCACGACCGTGCACGCGATCGCCTCGGTGCGGGCCGTCGAGCACGCGCTGAAGATGGAGATCCCGCTCAACGCCCAGTTCATCCGCAACCTGATCATCGCCGCCCACGCGGTGCACGACCACATCGTGCACTTCTACCAGCTCTCGGCGCTGGACTGGGTGGACGTCGTCTCGGCCCTCAAGGCCGATCCCGCCGGCGCGGCCAAGATCGCGCAGTCGCTGTCGGACTGGCCGGGCAACAGCGTCCAGGAGATGCAGGCGGTCAAGGACAAGCTGGCCGGCTTCGTGGCCGGCGGGCAGCTCGGGATCTTCACCAACGGCTACTGGGGCCACCCGGCGATGAAGCTGCCGCCGGAGGTCAACCTGCTGGCCGTCGCGCACTACCTGCAGGCGCTGGAGTACCAGCGCAAGGTCAACCAGATCGTCACGCTGCTGGGCAGCAAGACGCCCAACATCCAGAACCTCGCGGTCGGCGGCGTGGCCAACGCGATCAACCTGGACAGCTCCTCCACGCTCAACATGGAGAAGCTCTACTTCATCAAGGACATCCTCGACGAGGTCGGGTCCTTCGTGAAGAACGTCTACCTGAGGGACGTCGCGGCGATCGGCTCGATGTACCCGGCCTGGCTGGGCTACGGCGCGGGCGTGACCAACTACCTGGCCGTCCCCGACCTGCCGCTGGACGGCAAGGGGACGCAGTTCGACCTGCCCGGCGGCACGATCATGGGCGGCGAGATGTCGAGCTTCAAGCCGATCACCAGCTTCGACGACCCGTACTTCCAGGAGAACGTGACCGAGTCGATCGCGCGCTCGTGGTACGACGGCGACTGGAACCGGCACCCCTGGGAAGAGGACACGGTCCCGAAGCACACCGAGTGGACTCCCGAGGCCAAGTATTCCTGGGTCAAGGCCCCGCGCTTCGGCGGCAAGCCGACCCAGGTCGGGCCCCTGGCCGCGGTACTGGTCGGCGTCGCCGCCGGCCACGAGCCGACCAAGAAGTACCTGACCGAGGCGGTCGGTCTGGCCTCCAAGCTGGCCGGCACGCAGCTCGGCGTTCAGCACCTGCACTCGACGCTCGGACGGCACCTCTGCCGCGCCGTCCGCTGCGCCGTGATGTTCGACACGGCGGTCCACCAGTGGGAGCTGCTGGTCGGCAACATCGCCAAGGGCGACCTGGCGATCTTCAACCCGCCCGTCTTCCCGAAGGGCGAGCAGCGCGGCTTCGGCTTCCACGAGGCGCCGCGCGGCACCCTTTCGCACTGGATCGTGATCGAGAACGGCAGGATCAAGAACTACCAGGCGGTCGTCCCCTCGACCTGGAACGCCGGCCCGCGCGACGAGAAGGACCAGCGGGGCCCGTACGAGGCGTCCCTGATCGGCAACCCGATCGCCGACCCCAAGCTGCCGCTCGAGGTGCTGCGCACGATCCACTCCTTCGATCCCTGTCTCGCCTGCGCGGTCCACACGATCGACGTGGAGGGGAACGAGATCGGCCGGATCAAGGTCCTGTGACGGTCGCCGTCGTCGGTCTCGGGAACGTCCTCGAGGGCGACGACGCGTTCGGCCCGTGGGTCATCCAGTGGCTGATGGCCCACTGGGAGTTCGGGGAGGGGGTGTCGGTCGAGGACCTCGGCACCCCCGGCCTCGACCTTCACCCCTTCCTGGTCGGCCACGAGCACCTGGTCGTGGTCGACACCGTCCGGTCCCAGGGCGCCCCAGGCGAGCTGCGGCTCTACCGCAAGGCCGAGATCCTGAAACACGCGCCGCAACCGCGGCTCTCGCCCCACGACCCCGGCCTCAAGGAATCGCTGATGGCGCTCGAGTTCCGCGGCGACCCGCCGCGCGAGGTCCTGCTGGTCGGCGCGATCCCGGGGACGGTCGACCACCTGATCGGGATGACGGAGCCGCTGCGGGCCGCCGTGCCGCTCGCGGCGGCCGAGGTCGTGAAGGAGCTGGAGCGGCTCGGCTGCCCCCCGTCCCGGCGCGAGCCGCCCGGCGAGCCCGACATCTGGTGGGAGCGGCGGTGAACTGGCCGCGGGCCGAGCGGACGCTGATCGTCCTGATCGCCCTGCACAGCGTCGCGGTCGGACTCGGCCTGACGCTGCTGGCCGAGTGGGGCGCCCGCTTCGGCGGCTTCGGCGAGGTCCATCCGACCTTCTTCGCGCGCCAGGCCGGGGTGTTCCACTTCGTCGTCGCCTTCGGTTACCTGTACGAGTACTTCCGGTATCGCTCGATCGGGCTGCTGCTGTTCGCGAAGAGCGTCGCGGTCGTGTTCCTCGCGCTCGCCTTCGTGCTCGGCCAGCGGGCCTGGCTGGTGCCCCTGTCGGCCGCCGGGGACGCCACGATGGGAGCCCTGGCGTGGTGGGTGCACGCCCGCGCGACGGCTGAGACCGCGGGTTCTTAACTTGGGCAAAGGCGGGGAGTAGACTTCCGAAGGCCCACCCCTCCCGGCCCCGAGGTTCCTCCATGCGCCGCCCGTTGACCCGTCCGCGCCTCGCACCCGTCGTCCTGTCTTGCCTCTTCGCGCTGTTCCTCGCCACCGCGCCCGCCCCATCGCGCGCGGAGGGGACAGCCGGGATCGACTCCTTCCGGCAGCTCGCGCTGGCGGACAAGGGCTTCCCGGTCGCAGCCCGCACGGTGAAGTTCCAGCGCCTCGAGCTGGAACTGGCGAGCGGGGTGCTCACCCCGATCGTCGGACCGGGCGGCGACCGGCTCGGGCTGCTCTTCGAAGGCGACGGGAAGATGCTGCTGCGCGTCACCGACCCGCGCGCGGCCCGGACCTTCGCGGAGAACGCGCGCCTCGCCGACGGCGGGATCGCGGTCGGCCCGGACAACCTGCGCGACGACTTCAAGCGGATCCTGCTGCTCTCGGGGCGCCCCGTGCTGGACGAGCTGGTCGCCGGGGAGGCCACGGTCGCCACCGCGGGGGATTCGCGCGAAACCCTGAAGAAACTGCTTGCGGCCACCGATCGCTCGGAGACCGGCTTCGACCACCTCGCCGCGGAGGCCCGTTTCAACGAGCTGGACGGGCAGTACGTCTACGCCGAGTTCGAAGGGGGCAAGGTGCGGCTCGGCTACGCGTACGACCGCGTCCGGGGGAACACCGAGTCGATCTTCTCCTTCGTCCAGTACCCCGGCTACGACGTGCGATACCGGCGGTGGATCGCGGTCCAGGACCTCGACACGCGCGCGCTCGTGGAGTTCTCGCTGGAGAAGGCGAGCTTCCGGATCGACACGCCGGACAACCGGAAGGGGACGATCGCCAGCCGCCTCGAACTGGAGGTGGAACGGGACGGGATCCGGATCCTCCCCTTCGACCTGATCAACAACCGCGACCCCAAGAACGAGGCCTGGAGTGCGACCGGCAACCCCCTGACGGTGCTGAAGGTCACCGACGGCGAGGGGCGCGCGCTGGGGTTCTCGCACCGCTACCACGAGCTGCTGGTCGACCTCGGCGCGCCCGTCAAGCGCGGGACGCGCGTCACGCTCACCGTCGAGACGGCGGCCGAGGTCTTCACCGGCCCCGAGGGATACCGCGACGACAACTACATCGACCTCTATGCGATCGACTGGTACCCGAAGCCGCTCTCGATCGCCGCGCGGCGCTTCACCTTCGACATCAGCGTGCGGACGAAGAAGCCGTACCGGCCCGTGACCTCGGGCGACACCGTCTCGTTCAAGACCGAGGGGGAGCACTTCCTGCTCGAGGCGAAGTCCGACGTCCCGGTCTGGGACGTCGCCTTCTTCGCGGGCAAGTACAAGACGAAGGAGATCGAGTTCGAAGGCCGGAAGGTCTACGCCCACGCCTACGCGGTGGGGCGCGACCAGGACATCGAGCAGCTGGCCAGCGTGACGGCGATGTTCCTGGGGATCTACGAGAAGATGTTCGGACCCTACCCGCACAAGGAGCTCGAGCTCGTCGAGATCCCGACCTTCTCGTTCTACGGGGTCAGCCCCTCCGGGGTCGTGATCCTGACCACTCGCACCTTCCAGCCCAAGAACGACCTGATGCGCGAGTACCTGGGGAACGAGGGGGTCAACCACCTCGTTGCGCACGAGGTGGCGCATCAGTGGTTCGCGCACAAGGCGTGGCCGCAGTTCCCTTCGGAGGACAACTGGCTGACGGAGTCGCTCGCCGAGTACGCCTCCGGCCTGGCGACGGGGGTCGCGGTCCAGGCGAAGGGGACCAGCACGGCGAAGATCCTCGACTTCAAGCAGATGCTCGGCCAGTGGCGCACCTACTCCGCGATGGCCGACAAGACGACCTCGATCGCGGGCGCCAACCTGATCGGCGGCGACCTGGGCCCGACCTACCGCTTCTACCTGCTCTACTGCCGCGGTCCGCTGGTGCTGCACCAGTTGCGCACGCTGATCGGCGAGGAGCGCTACCTCGCGATCATGCGCAAGTTCCTCGACGGCGCCAACTTCGGCCCGGTCGCGACCGACGACCTGGCCAAGGCGGCGTCCCAGGTCGTCGGCCAGGACCTGACCTGGTATTTCGACCAGTGGGTCGAGGAGCCGGGGACGCCGGAGATCAAGGTGGAGACGAAGGTCGTCCCGGCGGCGGCGGGCGGCTTCCAGCTCGACGTGCGCTTGACCCAGGCGGCCGGAGCGGGGTTCAAGAAGATCCACGTCCCGCTGATCCTGGATTTTCCGGGCGGAAAGAAGGGGGTCAAGCTGGCTTTCCAGGAGAAGCCGGTGCAGGACTTCAGCTTCCCGCTGGAGGCGCAGCCCGACAAGGTGACGGTGGACCCGGGGAAGAACACCCTCGCCAACTACCGGTGACGCGAAGGCGCCGCGGGGAGCCGCGGCGGCCGCCGGCCGCTCACGGCTCCCAGCGGACGTCCATCTCCTCGCGGCCCCCGAGCGCCGCGCGCAGCATCGCGACCAGCGCCGCGTCGCCCCCCTCTTCCTCGAGGAACTCGATCACCGGGCCGTCCATGTAGTAATCCCGGTCCGCGTCCGTCTCCTCGACCAGGCACTCGTTCAGGAACTCGAGTTGCTCCGCGGTGATCTCGCCGACCAACTTCCCGGTGTCCTTGTCGTAGAGCTTGGGCATGGGCCGTCCTCCGCGGCGGTGGGCACGGTGTTCACTCTACCGTGAAACCGCCCGACAGGGTGACGGTCCCGACGGGGGCTTCGATCACGATGTCGTAGGATCCCGGGTCGAGCTTGGGGATCTTGGCCTCGATGGCCGAGTCGCCCGTGAGCGGCCCCATCACCCAGTTCGAGACCTTGGCCTTCTTGCCGCCGATCGTGACGGTCCCCTTCCTGGTGCCCCAGTATGTCCCCGCGATCCGGATCTTCGTCCCCTTCTTGCCGCTCGTCGGGTTCAGCGAGCGGACGACCGGGGGCTTGGCCTCGAAGGCGTTGAGGAAGAGCCGCTCGGCCTCCTTGCCGGGGATGACACGGACGTCGTAGATCCCGGGGGGCAGCACCTCCTTGACCGTGCACTTGACCTGCGTGTCGTTCCAGTTCTTGACCTTGCAGGGGGTGCCCCCGACCTCGACCGTCCCCTTGCCGGAACCGAACCCCTCGTCGGTGATGACCAGGTCCGTCCCTTCGGTGCCGGCCTCGGGGCTGACGACGAGTTCGCGGACGACCAGGCGCGCCTGCCCGCCGGCCGATTCGTCCGTCCAGAGGTAGTCACCCAGCTGGTCGAACAGCTTGCGGTAGCGGCCGCCCGGCGGGATCTCCCCGGAGTCCCAGCCGCCGGTTCCCAGTGCCGGGTCGGCCAGGGAGTAGATCCGGTGCGGCTGATCGTCGGCGTTGACCCACTCGACGACGTCGTCTTCCGAGATGTTGAGACGCCCGCTCACCGGCTGGCCGTCCAGCACGATCCGGCGGAGGACCGGCTCGTCGACCGACAGCGGTACGATCGGATCGAAGGCGCCGTCGACGGCGACGCGGGACGGCGTGCCGTAGACCTCGAAGACCCCGGCGGGATCGGCCGCGACCCAGCGATAGCGTCCGGGGGGCGGGTAGAACGGCGCGTGACCCCCCGGCCCGGTCTCCTGCGGGTTCGGCGCCTCGCCGAACAGCTCGGCCGGCCAGGGCAGCCAGGCGAGCGCCGGAATGCCGCCCAGCCCCGTCGCCGGACGGCCGTTCCAGAGCGAGCACAGGATCCCGGCGACGGGATCGTCGATCCCTTTCCCCTCGGCGGCGTCGTAGACGCGCCCCGCCGCGACCAGCATGCCGTCCGCGGCGTCGGTCGCGACCAGCGTCGTGAGCGGGTCGGACGGGGTGCAGCGATAGGCCAGCGTGACCGGTACGCGCGTCCCGGGCGTGGTCCCGAACGGGATCTCGAACGCGCCCTCGAACCGCCCGCTCGCCGGGTCGAAGGTCAGCGCTTCGGCAGCCCCCGACCCGATCGCCAGCGTCCAGGACTGCGCGGCCGGCCCGCCCGGGCAGCACGACGCGACTCCCAGCGTGTAGGAACCGCCCGGCGCGAGGCGCAGGCCGCGCCAGCCTTCCCGGAGGCTCGCCTGCCCCTGGCCGTCGTTGAGCCGCTGCACGCGCCCCTCGCCGTCCGTCACGACGATCGCCACCGGGTCGGCCGCCAGCGCCGGGTCGACGCTCAGGCGGAACTCCTGGGCCGGGCTGACGAGCCCGCCGAACTCCGCGGCCAGCGAGAAGGCGTGGTCGCCGGCCGACAGCCCGTCCAGGCCGATCGCGAAGCCGCGGTCGGCGCCGAGCGCCGCGCTCCCCGCGGCGCTCCCGTCGCGCGTCAGCGCCACCGTCACGCCGGGCTGCGCGACGCCGGCGACGGTGAGCCCGGTACGACAGGTCTGGCCGCCCAGCGGCGGGGCGGCGACGAACGGCGCGAGCAGGGGCACGGCGTGCCGCACCTCGATCGCGTTGTCGTCGGTGTCGCTCTCCGTGCTGTCGTTCGTCAGCTCGGCCTGCATCCGGAGCTCGGTCAGGGGCGGCACGGAACCGGGCGCGCGCACGGTCAGCCAGGCCCGTCCGTCGCCGAGACGCGAGATGCTGCCGATGCCGAAGGTCATCCGCTTCGGCTCGCGCATCCCGGACAGCGGCAGCCAGGAGCTGGCGTCGACGGTCTCCGCGGCCTCAGGAGCATCGCAGAACATCGAGACGTTGGTCGCCGACAGACGCCCGGCGTTGCGGTAGTAGTACGCGTAGCGGAAGTACCAGTCGTCGCCGACGGGGTCGTACCACTGGGTCTCGAGCCGGGCCGAGAGCTCGACGTCCGATTCGCTCGCGTCGCCCGTGATGTCGACCGGAGCCGGTGGAGCGGGCGTGCCGCCGTTCCAGGCGGAAACCAGGTCGGCCTCGAACTGCACGAAGGGCACGAACACCGCCTCGCCCGTGACCGCGACCAGCGCGTCGCGGGGCGCCGAGTCCGGCGCCGACTCGACCGTCTCGCGGCTCCAGGAGTGGGCGTCGACGGAACTGGCGAGCTGGACGCTCTGGCCGTCCTGGCCGAGGTAAGCGAGGTGCACGGTGCCGGCGTCGCCCAGGGCCAGCGCAGCCCCCGCCCCATCGGCCAGTTTCTGGACATTCCAGGACGCGCCGCCGTCGGTCGAACGGGCGACGCGCACTCCGGTCGGGGTGCTGAAGGCGGCCACCGTCAGCCCCGGCTCCAGTACGAGCGCCTGGAGCGACGCGGTCGGGCTGTCGTCCGCCGCGACGACGGTCGTGGTCCAGTTCGCGCCCGCGTCGGCGCTCCGGGAATAGACCGGGCCGGTGCCGTCGGGGAGCGGGTAGAGCGCGTGCAGCGCGCCGGAGGGGTCGATCGTCAGCGAGAGCAGCCCGGCCCCGGCGGGAGCCACGGGCACGGCCGATCCCCAGCTCGAACCGTCGTTGGTCGAGTGGATCAGCCAGAGCGCGCCGTCCTTGCGGTAGAGCACGGCCACCGTGTCGGCCTGCGCCGCGACCGCGATCCCGGATTCGCCCGCGCCGGCTGCGGCGTCGAGCGTGGTGCGGGTCCAGGTCGTTTCGCTCCCCACGGCGCGCGCGTAGACCAGGCCGTCGTCGGCATAGGCCACGTGCGTCAGCGTCCGGTTGGAAGCGTCGAAGGTGAGATCGAACGAGGCGGTTGCCGCCGCCCTTTCGGACACGCCGCGGACGGTCCAGGAGCTGCCGGCGTCGCTGCTGACCGCCAGGCCCACGGGACCGTTCTCGGCGGGAAGGAACAGCAGGTGCAGGGCGCCGTCGCGCGTGCGCGACTCGAGCAGCGTCTGCGCCGGCGCCGGGACCGGGAGCTGGACCCAGGCCTGGGTGGCTCGGGCAGCGGGCAGCGCGGCGAACGCGAGGCCGAGCAGGACGGTGGCCGCCGGGGCGCGACGGGGGACGCGGCAGGTCATTCCGGGAGCTCCTTGGGTTCGACGATTCTAGAGGCCGCGTTCCCTCGGCGCCGCCCCCGTTCGGAGGCCTCCCCGAACGCGGTCAGGAGCGGCGCCACGAGGGTACCCCTCGCCGTATTGTTCCCGCGATGGGATCGCGCCTCGCACGCCTGTCCCGGCTCGCCACGCGGACCGCCGGCGCGGCCGCAGCGGCCGCCGCAGTGGCCGCCGGGCCGGTCGCGGCGCAGGAGGTCCTGCTGGCCAACGAAGCGCTCGCGGTCCGGCTGGATCCCGAAAGCGGCGCGATCCGCCAGGTCACGGACCTCCACCACGGGATCGACCTGGTGGCGACTCCCGGGCTGGCCCCGCCCTGGCGCCTGGCCAGCGCCGCCGGCACGACCATCGGCTCCGGGCCGGTCACCCTGACGCCGGACGCGGAGTTCGACGGGACGGCGGTCGACCTGGCTTGGCCCGCCGGCCCGGATGGGCTCGCCGTCCGGGCACGGATCGAGGTCGCGACCGGCGACGCGCCGGCGCGCTTCGTCGCGCGCGTGGAGAGCACGAGCGGCCCGCGGATCGACTGGCTGGAGTATCCCGTGGCCGGAGGCATCGGGCGGCTGGGCCCCGACCCGGCGCGCAGCGAGCTGGCGCACCCCTTCGCGACCGGCTATCGGATCGTCGACCCGCTGGCCCGGCTCGGGGCGGGCGACCGCCTCGGCTACTACCCGGACGCGTACGGCGGCGCCGCGCTCCAGCAGCTGTCGTATCTCGAGCGGGAAACGGGCGGCTTCCACCTCCAGGTGGAGGACCCGACCGGCGAGGCGAAGCAGCTCGACCTCTGGAAGAACGGGGAGACCGGCCTGCTCGAGCTGACGGTGCGCCGCTACAACCCGGACGCGCGCGACGGCGTCGGGCTGGCGCCGGCGGGGGCCGTCGTGCTCTGCGCCAGCCGGACCGGGACCTGGGAGGAAGGGGCGGACCTCTACCGCGCGTGGGCGGTCTCGCAGCCCTGGGCCGCGCGGGGCCCGCGGCGGGACTGGCCGGAGAACGAGCGGGCGGGCTGGCTCTTCGAGCGGACCGGCGCCGCGACCTTCGGGATCAGCGTGCGGCGCGACATGACCGCCTGGTACCGCGGCCTCCAGGACTTCCTGCGCGTGCCGCTGCTGCACATCTCCGGCTTCTGGTGGCCGGGCGGGACCTTCGCCTCGGAGTGGTACGGCGGCTACAACGACTGGAGCGACAGCCGGGTCGATCCGGTCAACCTGCAGGCGATCCGCGAGGAAGGGGACCGCGTCGCGCTGTTCCTGTTCCCGCAGCACTTCGCGCGCGGCGCCAACGAGTACGCGCACCCCGCGCCCGACCCGGCCTCGGATCCCGTGGCGCCCTGGTCCCCCTTCGCGATGGAGCCCGATCCCGAGAGCGGCGACTGGTCTTTCATCTGCCCGGCGACGGCCGCGTGGCAGGCCTTCTACGGCTGGCGTGCGGTCCGGCTGATGGAGCTCTACGGGGCCGACGCCGAGTACCTCGACATCGGCCCGGGGCTCGGACGCGTGCGCTGCACCGACGCCGGTCACGGCCATCCGCCGGGCTGGGGCGTACCGCTGGTCGAGGGGGCGAAGGCGATGCTCGACGCCCGGCGCGTCGACGTGCACCAGCGGAAGGGGGCGTTCGTCCCGCGCGGCACCGAGCTGATCTCCGAGCTCTACCTCGACCGCTTCGACTTCTACCAGGCGCGCGCGCAGGCCGGTCCGTTGACGATGCTCGAGGGGGACCGGCTGCGCGAGGCGGTCAAGGCCGGCTGGGCCGAGAAGATCCCGCTCTTCGATTTCGTCTATCACGACTATGGCCCGGTGCGGCTCGACGGGAACCTCAAGCTGGCGTCGGAGCTGGGAGGGACCTTCTTCTGGGTCGCGGCCCGCGTCGCGCTCGACGGCGGGCTGCCCGAGCTGAACTACGAGCTGTCGGCGCTCGAGCGGCTGCCGGGGATGAGCGGCCGGACCTGGTTCGAGACCTACCGCAACAGCTACGACTGCGCCGACACGACGCCGTACGCGGCGGAACCCGGGCGCGCCGCCTTCCTGCGCGAGCTGGCCGACCTGCGCACGCGGCGCGGGCCCGAGTTCCTGGCCTGGGGCCGGATGCGGCGCGCGCCGGCGTTCTCCCCCGCGCCCCCCTCCGTGACGATGAACTACCGGCTCTACAACACCTTCAACCGCGCCTTCACCTGCGACCTGGGGGTCGAGGCGGGTCCCGAGTTCTTCCAGACCGGCAGCTTCACCGTGCCCAGCGTCGTGGCCTCGGCCTTCAGCGCGCCCGCGCCGCCGCCGCCGGGCGACCCGCCGCGTCGGCCGGTCGAGTCGGTCGGGCTGGCGCTGGCGGAGGTGAGCGGGGTGGCGCGGACCGCGGGCCTGGTGCTCGACCCGGCGCGCCAGGGCGTGCCGATGCTCAACTTCCGCGCCACGCTGCGCCGCCGGACCAGCGATGCCGACCTCGGCGTGAAGCAGGCGGGTACGGTCGAGAGCGTTGCGCTGGGCGGGCGCGAGGCGGTGCTGCTGCGGCTCGATCCCGCGGCCTGCGCGGGGGAGGCCTGCCGCTACCGGGTCTACCGCGCCGCGGCTCCGCTGGCGCTGCGCGAGGAGTCCTCGCTCATGGCCGAGACCTCGGGCCACGCCTTCGACGACGGCGAGGCCGCGATGGATGGCCGGACCTGGTTCTACCTGGTCGACGACGGCGGCGGCTGGCCGGGCGACTCGCTGCGCGTCGCGCGCGGCACGGCGATCGAGCTGAGCTGGTAGGGACCGGCCTCCGTGGCAGCCTCTGCCGACGCGGGGGCGGCCGGCTCAGGGCCCCTCTTCGAGCCGCGCCCGCACGCGGTCCGGGTCGATCTGGCCCGGATCCCACTGGACGCGCCCCTCCATCCCGCCGGCGACGGTCAGGATCTCGCCCGAGACGTGGCGCGCCAGGGCGGGCGACGACAGGAAGACGACCGCCCGCGCGATGTCCTCCGGCCGGGCCAGCTGGCGCACCGGGGTCGTCCGCAGCACGCGCTCGATCGTTCCCGGCTCCGCCAGCGCGGGCTCCGCCATCGGCGTCACCGTCCAGCCCGGCTCGACCATGTTCACGCGGCCGTACGGGTCGAGCAGGACGATCTCGTTCTTGAGCGAGAGGACCGCGCCGCGCAGGGCGGCCTTGGTGACCGAGTAGTCGACGTGGAAGCGCTCGCCGAAGCGCCCGGCGGTCGAGCCGATGAAGGTCACCGACGCCCCCTGCCCGCCGGGGCCCGGACCCGTCCTCCGCAGCGCGCCGAAGAAGGCGCGCACGGTCCAGAGCGCGCCGAGCAGGTTGATCTCGATCGTCGAGCGCAGCCGCTCCTCGGGCAGCTCGTCGAGCCGCAGGTCGTCGGGCGGCCAGACCCCCGCATTGACGATGCAGGCGTCGAGCCGGCCGAAGCGCTCGAGGCCCGCCGCAACGGCCTGCTCGAGCTCCGCCGGCCGTGTGACGTCGGCCCGCGCCGCGAGTGCGCGGCCGGCCCAGGGCTGCCCGGCGAGCCAGCCGCGCAGCGCCGCGTCGCCGGCGTTCGCGAGCAGCAGCAGGTTGGCCCCCTCGGCGGCGAAAGCCTCGGCCAGCGCGCGGCCGATCCCGCCGGCCGCACCGGTGACCAGGACGGTCCGGCCTTCGAGCGCGGTGTCGATCACAGCGTCACCACGCGGCCGGCCGAGAGCAGCTCGGCGACGATCTCCTTCATTCCGCCGACGGCCCCGACGCGGACCGCGTCGCGCAGCCCGTACTGCACCAGGCAGGACTCGCAGGCGATCAACCGCACCCCCATCCCCTCCAGCAGCTGCAGCGCGGGGAGGACCGGCGAGCCGGCGCAGACCAGCCGGACCCCCTCGGTGTAGAAGCAGATCGCGTCCGGCTTGCGCGGCTGCGACTCGAGCGTGTGCAGGAGCTTCTCGAACATCGCCAGCCCGAACTCGCGATCCTCGGGCCTCACCTGCCCCAGCCCCTCGCGCGTGGCGAGCAGGACGAGCTTCGGTTCCATCGCGATCTCTCCGTCGACGCGGGCGGGGCCCGGTCAGCGCAACACGAGCACCGGGACCGGAGAACGGCGCAGCAGCGACTCCACCGGCGACTCGGCGGCGCCGTCCCCCTCTTCGCGGTAGCCGGCGGGGCCGACGATCAGCAGGTCGTGCTTCCAGCCGGTCAACGCCGCGAGGACGCGCTCGACCGGGCCGCCCGCCCCCTCCGCATCGACCCAGCGGATCGTCGCCGGATGGTCGTCGAGGTGCTTGCGGACGTGCGCCAGGCTCTCCTTCGGCGCGTAGCCGGGGAGGTGCAGGATCGTCAGCGGCAGCCCCGCGGCATGGGCCAGCTCGAGCGCCGGCGTCAACGCGGCGTGCGAGCCGGCGCGGCCGTCGTAGGCCAGCAGCGGGCGCTCGAACCGGCCCGCGAACGGGGCGGCGACGACCGCCATCGGGATGATCGTGCCGGCCAGCACGCCTGCGATGACGGGGTCGAGCACCGAGCCGTGGCTCTTGCCGCCGGTCCCGGTCCGGCCCAGCAGCACGAGGTCCTTGTCGCGCGCGTGCGAGAGGATCCAGCCCGGGATCGGGCCGAACTCGACCCGCTGCTCGACCGCCACGCCCTTGCTCCGCAGCCGCTCCGCCGCCGCCGCCAGGATCGGGCTGGCCGCGATCCCGGCGTCGTCGGCCACCCCCTCCGGAAGGCTCGACAGGGCGTCGATCGCGAGGCGCCGGGGAAGTCCGGCGAAGGCGCCGGCCACGGCGTGGCCCAGCGACAGGACGTGCAGCAGGTAGATCGTCCCCTCACCGGGGCGACACAGGCTGGCCGCGGCGTCGACTGCGGCGTCGGAATCGGGAGAGCCATCCACCGCGACGAGGATGTCGCGCATCAGCATCGGGAGAACCTCCGGGCGGGGGTGCGGGCGCCCATGATCCCCCCGCAGCGCGGGTCGGGACAACGGGTCCAGGAGACGCCGGCTGGACCCGCCGGTCGCCCCTGGCCCAGAATGCCCTCTCTCCGGCCGCGGCCGGGACGAGGGCCCCGCATGAGTGCGTCCGCCGAGACCCACCCGCCCTTCCCCAAGGTCTTCTGGACCGCCAACCTGGTCGAGTTGTTCGAGCGCGCCGCCTACTACTCGATGGCCAGCTTCGTCGTGCTCTACCTCGGCCGGCTGGGGCTCGGCGAGTACTGGCCGTCGACCATCAACTCGACGCTCTGGTTCCTGGTCTACTTCCTGCCGATCCTCTCCGGCGCGATCGCCGACCAGGTCGGCTTCCGGCGCTCGCTGCTGGTCGCCTTCGTGCTGCTGGCGATCGGGTACTTCCTGATGGGCTACCCGAACTGGTTCGGCGGGCACGAGCTGCTCCCGACCGTCGCCAAGGACGTGACGCTGCCGCTCGGAGCGACGCTGCCGCTGATCGTCGGGATCCTGCTGATCGGCATCGGCGGGTCGGTGATCAAGCCGACGATCTCCGGCACCGTGCAGAAGACGGCGCTCGGCCGCGCCACGCTGGCCTTCGCGATCTTCTACATGGTGATCAACGTCGGCTCGCTGGTCGGGCGGATCTTCGCCTACTCGGTCCGGAACTGGCTGGGATTCGACATCAGCATCATCTTCGCGGTCGCGACGGTGTTCTCGATCCTGGCCTTCTTCGTCGTGCTCTTCGTCTACAAGGAGCCGGACGGGGACGCCGCGGTCGCCGCGAAGCCGCGCCGGTCGATCGTCGAGATCCTGGTCAACATGGTGGCGGTCCTGAAGAACACCCGCTTCGCGCTGTTCCTCGTCGTCTCGGCCGGCTTCTGGTTCCTCTACAACCAGGTCTACAACCTGCTCCCGCTCTACACCAAGCGGGTGATCGAGCCCAGCCCGGCGATGGACATCTACACCGCCGCCAACCCGCTGGTGATCGT
>JALOKP010000074.1 GCA_025456425.1 Acidobacteriota bacterium | reverse complement strand
AGGCCGTGAGCCTGAATGGCAAGGTCGGTCGGAGACGGCTCAGGGTCGGGGAGCCGGGATCAGCCTATGCGGAGGTCCTCCGATGGACAAGATCCACGCGGTGGCTGGAATCGAGGTCAGTCAGGCCGAGTTGCTGGTGCTGGTCCGAAGCGGGACCACGACGCGTCCCGTGCGGCGCTTCGAGAACCACCCCGCCGGCCGTCAGGCGGTGGCTCGCCTGCTGCGGCAGGCCGCCGGCCGCGGGCGGGTCCGCGTCGCCCTCGAACCGACGGGGACGTACAGCCTCGACCTGGCGCTCCAACTCCAGGCCGAGCCCACCGTCGAACTCATCGTGCCCAACCCGAAGGCCGTGCGCCGCTTCGCCGAGGCCCTGATGATCCGCGATAAGCGCGATCCTCAGGACGCCGCGGTCCTGCTCGAGTACGCCGCCCGGATGCCGGACACCGCTTGGAAGGCCCCGTCCGAAGCCGCGCTCCGGCTCCGGGCGATCACCCGACGGATGGCGAGCCTGCGCGAGCAGATCACGGCCGAGAAGAACCGTCTCCACGCCGACGCCCAGACGGCCACCTCACCGCCGGTCGTGCGGGACACCACGACCGCGGTGATTGATGCGATGGAAGCGGCCCGGAAAGCCTTGACCCGGGAGGCCAAGGTGCTGATCGCAGCCGACCCCACGCTGAGCCGACGCTTCACGCTTCTGCTGTCGGTCCCTGGGATCGCGCAGTGCTCGGCGCTGCGAATTCTCGGAGAACTGGTCGTTCTGCCCGCCAACATGTCCGAGCGTCAATGGGTCAGTCATGCTGGACTCTACCCGGTGGAACACTCCTCAGGCAGCTCCGTGCGCCGGCCGGGGCGGATCGGCAAAGCCGGCTGCCGCGAGCTGCGAACGGCGCTGTTCATGCCGGCTCTGGTCGCGGCCCGGTGGGCTCCTTCTGTCGAAGCGTTCTACCAGCGTCTGATCGGGCGCGGGCTGGCCAAGCTCCAGGCCCTGGTCGCAGTGATGCGCAAGCTCCTCCACGCAATCCACGGAATGTTCGCTTCCAACACCCCCTTCGACCCGCACCGATTCTCACCGGTCCCTCTGGAGGCGACCGCCTGAAAACCCTTGACACCCAAGTGAACATCTACGGGCACGCTGCGGGATTCTGGTTGATTCGCTCGCTGCCGCCCGCCGGTGCGCCCCGCTCCCCGAGGACCACTTTCAGTTCGTGCCGCTCGCCGTCGTCCGCGAGCGGAACCGCCAGCGGGTCGACGGGCACGCCGTCGAGTTCCGCCCCGGCGACACCCCGGGAGCGGCCCTCCGGGTTGGCGACGGCGATCAGGTAGTGGGTCGCGCCGAATCGCCATGAGATCGAGTAGGCGGTCCACGCCGCCGGGATGCACGGGTCGATCGCGAAGGTCGCGCCGTGGCGACGGAAGCCGAGGATGCTCTCCAGGCCCGCCCGATACATCCAGCCTGCCGAGCCGGTGTACCAGCTCCAGCCTGCCCGGCCGGCGTGGGACGGGTGCGCGAAGACGTCGCCCGCGAGGACGTATGGTTCCGCCTTGTAGCGCTCGACGTCGGGCGCGGTGCGCGTGTGGTTGACCGGGTTGAGCATGTGGAAGATCTCCGCCGCTTCGTCGCCGTACCCGAGCCGGGCCATCGCCATGACCGTCCAGACGGCGGCGTGCGTGTACTGCCCCCCGTTCTCCCGCACCCCGGGCGGATAGCCCTTGATGTAGCCGGGCTCCTGCGCCGACCGGTCGAAGGGGGGCGTGAGCAGGGCGACCAGGCGCTGCCCGCGTCGCACCAGATGCGCGCGGACCGCGTCCATCGCGCGGTCGGCGAAGCGCTCGGGGACCGCCGCCGAGAGCACGGCCCAGGACTGGGCGATCGAGTCGATCCGGCAGTCCTCGTTCTGGGCCGACCCGAGCGGCGAGCCGTCGTCGTAGTACCCGCGCCGGTACCACTCGCCGTCCCAGGTCCGCTCGAGCATCGCCGCGAGCCGGACGGCCTCGCGGCGGTAGCGCTCGGCACGCTCCGCGTCGCCGCGCTCCTCGCACCGCGGCGCAAACTCGGTGAGCACGCCGTGGAGGAAGAAGCCCAGCCAGGTGCTCTCGCCGCGGCCCTGCCAGCCCACGCGATTCATCCCGTCGTTCCAGTCCCCGCTGCCGAAGAGCGGCAGCCCGTGCGCTCCGGCGGTCAGGCCCCTGTCGATGGCCCGCAGGCAGTGATCGAAGAGCGATCCACGCTCCACTGAGACGCGCGGCTGGAGGTAGGCCTCCTGCGCCTCCGGAGCGAGCGCGGGGGCCTCCAGGAACGGCACGGACTCGTCGAACACGCCCGCGTCGCCGGTCGTCCGCGCGTAGTGGGCCGCCGCGTACGGCAGCCACAGCAGGTCGTCGGAGCAGCGGGTACGCGTGCCCCTCCCCGTCGGCTCGTGCCACCAGTGCTGAACGTCGCCTTCGACGAACTGGTGCCCGGCGGCACGAAGCAGGTGCGCGCGGGTGAGGTCCGGCCGGGCCAGCACGAGGGCCATCGCGTCCTGGAGCTGATCGCGGAAGCCGAACGCCCCGCCCGGCTGGTAGTAGCCGGACCGCGCCCAGACGCGGCAGCTCAGGTCCTGGTAGAGCAGCCAGCGGTTCATCAGCAGGTCGAAGGAGTCGTCCGGGGTCCTCACCTGCACCGCGTCGAGCGTTCGGTCCCACGCCTGGCGCACGGCGCCGAGCGCCGACTCGGCCGCCGCCGCGGAGCCGTGGCGCAGGACGAGCTCGCGCGCCGCGGAGGCGTCCTTCGCCTGGCCCAGCAGGAACACCAGGACGCGCGTCTCGCCGGGGGCGAGCGGGACGGACAGGTGCAGCGCCGCGCAGGGGTCGAGGCCCGCGCCGAACCGGCCGGAGAGCGCCTCGCGTGCCAGGGCGGCCGGCCGCGCGAGCGTCCCGTTGCGGCCCAGGAACGACGTCCGGTCGCCGGTCGCCGAGCGGACTGCGTCGCTCGCGTGGGCGAACGCCACGTGGCCGGGGTACTCCGTGTTGTAGGGGTTGCGCGCCAGGATCGCCCCCGTCGCGCCGTCGAGCTCGGTCACGACGTGAAGGCCCTGGCCCTCGCGCGGCGGGCCCAGGGTCCACTCGTTGTACGCGAACACGCTGAGGCGGCGGGGCCTTGCGCCCTCGTTCGTCAGCGTGAGGCGCGAGAGCTTCACGGGGTCGGACGCGTCCACGAAGACGTCGAGGGCGTGGCGGATGCCGTGTGCGATCTGCGAGAAACGGGTCACGCCGGCCGAGTGCTGGACGAGGAGCCGGCTGGCCGACGTGCGGCGCATCGGGCTCACCGTCGGAGACCACGCCTCGCCGGTCTCGTCGTCGCGAACGAACAGCGCCTCGGCCGTCGGGTCGCCGACGGGGTCGTTCGCGAACGGCGTCAGCCGGTTCTCGCGGCTGTTCCCGGCCCAGGAATAGGCGGACCCACCGGCGGTCACCACGGTGCCGAAGTCCGGGTTGGCGATCACGTTCGCCCACGGCAGCGGCGTCTCGGCTTCTCCGTCGAGCAGCACGACGTACTCGCGGCCGCCGTCGCCGAAGCCGCCCAGCCCGTGGGACAGGGCGAGCGGCGGCGCCTCGGGGCCGGCGCTCGACGCCTCGCCGGGATCCGGCGGCCGTGATGGCACGAGATCGGGCATTTCCGCCTCGGGCCAGTGGGCGTAGGCGTGCTCCAGCTGGGCCGACAGGTCGCCGCGATCGCCGCTGAGCACCGCACTGGCCACGGCCGCGAGGAGCGCCCGCTCGGCCTCCCCCAGCCGGTCCGCGCGCAGCAGGTAGGCTCCGCCCGGCTGGTGGTTCCAGGCCCTCCACGGACCGTTGTCGAGCAGCGCGGTGATCTGCCCGTGCATCTCGTCGAGGTACCCGATCGGGTGCTCGTTCAGGATCACGACGTCGGCCCGCAGCCCCTTGAGCCTCCAGTATTCCTGGGCCTGCAGGACCTCGCGGACGAGCGGCATGTCGTCCTCCTCGAGCACCCGCAGCAGCAGGATCGGAAGGTCCCCCGAGATGCCGTGGGGCCAGAGGCCTTCCTGGCCGAGTTCACTCCTCGCCAGGGACTCGGCGCCCGCGCGCAGCGAGCGATCGGCGTACAGGACGCGCGAGGCCAGCCGCTCGTAGAGCAGCGCGTCCTCGCTCGTGATGTCGAGGTGCCGCAGCGCGCTCTGCGCGCGCGCCGACGCGAGGGCGAAGGTCCCCGCGGCCGAGCCCGGCTCGTGGTACTTCTGGGCCAGCGCCAGCGCCGTGTCGCGCGAGAACGCCATGCCCGTGGCGAACGACAGCCGCACGAAGCCGCCGGGAGCGAGGCGGATGCGCTGCCGCAGGCTGACGACGGGGTCGAGCACGACCCCGGTCGTGCCGGACAGGGACCGCCCGTCGAGGGCCTGGGGGTCCTCCGTCGAGCGCCCCCGCCCGAGGAAGCGCGCGCGGTCCGTCTCCCATTCAAGGCGGCCCTGCGTGCGACCCTCGAGGCTCAGCACGTGCACGGCCCAGAGCGCCGCCTCGTCGGCGGAACGCGGCCGGCGCCGGCACAGCAGGGCCGATCGCTCCGGGAGGTACTCCGTCTCGACGAACAGCTTCCCGAAGGCCGGGTGGGCCAGGTCGTCCGCGGCCGGGGCGAGCACGATCTCGGCGTAGCTCGTGATCTCGAGCTCGCGGGGCCGGTCGCTGTGGTTGGTCACGGCCAGCCGCCGCACCTCCACGTCGTCCTCCGTCGAGACCGCGATCTCGAGCAGCGTGGCGATCCCGTCGTGCCGGCGATTGAAGGCGGCCTTCTCGGCGGAGAACGCCACCAGGTAGTCCTCCGCGTCGCCCCCCACCGGGTGGTGGGTGGCCGACCAGACGTCCCCGCTGCGGACGTCCCGGAGATAGACGAACTGTCTGCCCGGATCGCGGGTCGGGTCCTCGCGGTGGCGCGTGACGACGCGGCCCCGGCAGAAGCTGGCTCCGCCGCCGGCGTTCGTGACGACCGTGGTGTAGCTGCCGTTCGACAGGAACTGCGCGTGGGGCCACAGCGTGTGCGGCGAGCGGAAGCGGCGCAGGGGCTGCGTGGGCGCCGGACCGGCCACCCGCGTCTCCTCCGCCGGTCGGGGCTGGGTGATCGGCGCCTCGCGTGGCACCCGCTCCTGCAGCAGCAGCTCCGTGGCCTGCACGCGTGGATCGGCGTGGAAGCGTCTCACCATGGGGTCGCCGAGCAGCACGTTGGCGAGCGCGACCAGGGTCATCCCCTGGTGGTGCGCCATGAAGGTCCGCACGACGGTTCCGGATGGCCGGGCGCCAACCGCGCCGGCAGCGACGTCGACGTCGCCCGGCGGAGCGTTCGTGTAGTCGATCGCCTCGTAGAGCCCATAGGCGCCCGCGCGTCCCTCGTCGGTCAGGCGCCGCAGGTTCCGTGCGGCGAGCTGAGGGTCGACCATCCCCGCGAGCGCCGTGGCGTACGGGGCCACGACCAGCTCGTCGGCCAGTCCCCGCTTCAGTCCAAGGCCCGGAACGCCGAAGGCCTTGTACTGGTAGTTGCCGTGGCGATCGCTCAGGTTGTAGGCGCACTCGGAGATCCCCCACGGCACGTCCCGGCCGGCCGCGTACTCGGCCTGGCGGCGCACCGCCATGCGGCAGGATTCGTCGAGCAGCGTCTCGGGGTAGCTCTTCATCAACAGGAGCGGCATCAGGTACTCGAAGGCGGTGCCGCTCCACGACAGGAGGGTCGGCGTGCCGTCGATGCTCGTGACGAGCCGGCCCAGGTGGAACCAGTGCGTCTCGGGCAGCTCGCCGCGCGCGATGGCGATGAAGCTCGCGAGGCGCGCCTCCGAGGCCAGCAGGTCGTAGAACGACGCATCCAGGCGCCCGGGCCCGTCGGCATCCGCCAGGCGGAACCCGATCGAGAGGATCCGGCGCTGCGGGTCGTAGAGGAAGCGGAAGGACATCCCCTCGAGGAAGGCGGCGGCGCGGCGCGCCAGGTCCTCGAGACCCGCCTCGCCCAGTCCCTCGGCAAGCGTCATGAGGGCGCCCGCGAGGTTCCCGCTGTCGACCGTCGAGACGTAGCGGGGGGCGAGCGCCGCCAGGCTCTCCGTGTCGTACCAGTTGAGCAGGTGGCCCTCGTGCCGCTCCAGCCCCTCCATCGTCGTGAGCGCCGCGTCGATCCGCCGGGCGAAGTCGTCGGTGGCGATGAAGCCCAGGTCGTGAGCGGCCAGCGTCGCCAGCAGCCCCATCCCGATGTTCGTGGGCGAGGTCCGATGGGCCACCCGGGGCGTGGGCACCTCCTGGAAGTTGTCGGCCGGCAGGCCGTGATCCGCGGGGCCCATGAACTCCTCGAAGTAGCGCCACGTGTCGCGGGCCACCCGCTCGAAGAGGGCGCGGTCTTCCGGGCCGATCTCCCGCCGGCGCTTCGGCACGGGGCGGCTCAGGGCGTAGGCGATGAGCGGCGCGCCGGCCCACAGCGCGAGCACCGGCGCGGCGACCGCCAGCGAGCCCGGGCGCACCAGCGCCACCAGGGCCAGGCCGGCGAGCGCGATCAGCGGGCTCGCGATCATCTCCTGGACGAACGCCCGCGGGCCGCTCCCGCGGGGCCCCCGCCGGGCGCTCGCCTCGGCCGTCTCCCACTCCAGCAGGCGACGCTTCGTGGCCGCGAGGCGCACGATCGTCAGGGCGATCGCGTGCACCCGCTGCCAGCACTCGTTCGCGAGGAACGTCAGTTGCAGGGCGGCCTGCGCCAGCGCCGTCGCGGCGTCTTCCCCCACGACGCGCAGAAAGACCCGCCAGGGCTGCTGCGATGGCGGCCCGCCGAGGACCTTCAACGCCAGCGGGAGGAGGTTGAAGGCCAGCGCGGCCAGCAGCGCCGCCGTCCAGACCCCCGCGCGGCCCGGCAGCACCGTCCACGCCAGCAGCAGCAGGGCGACGGTCGCGGGCGCCATCAGGCTCCGCCTCAGGTTGTCCAGGATCTTCCAGCGGGAGATCGCCGGCAGGCGGTTGCGGCGCAGGCCGGAACGGGTCGGGACCACCGGGAACAGCCACCAGAGGATCTGCCAGTCGCCGCGCACCCAGCGGTGCTGGCGTCGCGCGTGCGTGAGGACGCTCGACGGGTAGTCGTCCACCAGCTCGATGTCGGAGACGAGCGCCGTGCGCGCGTAGAGGCCCTCGAAGAGGTCGTGCGAGAGCAGGGCGTTCTCCGGTACGCGCCCGTCGAGGGCGGTGACGAACGCGTCCACGTCGTAGAGCCCCTTGCCGGTGAAGATCCCCTCGGCGAAGACGTCCTGGTAGGTGTCCGAGACCGCCGTCGTGTAGGGGTCGACGCCGGTGTGCCCGGCGTACAGCCGCGAGAACAGCGAGCCAGCGGCGCTCGCCATGGTCACGCTGACGCGCGGCTGGAGGATCGCGTAGCCCTCGGTGACGCGGCCGAGACGGGGGTCGAAACGGGGCCGATTCAGCGGATGAGCGGCGATGCCGATCAGCTTCTTCGCGGCGTCGCGAGGCAGGCGCGTGTCGGAGTCGAGCGTGATGCAGTAGCGGACGCCGGGGAAGATACCGGGATCGCCGGCCTCCACCGAGAAGCTCGTGTCCGGAGCGCCCCGCAGCAGGCGGTTCCACTCCTCGATCTTCCCGCGCTTGCGCTCCCAGCCCATCCAGACCCCTTCGCCCGGGTTCCACTGCCGCACGCGGTGGACGAGGAAGAAGCGGTCGTTGCGCCCCTCGGCGTGGCGCGCGTTCAGGGCCTCGATGCCGGCCCGGGCGGCGCCCAGGATCGCTTCGTCCTGCGGCAGCTCGCGCGCGGGGGCGTCCGTGAAGTCGGTGAGGAGCGCGAAGTGGACGTGCGGGTCGAGATTGCCGAGGGCCAGGACCTCGAGGTGCTCGATCAGCTCGGCGGCCCTCTCGATGGTCGTCAGGAGCGTCGGGACGACGACCATGGTCCGGGCGCTCTCCGGGACCCCGCCCAGGAAGTCGAGGCGCGGGAGCCGCCGCGGCGCGGCGAAGCGGACACACAGGCGCTGGACGATGGCGGTCGCGACCTCGCTGGCCGGCAGCAGCAGCAGGATCGCCACCCAGGCCAGCGGCCAGGGCGACCCGTCCTGCTGGCGCGCGTAGGCGAAGCCGAGCCCGAGCAGGAGCGCGGTCAGGAGCGCGATCGTCCCCAGGTAGGCCGCCGTCGCGTGGGCGAAGACGAAGCGCCGTACCCGGCGCCGCAGCGGGGCGCGGTAGGCCACGTCGGCCTCCAGGTCGGCGCGGCCCCGGCCGATCAGGTGGAAGCCGATGTGGGTCGCGCGCTCCGGGCCGCCGCTCTCGGCGGCCTGCCGCGCGCTCTCGACGGTCCGCAGCGCCACCCGGAGTTGTCCCTCGCCCGTTCCGTCGGCGAGGTCCTCCACCGCCTGGCGGTAGCGGTCGCGGCTGAGGAAATCCATCGCGCCGTAGACGCCGGCCGGATCGCGCTGCAGCAGCCCCTCGACCAGGCTGACCGACTCGAAGTACTGGCTCCAGTCGAGCGTGGACAGCAGGCGTAGGCTCGTGATGACGTTCGCGACCGAGACCTGCGCCGCCGCCTGGTGCTGGTGCTCGCTGCGGATCGCCTCCTCCGCCGTCGTCTGCTGCGCGAGGAGGTGCGCGTCGACGGCGGCGCGCACCGCCGAGAGGCGCGGGCCGTACTCGCGCACGCGCTGCAGCAGTTGCACGACGAACGCCGGGTGGATCTCCCCGGGGAGGGTCGGGAGCCGCCCGCGCCCGGCGGCGTCGATCTGCGCCACGTAGCCGTCGGCCGCCCGGCGGGCCTCGCGCGAGTCGATCACCTCGTCCGCCAGGCGGCGCAGGTTCTCGATCAGCGCGAGCCTGAGCATGCTCGGCCAGGCCCACAGCTCGCCGATCGTGAGCGGCGCGACCGCCTGGAAGCTGTTCATGAACCGGACGAGCTGCTGCCGGTCGAGGCGGCTGTCGCTGTGGCGGATCAACTCCACCGCCATGGCGTAGACGCGCGCGTCGCCCGGGGACTCGCGGGTCGCGAGCTTGGGCAGGTCGCGATAGTAGCCCCGCGGCAGGTTCTGGCGCACCTCGCGGATCTCGGACGCGACGAGGTGGTAGTTGTCGAGCAGCCACTCGGCTGCCGGCGAAACGAACTCCCCCTTGTGCACGTCCTCGGCCATCGCGAGGTACGCCTGGCGCAGCACGCGCGCGTTGTCGGCAAAGCGCGGGAAGACGTCCCGGGCGTTGCGGCGCGGCGTGGGGTCGACGGTCAGGCGGGCCCCGAGGGCCTTGGCTCGCTCCTCGAGCCGCTCGATGCTCAGCAGCTCGTCGCGGAGGGGCTTCGCGGCCGGCCGGGCACCGCGCCGCCGGAGCCGCCGGAGCCACGAATCGAAGGCGGGGGCCACGGTCTCAGCCGCCGAGCGCGGCGGCGATGAGCAGCGCGAGGCGGGCCGCGGAGCGGTCGACGGCCGCCTCGATCCGGCCGTCGATCGCCTCGGCGCGGAGTACGAGCCCGGAGTGGAGGCGGGCCCTGACGCGGCTGCGCTGGTCGACGCCCCCCAGGGGGTTTCGGGACTCGTCCAGGCGCGCCGTCACCCCGTGCAGCTCCTGCGCGTACCGGCCCAGCGCGAGGAGCACGCGCCGCCGCACCTCACCACGGAGAGCCGTGGAGATTGCGAGTCCTGTGCTCGTCACGTCGATCCTCAATCCCGCGGCGGCGGCATGGTCCCGGAGCTCCTCTTGCTGACCCGTCCCAGTCTAGGGAGCCGGCAGGAATCGGGACCAATACATGTTCGGGGTCTGTCCCATAGCCCCGCTTCGATGTATCGTCGGGGCGTGGATACGCTCAACCATCACCACCTGTTCCACTTCTGGACCGTGGTTCGCGAAGGCGGGGTGACGCGGGCGAGCGAGAAGCTGCGCGTCTCGCAGCCCACGATCAGCGGCCAGCTCCGGGAATTGCAGGACGCCCTCGGCGAGAAGCTGCTCGTTCGCTCCGGTCGCACCGTGGTGCTCACCGAGGTCGGGCGCACCGTCTACCGCTACGCCGACGAGATCCTTTCCCTCGGCCGGGAGCTGCAGCAGGCCGTCAAGGGCCGGGTCGCGCGACCGGCACGCCTGGCCGTGGGAGTGGCCATGGTCGTGCCCAAGCTGGTCGCCTACCAGATCCTCGAGCCGGCCCTCCACCTGCCCGACCCGGTGCAGTTGGACTGCGTGCAGGACCGTCCGGAGCGCCTCGTCGCCGACCTGGCGATCTACTCCCTGGACCTCGTCCTCGCCGACACCCCAGCCCCCCCGGCGGTCAAGGTGCGGGCCTACAGCCACCTCCTCGGCGAGTGCGGCGTGTCGATCTTCGCCGCCGAGCGGATCGCGGCCAGTTACCGCCGGCGCTTTCCGCGCTCGCTCGATGGGGCGCCCTTTCTGCTGCCGAGCGGGGACTCCGGGCTGCGCCTCTCGCTCGAGGACTGGTTCCGGAAGCAGGGGATCCGGCCGCGCGTCGTCGGGACCTTCGAGGACAGCGCCCTGATCGACGCCTTCGGGCAGGCGGGCGCGGGACTCTTCGCCATGCCCTCCGCGATCGACGCGGAGGTGCGGCGGCAGTACCGCGTCCGGCTGGTCGGCCGGCTCGACGCGGTCCGGCAGCGTTTCTACGCGATCACCGTCGAGCGGAAGCTGAGGAACCCCGCGGTGATCGCGATCTCCGAGCGGGCGCGGACGCTCTACGGCTGAGCGGATGGCCATGCGCATGAGGGGCGCTCGCCGACCCGCGTGAGCGAGATCGGCGAGCGCCCAGGTCGTCAAACCTACCGTTTCCAGTAGGGGTCATAGCCGTAGTAGCTGTGGATGCTGTCACCCCAGGTCCTGTCCGCGAAGTCCGGCCACTTGGCGGCGGAATCGAAGCCGGGAGCGGCCTTCAGCTTCTCCTTGTCGACGTTCAGGATCAGCTTGTTCTCCGTGCTGGCGAACTCGAGCGCCGACCAGGGCAGTGCGAACAGCTTGTTCCCCACGCCCATGAAGCCGCCGAAGGAGAGCACGGCGTAGGCCAGGCGCCCCTCCTTCGCGTCGATCACCAGTTCGTGGATCTTGCCCAGGTCCTCGTTCTCACGATTGACCACAGCCTCGCCGATGATCCTGGAGGCGGAGACGACACCGTACATTTCCGCTCTACTCCTGGTCGCAATCTGCATAGCCGCTCCTCTGGCCTCTCCGGCCGCCGCATCAACGGCTGTACTCGCCAGTGCGTCAACCCGATCCTGGCTCCGGGGGAATGACGCGGGCTCCTCGCGGAGCCATTCCCCCTGCGCCATCGGATGTCGACGCCCTGGTCCCACACCATGATTGGTGAGCCGGGTTGGCCCAACAATGGGGCGAAACCCTACCCATGCGACCCGCCCGTTGCCTCTTGTTTCTGAGCACTGCGGAACGGTGGGGAGGGTTTCACCGCATGGTCAAATCGAGGCCACTCCCGGACAATCGCGGCGCTTCGGGTAAGTCACGTGCTGACACGGACGGTTGGAGGTCCCCGATGACGCGCTTCTCACGCCGCGTTGCATGAACTCCGGCCGCGGAGAAGCTCTATCCGGTGGATGCCGCGCGATCGGCTTCGCACCGGGCCCAGTCGTCGCTTCCGCACGTGCGTCCCGTCCTGCCACTTCCCACGCATCTCGTCCAGGAGGACCGATGTCCAGATCGCACTCCATCCCGTTCGTCGCGGCAGCGGCGGCGTTCTCCCTCTTCTCTCACGCTCACGCGCAGGTCGAGGCCTCCGATCCCTGCCTCGGCATCGCTCCCTCGCCCAGCGTGACGCTCAAGTCCGTCGCGGTGGTGACCGGGCTGGTCAACCGCCCGCTCTTTGTGACCAGCGCTCCCGGAGATCCGAACCGGCTTTTCGTCGTGCAGCAGGACGGGTACGTCATGATCAAGAAGCGGGGCGCCGCCACGAACAGCGTCACGACGTTCCTGGACATCCATACCAGGGTCAGCGCGGCCGGCAGTGAAATGGGCCTCCTCGGCCTGGCGTTCGACCCGGACTATGCGACGACCCGCTTCCTCTACGTCGACTACACCGAGTCGGTGGGGTCGGTTCCGTTCACGGTCGTGGCGCGCTACGAGACATCCCCGACGAACCCGGACGTCGCGCTTGCCACCGAGACGCGCATCATGCGCTTCCAGCAGCCGGAGACCAATCACAACGGCGGCCAACTGCAGTTCGGTCCGGACGGCTATCTCTACGTTTCGACGGGCGATGGCGGCGGCAGTGGGGACCAGCACGGGTTGTGCGGCAACGGCCAGAATCCCGGGGTCCTGCTCGGGAAGATGCTGCGGATCGACGTTCGCAGCCTGCCGGGAAGCGTGGCTCCGGAGTGCGGTGGCACGGGGTCGAGCTACCGCGTCCCGCCTACCAACCCGTTCGTCGGCAGGACCGGCTGCGACGAGATCTGGGCCCTTGGGCTGCGCAACCCGTGGCGATCCAGCTTCGACGCTCTGACCGGCGAGCTCTACATCGCGGACGTCGGGCAGGGCTGCTGGGAAGAGGTCGATATCGCCCCGTCCGGCGCGGCGGCCGCGAACTACGGCTGGCGAGAGAATGAAGGGAATCACTGCTTCAACAACGCGTCCGGGGACTGCAACAATGCTCCGCCGACGACCGGCTGCTCCAGGACCTGCAACGACCCCTCCTTCACGAAGCCCAAGCTGGAGTACGCGCACTCGGGCGGGGCCTGCTCGATCACCGGGGGCTACGTCTATCGTGGCTGCAGGATGCCGGACCTGCGAGGGACCTATTTCTACGGCGATTACTGCACGGGCGACGTCAAGACCTTCCGCTACGTTGCCGGCCTCGTGACGAATCCGCTCGACCTGACCGCGCAGCTCGATCCCACCAACGCGCTGGCCTCCAACCTGACGAGCTTCGGCGTCGACGCACAGAACGAGATCTACATCACGCGGCGCGCCGGTACGGTGCTCAAGGTGCTTCCCGTCTTCACGGCGCTGGAGGTGTCCGGCGCCGGAGCGGGGACGGAATTCCTGCTGGGCCCGGCAGTCTGGAGCTGGGAGGACCTGCAGTATTCGACCGATCATCCCGTGTCGCTCTACCGGATCTACCGTGGCCTGCCAGGCGGCGTCTTCACCTGCATCTTCAAGACGACCGGGACCTCCTGGACCGGCGACCTGTTCAAGCCGCTTCCGGGCCAGCAGTACGCCTACCTCGTCACGGCGCTAAGCCCCGACAACCAGGAGACGTCGAGCGGGAGCCCGCCCCGCACCCTGTCACCCACGGCCTGCCCCTGACGCTGGCCGGCGCGCAACGCTCGCACGCGCTTCGAAGACCACGGCTGGAGCGGTCCCCACCGAGGTAGGGTATTGCCCCATCGCACGGTCTCGGATCGCGGAGCATGCTCCCTCGGTCTCGTGCGAAGCGCCGCCTCGCGCGGCTCGCCGCGACCGCGACATGACGGAAGTTGTGCCGTTCCCGGAGCGCTCCCTTCGAGCGCCCCCATCAGATGCAGGAGGCTGGAATGAGAAAGCTCAACTGGCTAGCGGTATTCGCAATCGTCCTCACCACGGTGGCCTTTGCGGGCCCCGAGGTCTCGGTCCTCGACGGCACGAGCTGGAAGGTCGACGTCAAGCCGGACTCCATGACCCAGGACAAGGGAGAGAAGGACTTCAACGCGACGCTGACCTTCGCAGATGGCAAGCTCACGGTCAGCGATCCGAAGGTCGGGTCGGGGGCGTCGCCCTACTCCGTCGAACGCGCAGGAGAGAAGGACTTCACCTTCAAGTCGGATCGGGCGACCGCGGGCGAAGGCACCTCGGTCTGGACTGGAACCGTTCACGGCAAGAGCCTCGAGGGCAAGTTGATCTGGACCAAGAACGACGGGGCCGTGTTCACCTACACGGTCAAGGGCAACAAGCTCGACTGAGCCCGTATCGGGCCTGGCGATGGCTCCCCCGGCCGATCGGCCCGGGGGGCCGTCGCGCTCCTCGGCGAGCGCCCGTCAGGTGGCCTGCCGGGGCAGTCGTGATGCCGCCTGCGGAACCGGGGTTCATCCGGCTGCGGCCGCGATCCGGAGCCCGAGGCTACGGCCCCTCGAGCCCCGCACAGCTCACTCCCGTCACGCGGTAGAAAACGCAGGCCGGCGGCTGGTCCGCCTCCCCTTCGATCGTGATCGAGGGCGCCGGGATCCCGGCGCGATAGGGCTCATCCGGCCAGGTCTCCGCCGAATCGGATCGCCGGATGTTGTAGCGCGCCGCGAGCGGGTCGGCGCCCCACGCGAAGACGACGTCGCGGCCCGCGCGCTCCAAGCGCAGCGTGTCGCCGAGGTCAGCCGGGACGGCGCCGGGCCCTCCCGCGCAGAGCGCGGTCGCCGCGCACGCCGGGTCAGCGCAGTCGACAATCCCGTCGCGATCGTCGTCCTGGCCGTTGCAGCACCCCTCCGCCGCGCACGGCGCGGTCGAGTACCAGTCCGGAACCCAGCCGTAAACCGGGACGGCGCGGTCGTAGCAGCCGGGATCGGCGCACAGGTCGCAGAGCAGGTCCTCGGCGCCGACGGTCCAGACCCAGCACAGGCTGGACGCCGCGCGCCCAGCCGCCACGTGCGCGCGCGGCGTGTCGAGGTACTCCGCGCAGTTCGGGAAGCCGTCACACGCGTCGCCGTGGCCGTCGAGGTCCGCGTCTTCCTGCGCGGGGTTTGGCGCGACCGGGCAGTTGTCGCGCGCATCGGTGACGCCGTCCGCATCGGCGTCGGTCGGTTCGTCCGCGAACTCGAACGCCCCGATGTCGGGGGCCGACCCCGCGAACGGATAGCTCACGCCGTCTCCCGCGCTCCAGGAGAGCGGCACCTCGAGCGTCAGCGTGTTCGAAGTGAGATCGACCTGTTCGACGCGCGCCGGACCCTGGCTCCCGACCTGCACCAGGTCCCCGGCGACGAGCCCGTGCCCGTCCGAGAAGTAGCGCGCGTCGGCGACGGCGAGGAAGCGGCTGCCATCGCCGTCGCCGAGCGCCGTCGTGAGCGGCGCGCCGCGGTCGATGCACGGGCTGATGCTCCGCAGGCGGAAGTCGGCCGCTGCGGGATCGATCGGCAGCGGGGCCAGCGTGATCGAGCGGCCGTCCTGGCCGGTCGCGGCGCGGTAGGCGTCGAAGCTCGCGGGGGGCGAGCCGGTCGGGTCCAGCAGCACCTGCGGCCCGCCGAGGCGCGGTGTGAAGTAGTCGTTGTCGTCGAGAACCGCCGGCGCGCCCTGCACCAGCAGGTCCGTCTCCGGATTCCCCGCCTGGCTCTCGGAAGCGATGTTGTTCCGGAACGCGATGCCGGTGGTCGCGAGCGAGGGCGTCGAGTCGTAGCCGAAATTGAGCGACGAGTAGGGGGTGCCGACCACCCGGGTGTGGCCGTTGCGGTGCAGCGTACGACGTCCGAACCGCCCTGCGCCGTCGGCCCGACCCAGATCGCCCCGCTCGAGGACGGGGTGACGTAGCTGAAGACGTTCTCGTGGATCACGTTGTGGCGGACCAGCACGCGGTCGGAGCCGGTGACCCGCAGCCCGGTCGGGTTGCGGTCCAGGACGTTGCGCTGCACGACGACGTCGTCCGCGTCGTCGATCCAGATCCCGGTCTCCGCCCCGTAGCCGCGCCCGTTGCCCCAGCAGTGGTTGTCCTCGACGACGACCCGGGCCAGCGGGATCGGATCGGCCGCCTCGCCTTCGATCTGGATCCCGGTCGCGGCGTTGTCGTGGCAGTCGTTTCCCCGGACCACGACGTCGGTCGTGCGGGTGATCAGGATCCCCTGCCGCAGCGAGCGGGCGATCTCGTTCCCCTCGATCGTGATCCCGCGGTTCGGCGCGAGGGGATCGCTGGAGCTGAACACGACGTGGTCGCCGGTGTCGGTGGCGGCGGAGGCGGGGTGGAGGCGCCCCTCGTCGATCCGGTTCCCCGCGACCAGGACGCGCTCGTTCTCGTTCCAGAACTCCATCGCGTACTGGTTGCGCAGCATCGTGCAGTTCGTGATCTCGACGTCGGTCGCGCCGCCGGCGACTTCGATTGCCATGTAGAAGCCGGTGAAGGTGCAGCGGTCGACGGCCAGGTGGCTCTTCGCCCCGGTCGACTCGTCCGAGAGGAAGCCGTAGCTGACGGCGCGGTCGACGATCTCTGCGCCGTCGAAGGTGAGTCCCGAGAGCCTGAGATACTCGATCCGGCGGTCGGGGGGGAGCCGGAACGGGAAGCGGGTCGGGCGGAGGATCACCTCGCCGTTGCCGAAGGCCTCGTAGGTGATCCAGGCGCCGGGCTCGCCCGAGTTCAGCGGGATCACCTCTTCCGCGTAGACGCCGGCCATGATCCGTGCGGTGTCCCCGGCGACCATCGTGTTCGCGGCCTTCCGGATCGTCCGCCAGGCGGTCCCCGGCGTGGTCCCGGGGTTCGAGTCCTTGCCCCACGCATTGTTGACGAAGTAGGTCGTCCCGGCGTGGGCCAGGCCCGCCGGCCCGGCGAGGCCGAGAAGCAGCAGGCCGACGAGCCCAAGCGACTGCCGTCTTCCGCGAGCGAGACCCATGGCAAGCAACGCCCCGGCCGGAAGTGTACGCCGCTTCCCGCCGGCGGAACGCGCGATTCAGCCGGCCGCCCCCTCCCCGAACCCCGCGAACCATCCCCGCGTCCGGTTGCACGCCGCGCAGACCGAGAGCATCACCGGCACCTCGACCAGCACGCCGACCACCGTGGCCAGCGCCGCGCCCGATTCCGGGCCGTAGAGCGTGATCGCGGTCGCCACCGCCAGCTCGAAGAAGTTGCTCGCCCCGATCAGCGCGCCCGGGGCCGCGACCGCGTGGGGCACGCGGAGCAGCCACATCAACCCGTAGGCCAGGCCGGAGTTGAGGTAGACCTGGATCAGGATCGGGATCGCGATCAGCACGACGTGGAGAAAGCGCCCGGTCAGGTTGTCGGCCTGGAAGGCGAAGATCAGGACCAGCGTGGCCAGCAGCGCCAGCACCGTCACCGGGTGGAAGAAGGCGAGGTACTTCTGCTCGAACCACTCCGGGCCCTTGACCCGCAGCAGGACGGCGCGGCTGAGGCTCCCCAGGGCCAGCGGAATCACGATGAAGACGACGACGCTGTAGAGCAGCACGCGGAACGGCACGGTGAGGTTGCTCGCTCCCGTCACCAGCAGCGTCACGATCGGAGCGAACGCGAACAGCATGACCAGGTCGTTGACCGAGACCTGGACCAGCGTGTACGCCGGGTCGCCGCGGGTCAGGTAGGACCAGACGAAGACCATCGCGGTGCAGGGCGCGGCAGCCAGGATCACGACGCCGGCGATGTACTGGTCCGCCTCGGCGGGCGCGATCCACGGCGCAAACAGGTACTTGAAGAACAGCCAGCCCAGGAATGCCATGGAGAACGGCTTGACGAGCCAGTTGACGAACAGCGTGACCAGGAGTCCGCGCGGGCGCTTCCCGACGCCGAGGATGCTCGTGAAGTCGACCTTCAGCATCATCGGGTAGATCATCAGCCAGATCAGCACCGCGATCGCGAGGTTGATCTGGCTCCCCTCGCCGAACTCCAGCCGGCGGATCGCGTCGGTCAGCCCCGGGAAGAGCTTCCCGACCGCGAGTCCGAGCACCATGCAGAGCGCCACCCAGAGCGAGAGATAGCGCTCGAAGACGCCGAGCCGCCGTTTGTCCGTGCGATCCGCGCCTGCCGCCGCCATCGGGTCCTCCACCGGCCGCTATCCGCGGCCTGCGGCTGTTGCCAGCCAGCCTGTGATCTCCGCCTCGGTCGGCACGCGACCCGAGCAGACCAGCTCGCCGTCGACGACCAGCCCCGGCGTCGCGAGGATCCGGTACTGCACGATCGCCCCCATCCCGGTCACCTTCTCGACCGCCGCCTCGACCCCGAGGCCGGCCGCGGCCCGCGTCACCGACTCCGCCAGGCGCGTGCAGTTGGGGCAGCCCGGGCCCAACACCTTGACCTGGATCATCGCGCGCCCTCCGTCACGATCTCGATCGCCGGCTCGACGATCAGCTCCGACTTGATCGAGTTGGCCACCAGGCTGTACTTCTGTGCCCCTTCGAGCGCGCGCTGCGCCCGCGCCCGGACCGCCGCCGGGTCCTCCGCCCCGGCCGCGATCCGGATCCGCGGCGCCAGCCGGATCTCCGTGAAGGTCTCGGTCCGGTCGAGATCGATCCGCTTGGTCCCCTCGCCGCGGCACTCGTACGCCAGGAGCTGCAGCTTGTAGCGCTCGGCGGCCCACACGAACATCAGCATCACGCAGGTGTTGACCGCCGCGACGAAGGCGTCCTCGGGCGTCAGCACGCCGGGGTGGCCGTGGGCGTCGGGAGGCGCGGAGAAGGCCATCTCCGGGCCGTTCCCCAGCGCCACCCGCCCCAGGTGCTCCCCGGTCCAGGTGACGTCGGCGCGATACGTCGCGGTGCGGCTCATGGCCCGGCGGAGGGCAGCGTGCCGGTGAAGCGTCGCGCGCGCGGGGCCTTCAGCAGCTCGTCGACCAGCTCGACCGTGCGCTGCGCGGTGGCCTCGACCGCCAGCCGGCCGGCCTCGTTGAGCTGCCGCCGCCCCTCGATCGGCCCCAGCCCGCAGCCCGCCGCCAGCTCGCTGACCACGATCGACGCGGCCGGCGGCGCCGAGTAGGTCGCCGTCCCTTCCGCGGCGCAGCGCTTCTCGCAGCCGTCGATCGTGACCGTCGGGTAGACCCGGGCGAAGGCCCGGTCCCCTTCGCCCCCCGCCAGGAACAGCGGCAGGCAGATCGTCACCGTGTCGTCCGGTCGCAGCTCGTGCAGCACGCGCAGCGCCGCGAGGCGCGTCACGGTCCCCTCCGCGATCTCCTCGCCCGAGCAGGCGACGATCCCGACCTTGCGGCGCGGCAGCTCAGGCATCGCGCCCCTCCCCGCCGGCCTGCTCGTCGACGATCGCGGCGACCTCCTCGGCCAGCGCCCGCGCGAGCTGCCGCCCGGCGTCGTTCAGCTCGGCAATCCCCTCCGGCTTCAGCTTCGGGTGGCGGCGGAAGGTATCGATCACCGCCAGCTCGCGCACCCGGCGCGCGCCGCTGGCCTTCGCCATCTTCGCCGCGCAGGCCAGCTTGCAGCCGTCGATCGTCACGACCGGGTGGCGGGCCACGGCGTCGCGCGCGTCGTCGTCTCCCAGCACCAGCCGGGAGAGCGCGATCAGGCGCGCGTGGGCGGGGCGCAGCATGTCGACGACCTCGTAGGCCGCCTCGCGGCTGACCGAGCCGAACGGCTTTCCGATCCCGCTGCACGGGATGATCACGGTCTCGCGGCACGTCCCGCTCATCGCCCGCCGACCTCCTCTTCCGCGCGCCGCACCATCAGCTCGAAGTAGGCCGGCGGGTCGAGCAGCGGCGGGCCTCCGGGGGTCGCCGGATCGACGGCCACCCGCGCCAGCCAGCCCGCGCCGTAGGGGTCCTGGTTGATCCGCTCGGGGGCCAGCGCCAGCTCCGGGTTGACCTGGACGATCGTCCCGGCGACCGGGCTGGCCAGCTCGGTCACGATCTTGATCGTCTCGTACGAGACGAACGGATCGCCCGGCGCGAGGCGCGTGCCAGCCGGGCGCACGGTCGCGAAGGTCACGTCGCCGCTGCTCTGCTGCAGGAAGTCGCTGACGCCGAGCCGGGCCGTGCCGTCCCCGTCCTCCCGCGACCAGACCCCTTCGGCGGTGTAGGCCCGGTCGCGCGCGACCCGCAGGATGAACTTATCGATCCTGGCTTCTAGGTAATCCGGGCCGTCGGTCATCCTTCCCTGTCTCCGGGCGACGCGTCGTGGAGATGATAGTACGATACTTCGGGAATTGGAGAAATGATGCCGGTCTCGATCCCCGCCACCGCGGCGCAGCTCAAGGTCCTGGGCCACCCGGTCCGGCTGCGGCTCCTGGCGGCGCTCGCCGCGGGCGAGTTGTGCGTCTGCCAGCTCACCGCGCTGCTGGACCTGGCCACCTCGACCGCGTCCGAGCACCTGGCCGAGCTGCGCGCGGCCGGCCTCGTCACGGAGCGCAAGGAGGGACGGTGGGTCCATTACCGCCTGGTCGACCCGGCCGCGCGCCCGAAGTGGCTCGACGAGGTGCTGGCCCCGCTCGCGCGCGACCCGCAGGTGGCCGAGGACCGCCGCCGCCTGCGCGCGCTGCGGGCGATCCCGCTCGAGGAGTTCTGCCGCGCCGATCGCGACCTGGGACGCCTGGGGATCGTGAAGCCCGCACGCCGCACGCCGCGCTCCGCCGCGGCAAGGAGAGTCACCCGATGAGACGACGCGTCCCGCCCGCGCCGGCCGCCCTCGCGCTGGGCCTGGCAATCGCCCTGCTGTTCCCCGCCCTGGCCGGTCTGGTCGCCTTCGCCGCCGACCCCGCGCCGGTCGGCGGACGCCAGGTCGTCGCCTACTACTTCCACGGCAAGCTGCGCTGCAAGACCTGCGTCGGGATGGAGGGGATGGCGACCGCGGTCCTCAAGACCGATTTCCCCGCCCAGCTCAAGGACAAGACGATCGAGTGGCGCGTCGTCAACTACGACGACTCGGCCAACGAGCACTTCATCAAGGACTACCAGCTCGTCGGCCCGGCGATCGTGCTGGTCGAGCTCTCGGGCGGGAAGCAGGTCCGCTACCGCAACCTCGAGAAGATCTGGCAGCTCGCGCACGAGGAGGACGAGTTCAAGCAGTACGTCCGCACGCAACTCGCCGCGTTCCTGAAGCAGGGCTGAGCGGTGCGGGCGGCCGCGTGACGGAGCTGCTGGCCGGCGCCGCGACGGCGCTCTGGCTGGGGATCCTGACTTCGATCAGCCCCTGTCCGCTGGCGACCAACATCGCGGCGGTGTCGTACGTCGGGACGCAGGTCGACCGGCCGCGGCGCGTTCTCTGGTCGGCGCTCCTGTATGCGCTCGGGCGCGCCGTGGCGTACGTCGCGGTCGGCGGGCTGCTGGTGCTGGGCCTGCTCTCGGCACCGGCGCTGTCGCACGGGCTGCAGCGCTGGATGGGCGCGGCGCTCGGGCCGCTGCTGATCGTCACCGGGCTCGTGCTGCTGGGCGCGATCCGGCTTCCCCTGGTCGGCCGCGGCGTCTCGCCCGCGCTGCAGCGCCGCGTCGATCGCCTGGGCCTGCCCGGGGCCGCGCTGCTGGGCTTCGTCTTCGCGCTCAGCTTCTGCCCGATCTCGGCGGCGCTCTTCTTCGGCAGCCTGCTTCCGCTGGCGCTCGAGTCGCGCTCGGCGATCCTGCTGCCGTCGGCTTACGGCGTCGGGACGGCCGTTCCTGTGCTGGGCCTCGCGGTCCCGCTGGGGCTGGGCGCGAGTTGGATCGGCAGCGCGTTCGACCGCGTGACGCAGCTCGGGCGCTGGGGGCGGTGGCTGACGGCAGCCGTCTTCCTGGGCGTGGGCGCGTGGTTTACCGCGCGCGCGACGCTGGGGCTGTTCTAGCCGGCGGCCCCGGGCGGCAGGCCGTCCCGGGATGCGCTATCATCTTCATTCGGCGTCCGCTGAGGCAGCCGGCAGGGCATCACGAACCAGTTAGCCGGTCGCGAGAAAGTACTCGCGGGCGTTTCCCAGGAAGGACGGAGCCCATGTCCAAGACCTCCTCTTCGAGCTTCGCCGTCAGCGACGGGACGATCGCGGACCTGACCGCGACCTACACCATCATCGACTTCGACAAGGGCGGACGGAAGAAGTTCGTCACCAGCATGGTCCAGCTCGAAGCGACCTCGGTCGAGGCCCCGGTCAAGCCGGCTTCCCGGTCGCGCGCGAAGAAGGCCAAGACCTCCAAGTAGCCGCCCCGCGTCAGCGCGGCGCCGGCTTCGCCAGTCGCCCCAACTGCTCGGGCGTCAGCGGGCTGCACCAGCCGGAGTAGTTCACCAGCGGCGCGGGCGGGTCGGCCAGCGGGACCCACTTCCCGTCCGCGCGGTCGAGCCAGGCGATCTCCCACTTGACCCCGTCGACCACCGGGATCACTCCTTTCGCCCCTTTCACTGCTCCGTCCTCCCACCAGAAGGCGCGGACCCGTCCCGCCGCCGCCTCGCGCACCAGCGGTGCGGCGTGGCAGGCCTCGCACGGCCGCCCGGTCTTCATCACTGAGTGCGAGAACCACGGCGCGAAGGTGATCATCGTCTTCCCGCGGTAGACGTAGCTCAGGAAGTTCCCCAGCGTCACCTTCCCGCGGCGGTTGACCAGGAAGAACATCCCGTCCAACAGCACCGACTCGTCGCGGTTCTCCTGGAGTCGCGTGTCGACGTGGCAGTTGACGCAGGTCCAGTACTCGTGCGTGTGGCAGGCCGTGCAGTCGAGCTTGCCGGCGTGCACGGTGTGGCTGCGGCTGGGCGGCAGCGCCGGGTGGCAGCTCTCGCAGCGCGCCGTGACGGCTCCGTCCTGCAGGCACGAGTCGTAGCGAACTCCGTCTCCGTGCAGGTCGCGCGCCCCGTGGCAGGAGGTGCAGGTCATCCCGCGCGCGGCGTGGACGTCCTGGGTCTTGTTCTCCGGATCGACCGCGTGGCAGCGCGGGCAGGCCTGCTCGGCCCGCGCCGCCGTGGCCACGTAGCTCGCCTGGCCGGCGGCCTCGGCGCGGTGGCAGACGTCGCAGCTCGCGACGTGGCACTTGGCCTTCATGCAGCCCATCTGGTCGACGGTGAGTCCCGTCAGCCGCTCGAGGCCGCCCTGCTCCTTGGCGTACCAGTACGCGATGCCGCGGTTCGTGAAGTGCAGGCTCTTCTCGTAAAGGTTCGTACCGGCGGTCAGCGCCGGCGCGGGCAGCGTGCGGAGGAACTCGAGCACGGCGGCGTCGAACTCTCCGGGCTTCTCCATGTTCACCGCGTGGCCGGCCCCGGGGATCGAGACGCGGCGCGTGCGCGGCACCTGCGTTTCGATCAGCGCCGCGATCTCGTGGATCCCGGCGGCGTCCAGCTCGCCGAGGACCAGCAGAACCGGGGCCTGGATCTCGCGCAGCCGCCCGATCGCCGGCGGATCCGGACGCAGCATCGGGCCGCTGCCCTCGAACTTCGCGACGGAGTTCCGCGCCATCGCGCCGACCTTCTCCCGCACCGCCGGATCGACCTGGCCCGGGGCGCGCTTCGGCCCGTCGGTCCAGGCGCGCTGGTAGGCCTCGACGAACGCCGCGGCGTCGCCCTCGTGCGCCGCCTTCTCCTGCCGCCGCTCCGCGGCCAGGACCTCCGGGTCCTTGAACTCGTATCCGGAGAGGCCCGGCCCGACCAGCACGAGGGCCGCGGGCTCCTCCGGGTGCGCGACCGCGAAGTCGATCGCGACGCGCCCGCCGAGCGACATCCCGACCAGCACCGGCCGCTCAAGCTGTAGCGCGTCGATCAGGGCCTGCAGGTCGGCTTCCGGCGAGTAGCGCTCGGGGCCGGTCTCGCTCAGGCCGTGGGCGCGCGCGTCGTAGCGGACGACGCGGAAGCGCTTCGCCCACTCGAGGAACTGCGGGTCCCACATCCGCCGGTCGAGCAGGCCACCGTGCAACAGGACGAGCGGGCGGCCCTGTCCGGCGTCCTGGTAGTAGAGACGAGCCCCGTTAGTCTCGACGAAGCCGGTGCGGACGGCGGGAGCGCCGGAGGGAGCGCCGGGAGCGTCGCCGGCCAAGGCGAGGCCCGGCAGCGGCGTCAGCAGGGCCAGCAGGGTCACGAGGAGAACCGCGCACGCGCGCGGGCCGCGATCGTTCGACATGGGCGCCCCCTCTCCCGGGACGCGGGGCCGCTCGGCTGACCGTCGCGCCCGTCGAGGGTCGGTGTACGCCCGCGACGCGCGAACAACGGACACCGCGACGCGGTAAACGACGAGGGGTGGTGCGGGGGCTGCGACCGGTCGGGGGCGGCCTCACCGCGCCGGACCCGCGTCGGCCGGCCCTCGCCGGCCAGCGACTGCACGACCTCCTCCCCGCCTCGCTCCCCGGCGGGCCTCGCGGACGGCGTGAGCTCAGGGCGCCGCGCTAACGCGGCCCCTCGGTGTCGCACACGGCGTTGTAGGCGTTCACCTGGTAGAACCAGGTCCCGGGATCCCCGGACTGGTCCACCCACTGGATGTTCGCCGTTCCCGCGTCCATGTCCCGGACATTCGAGCCGACGAGCGGCCACGGCCACGGCGCTGCCGGGCTCGAGGAGCGGTACACGTTGTACCCGGTCACCTGGTTCGTCTGGTTCGGGTCCTGGAGGTCGAGGACCACCAGGTTGTTCGCGTCGAGCCGGACGCGGGAGATGTAGACCGGCTCGTCGGGCGCGAAGCACGGGCCCTCCACCAGCATCCCGCCGCTCCAACCGTCGATATCGGCGCCGTAGTGAGGCGGCGCGATCAAGACGGTCTCGCCCGTTTCCGGATCGGCGTCGCTGTCGAGCGCATCGTTCGCCCCCTGGTCCCGGAGCGTGTAGAGGTACCCCGACGGAAGCGTGAACCGGACGCGGTAGATCGTCGAGGGGTCGATCTCGAACCGGTAGCCGCCCGCGTTGTCCGTGAAGGTCGAGGTCACGACGCTTCCCGACGCGCTGAGTAGGGAGACCTTGAGGCGCGCCATCCCGGGCTCGCCCGGTTCGCGGATCCCGTCGCCGTCGCGATCGTTCCAGACGACGCCGCCGATGAGGGATGCCAGGAAGAGGTCGGCCTCCTCCTGCCCACCCCAGGGCACCGCGAACCAGCGGCCCTTGTGCGCGAAGGGAGAACGGACGGGGTCGTAGAGCAGCCGCACTCGCCAGTGATAGCGGCCCGGCTCGAATCCGGAGACGAGTTCGCTGAAGGAAGCTCCGGCGGTTCCCGTGTCCGACCACCCGGCGCTCCGGCTCGTTCCGGTTCCGTCGAGGAGCTGGCCGAAGGGCTTCACCTCCCACTCGAGCCTCGTGCGCGTTCGGCCGAACGGGCCGCGCCCGAGGCTCGCGAGGCGGAACTGCCCCGGCGTGTGCGAACGTCCGCCTTGCGCGATGGGCGTGGTGTCGTCCGCGCGGCGCTGCTGGGGGCGCAAGCTGAGACCGGGACCTGCGTTGCCGTAGTAGACGTACGCGTGGCCTTCGCTCGCCTGTTCGTTGTCGTAGAGGAACGCGCCCACGATCACGTCCGCGTACCCGTCGCCGTTGACGTCCCCGGCCGTGGCGACCGAGTGGCCGAAGTAGGCGCTGGCCTGGTCGCTCTCCGCCGTCCACGCAGCCGTCGCCGCCAGGCCCGCGGCCGAGCCGAGATAAACGAGCGCGCGGCCTTCGTCCGTCTGGCCGTTGTCGTAGTTGTGCGCGCCCACGATCACGTCTGCGTACCCGTCCCCGTTGACGTCCCCGGCCGTGCCGACCGAGATGCCGAGGTAGGCGCCGGCCTGGTCGCTCTCCGCCGTCCACGCGGCCGCCGCCGCCAGGCTCGCGGCCGAGCCGAGGTAGAGGTACGCGCGGCCCTCGTCCGCCTGGCCGTTGTCGTAGTAGTTCGCCCCCACGATCACGTCCGCGTACCCGTCGCCGTTGACGTCCCCGGCCGTGCCGACCGAGATGCCGAAGAGGGCGTTGGCCTGGTCGCTCTCCGCCGTCCACGCAGCCGTGGCCGAGAGGCCCGCGGCCGAGCCGAGGTAGACGTACGCGCGGCCTTCGTCCACCTGGCCGTTGTCGTAGACGTACGCGCCCACGATCACGTCCGCGTAGCCGTCTCCGTTGACGTCCCCGGCCGTGGCGACCGAGTAGCCGAAGTAGGCGCCGGCCTGGTCGCTCTCCGCCGTCCACGCGGCCGCCGTCGCCAGGCCCGCGGGCGAGCCGTGGTACACGAACGCGCGGCCTTCCTCGGTCTGGCCGTTGTCGTGGAGGCGAGCGCCCACGATCACGTCCGCGTACCCGTCCCCGTTGACGTCCCCGGCCGTGGAGACCGAGGAGCCGAAGTAGGCGCCGACCTGGTCGCTCTCCGCCGTCCAGCCGGCCGTCGCCGCCAGGCCCGCGGCCGAGCCGAGGAAGACCATCGCGCGGCCTTCCTCGGTCTGGCCGTTGTCGTAGTTAGGCGCGCCGACGATCACGTCCGCGTACCCATCCCCGTTGACGTCCCCGGCCGTGGCGACCGAGTAGCCGAGCCAAGCGGCGACCTGGCCACCCTCCGTCGTCCAACCGGCCGTCGCCGCCGGCCCCGCGGCCGATCCGAGGTAGACGTACGCGCGGCCTTCGTCGGTCTGGCCGTTGTCGTAGTTGCGTGTGCCCACGATCACGTCCGCGTATCCGTCCCCGTTGACGTCCCCGGCCGTGGCGGCCGCATAGCCCAGAATGGCGTCCGCCTGGTCGCCCTCCGCCGTCCACGCGGCCGTCGCCGCCAGGCCCGCGGCCGAGCCGAAGTAGACGAACGCCCGGCCTTCGTCCGTCTGGCCGTTGTCGTAGAGGTGTGCCCCGACGATCACGTCCGCGTACCCGTCCCCGTTCACGTCTCCGGCCGTTCCGACCAGGAAGCCGAACCAGGAATACGCCTGGTCGCTTTCCGCCGTCCACGCCGCTGTCGTCGCCGGGCCCGCGGCGGAACCGAGGAAGACGAACGCGCGGCCCTCGTCCGTCTGGCCCCCGTCGTAGGAGTACGCGCCCACGATCACGTCGGCGAACCCATCCCCGTTGACGTCTCCGGCCGTGGCGACCGAGTGGCCGAAGTAGGCCCCGGCCTGGTCGCTCTCCGCCGTCCACGCGGCCGTCCCCCCCAGGCCCGCCGCCGAGCCGAAGTAGACGTAGGCGCGGCCTTCGTCCGTCTGACCGTAGTCGGCGTAGTCCGCGCCGACGATCACGTCGCCGTACCCGTCCCCGTTCACGTCGCCCGCAGTGGCGACCGACTGGCCGAAGTAGGCGCTGGCCTGGTTGCTCTCCGCCGTCCACGCGGCCGTCGCCGCCAGGCCCGCCGCCGAGCCGTGGTAGACGTACGCACGGCCTTCGTCCGACTGGCCGTTGTCGTACCAGCGTGCGCCCACGATCACGTCCGAGTAGCCGTCCCCGTTCACGTCGCCCGCTGCTCCGACGGAGATGCCGAAGCTGCTGGAGGCCTGATCGCTCTCTGCCGTCCACGCTGGTGTGTTCAGGCCTGCGGCGGAGCCGAGGTAGACGTACGCACGGCCTTCGTCGGTCTGGCCGTTGTCGTAGTTGCGGGCACCCACGATCACGTCGGAGTACCCGTCGCCGTTGACGTCCCCGGCGGTGGCGACCGCGGCGCCAAACAGGGCGCCGGCCTGGTTGCTCTCCGCCGCCCACGCGGCCGTCGTCGCCAGGCCCGCGGGCGAGCCGTGGTACACGAACGCGCGGCCTTCGTCCGCCTGGCCATTGTCGTAGCCGTCCGCGCCCACGATCACGTCCGCGTACCCGTCCCCGTTGACGTCCCCGGCCGGGGCGACCGCGACGCCGAAGTTGGCGGCTGCCTGGTCGCTCTCCGCCGTCCAGCTCGGACTCGTCGCCAGCGGGTCCACCGTGATCGGATAGACCGCGTCCGCGTCGTCGATCACGATCCGGATCCCGCCCCCGCGCGTTCCAGCGTATCCCTCCATCCACGCCGCGAGCGGCTTGCCGCGCGCGTCGGTGACGGCGAGCCCGGCGAAGTGGACGACGCGCGCGCCCCCGGGCGCCTCGAAGTCGATGGCGAGGCCGTCTTCCGAGACGACGGGGCGGAGCGACCCCGTGAGCGCCAGGT
>JALOKP010000184.1 GCA_025456425.1 Acidobacteriota bacterium | reverse complement strand
GTCGTCCTCCTTGATCTTGAAGACGACCTTCATCAGGTCCGAGCCGATGTCGGCGATCTTGGTGAAGATGCCGCCGGCGATCCGCAGCGCGGCCGCGCCGAGCGACTCGCCGATCGCGAAGCCCAGGAAGCACGCGCCGGCCACCGAGGCCGGGATGAACAGCAGG
This sequence comes from Acidobacteriota bacterium, assembly GCA_025456425.1. GTDB lineage: Bacteria > Acidobacteriota > Polarisedimenticolia > J045 > J045 > JALOKP01. The sequence continues at coordinate 4,881 of JALOKP010000184.1, read as the reverse complement.
ATGACCAGCATGAACAGCAGCTCGACCGCGATCAGCATCATCCCGACGCTCATGCCGGAGCGCAGCGGAATCTCGTAGACGCCGAAGGCCTTGCCGCGCAGCGCGGCGAAAGCGGTGCGGGAGTTGGCCAGGGTGTTGATCCGGATCCCGTACCAGGCCACGCCGTAGCTGCCCGCCATGCCGATCAGGCTGAAGACCAGGATCACCGCGATCTTCCAGATCTCGAGCCCGGTCAGCCAGAAGTAGAAGACGATCACCGCCGCGATGAACGCCAGCAGGATCATCAGGAACTTCCCCTGCTGGACCAGGTAGGCCTTGCAGGTCTCGTAGATCAGCGCCGAGACCTCGGCCATCGAGCGGTGCACCGGGAGCTTCTTGACCCCGGCGTAGGTCCAGGCCCCGAACAACAGGCCCAGCACGCAGACCACCAGCCCGAACAGCAGGATCTGGTGCCCGGTGTAGCCCAGGAACTGGGCCGCCGGGTCGTCGAGGTTTGGCAGCAGCAGGTTGACTTCGCCGCCGGGGCGGTGCCCGCCGGTCTCCGAGGCGAAAGCCGGGGACATGAGGGCGCAGGCGAAGAGCACCGTGAGCAGGACCGACGCGGCGAAGCGGAGGCGGCTGCCGCGGGCGCGGAAGCGGGCCGGTGTAGCGGTGTTGGCACGGACAAGTCTCATGACCATCCTCTCCTGGCGGGAAGGCGAGAACTGCGGGTTTCTGCGAGGGACGTCGCCTTATAGCAAAGGGCGGGGGCGGTGTCGACACGGAACGAGCGACCCTAAACCGTAAGCCCGGTTCGGCTTACCGCTCCGAATCCGTATGCTGTCGGGGATGTTCCGCGAACCCCTGCCGCCCGGTGCCCGTCTGCCGCGCCTCTTCACCGAGCGGCGGGGGCTGGCGTGGGCCCTCTTCGCCCTCTGCCTGGCGGTCGGGGCCTGGTCCTTCCTGGACATGCCGCACCGAAAAAACCCCGCGATCCGGGCCGGGATCGCGATCGTCGTCGCCCCCTGGGCCGGGCACCCGGTGGCGGAGGTCGAGGCCTCGGTCGCGGTGCCGATCGAGGCGGCGCTGGCGTCCGATCCCGACGTCGGGGTGATCCGGACCTACGTCCGGCCGGGGCTCGCGATCTTCGAGGCCGAACTGGACGAGCACGGCGGCCCCGCCCCCCCGTTCCTGGCGCGCATGCGCGATCGGGTGGCGGGGGTGGCCCCCGGGCTGCCCCCCGGCGTCGGGCCGCTGTTCGTGGCGCTGGACGGGGGCGAGGCCGCCTCGCTGCTGCTGGCTGTGGTCGGACCCGAGGGGCCCGAGGGGGCCCGCGCGATCGACGGCGCGGCCCGGGGGCTGGCGGCCGCGGTGGCCCGCGCCCCCGGGGTGTCGCGGGTCGAGCGCAACGGGGCCAGTGGCGAGCAGCTGCTGCTCGAAATCGACCCCCAGCGCCGGATCGACCTGGGCCTGCCCGAGCCGGCGATCCGGGACCTGCTGGTCGAGCGCGGCCTGGCCGCGCCCGGCGGGGTGGTCGAGTACCGGGCGGAGCCGGGGCCGCTGCCGTTCCGCGATGCCGAAGAGCTGGCGAACGCGCCGCTGGGGCTCGGGCCCTTCGGGACGCCCCTGCTGGTGCGCGACCTGGCCGACCTGCGGGCCGACCCCGGCCTGGGACCGCGGCAGCTGCTCGGCCGGCGCGACCCGGCGAGCGGCGCGTGGGTCCGCACCCCGGCGGCGACGCTGGCGGTCTACCGCGATCCGTCGGTCGGGGCGGGGTCGTTCCGCCGCGCGGTCGGCGAGGCGCTCGCCGCCGCGTCCCCGGGGCTCCCGCCCGGGGTGACCGCGCGGATCGTCACGGACGAGGCGCGCGAGGTCGGCGGCGCGCTCCGGCTCTTCTCCTTCAGCCTGCTCGAGGCGGTACTGCTGGTCGTGGCGGTCGCGCTGATCGGGTTCCGCGGCTGGCGCAGCGCGGCCGTGCTGGCGCTCTCGATCCCGGTCACGCTGGCCCTGACCTTCGTCCTGATGCGGCTGGTCGGCGTCGACCTGCAGCAGGTCTCGATCGGCGCCCTGATCCTGGCCCTCGGCCTGCTGGTCGACGACCCCGTCGTAGCGGCCGACGCCGCCCAGCGCCGCGTCGAGCAGGGCGAACCGGCGCGCGAGGCGGCCTGGCGGGGTCCGGTCGAGCTGTCGCGCGCGATTCTCTACGCGACCCTGACCAACGTCGTCGCCTACCTGCCGCTGCTGGTCGTGCAGGGGCTCCTGGGCCGTTTCATCTGGGCGATCCCGGTCGTCGTGACGGCCTCGCTCGTCGCCTCGCGCTTCGTCTCGATGAGCTTTGTGCCGCTGTTCGCGAGCCACTTTGGCGCCGGGGCCCGCGCGCGGGGGGGCGCGGCCCACCCGCCCGAACGGCTCGACGCCGCGGTGCGGTCGATCGTCGCGCGGCGCTGGGCCGTGCTGGGCGTCGTGACGTTGCTGCTGGCCGCGGCCGGCGGCTGGGCCCTCCTGGGCCTGCGCTCGCAGTTCTTCCCGCGCGATCCCAGCCGGCACTTCTTCGTCGACATCGTGGCGCCGACCGACGCGCGGATGCGCGAGCTGGCCGACGAGGTGGAGGGGCAGGTGCGGAAGGACGCGGTCGCGACGCTGTCCTTTCTCGGCCGCGCCGCCCCGCGCTTCTGGTTCTCGATGTTCCGCGAGCTGCCGCGGCCGGGCCGCGCGCAGGTCGTGGTCGAGGCCGAGAGCACCGCGGTGGTCGACCGCGCGGTCGTGCCGGCGCGGCAGGCGCTCCCCGCGGAGCCGGACGCGTTCGTCGACCTGCGCGAGCTGGAGATCGGCAAACCGGTCGGGCCGCCGGTGCAGGTCCGGATCGCAGGCCCCGACCCGGCGCGGCTCCGCGAACTGGGCGCCCGCGCGGCGGCCGCGCTGCAGGCGACGGGCCGGGCCGTCGGCGTGCGCGACGACTGGGGGATCCGCGACGGCCCGGACCGCGAGCCCGGCCCGGTCGAACTGACCGTCGGGACGATCGGCGAGGGGGCCGAAACGCGGGACCTCACGCTGCGCCTGGTCGCCCCGCGCGAGGCGGCCGAGGCCGGTCTGCCGCTGGCCCGCCGCGACGGCGAGCCGGCCGTGACCGTCGCCGCCTTCGCGGCGCCGGGGCTCTACCCGTCGGAAGTGCTGGCCGCGGCGCGGCCCGCGCTCGACGCGCTCGAGGCCGCGCTGCCCGCCGGCTACCGGCTCGAATACGGCGGCGAGGCCGAGGAGCAGGCCAAGGGTTACCGGCAGCTGGTGTGGGCGCTGATCGTCTCCGTGCTGCTGATCGCGCTGGCGCTCGCGGTCCAGTTCCGGAGCGTGCGCAAGCCGCTCTTGGTCTTCGCCACGATCCCGTTCGGCGTCGTCGGGGCCTTCGTCGCGCTGCGCCTGGCGAACGCGCCGTTCGGCTTCATGGCTTTTCTCGGGATCGCCAGCCTGATCGGGGTGATCGTCAGCCACCTGATCGTGCTGTTCGACCGGATCGAGGCGCTGGAGCGGGAAGGGCGCGAGCTCGAGCCGGCGCTGGTCGAGGCGGTCCGCTCGCGCGCGCGGCCCGTCGTCGTCACGGTCGCCGCGACGGTGATCGCGCTGGTGCCGCTGGCGCGCCGCGGCGGCCCCCTGTGGGAACCGCTCTGCTACGCGCAGATGGGTGGGCTGACCCTGGCGACGATCGTGACCTTCGTGCTGGTCCCGGCGCTCTACGCGGTGGCCGTGCGGGACCTGCGGCTGGTCCCGTGGGGCCCGGCCGCGACGCCCCGCCGGGCCCGGGACTAGAATCGCAGCGCGCCGCCGCCCCCGGCCCGGGGGCGGGAAGGAGCCGCGGTCCATGGCCGATTCGCTCGATCTGCTCGTCCTGCGGAACTTCGCGATCGCGCTGGCGATCGGCGCGCTGGTCGGCCTCGAGCGCGAGAAGAAGAAGGAGCTTGAGGGGGACATCGGGGTCGGCGGGCTCAGGACCTTCATCCTGATCGCGATGACCGGGGCGGTCGGCGGCTGGCTGTCGCAGGTGCTTGGCTCGCCCTGGGTGCTGGTCGCGGCGCTGCTCGCCGTGGCCGCGGGCGTCGTCGCGGGCTACGCGATCCAGGGGCTGCGCAACCCGCGTTTCTACGGCATGACGACCGAGGTCGCGGCGGTCGTGGTCTGCCTGCTCGGCAGCGCCTGCCTGCTCGGGTATCCCGAGGTCGCGATCGCGCTCGGCATCACCACCGCGGCGGTGCTGGCCTTCAAGGAGCCGCTCCACCGGCTGGTGGCGCGGCTCGGGACCGACGACATCTACGCCGGCGTGAAGCTGCTGATCGCGTCGTTCATCGTGCTGCCGCTGCTGCCCGACCGGGCGGTCGACCCTTGGGGCGCGATCAACCCCTACAAGCTGTGGCTGCTGGTCGTCCTGATCTCGGCGCTCTCGCTGGTCGGCTACATCGCCGTGCGCTGGCTGGGGCCCGAGCGCGGCACCGCCGTCACCGGCTTCTTCGGCGGCGTCGTCTCCTCGACCGCGGTGACGCTGACCTTCGCGAAGCAGAGCCGGGACGAGCCGCACGAGGCCTCGACCTTCTCGCTGGGGATCCTGATCGCCTGGCTCGTGATGGCGGTGCGGATCGTGGTCCTGGTCGCGATCGTCGACGCGACGCTGGTCCCGGCGATCCTGCCGCCCTTCATCGGGGCCGGCCTGGCGACCCTCGCGATGGCGGGGCTGGCCTGGCGCCGGAGCGTGACCGAGGAGACGGCGCACCCGCAGGAGGTCCCGCTGAAGAACCCCTTCAGCCTGACCGAGGCGATCAAGTTCGCGCTCTTCTTCGCGGCCGTGCTGCTGGTCGTGCGGCTGGTCGAGCTCTACGCGCCCGGCCGCGGCTTCTACGCCGTGGCCGCGCTGGCCGG
>JALOKP010000073.1 GCA_025456425.1 Acidobacteriota bacterium | reverse complement strand
GGCGACCCACGGCTCGTGCTTCGCGTAGAGGCGGAGCTTCACGCGATCGCGCGGCAGCCTGCCCGCCGCCAGCAGCGCGGCCAGCGCGTCGAACAGCAGGGTGGGGTCGCGGCGGCCCTGGTAGAAGGTCCCGGTGTGCGTCAGGACGAAGTCCGGCGACGGCCCGGGGGCAAGGCCGCGCAGGGCGGGGTCGAACCCGTTGGGGATCGCGTGCGCCGGGGTCGCGGGATAGAGCGCGCGCAGTTCGGCGGCGAGCGGCTCCGACACCGTGACCAGCGCCGACGCCGTCGCGAAGGTCCGGCGCTCGAGCCGCGACTCGAGCCGCCGGCGCCAGGCCGGTGCGGCCGAGTTGTGGTCGGCCGACCACAGATCGCGCAGGTCGGCGATCCACGGCAGGCCCGCCGCGCGGGCGGCGCGGGCGGCGCCCAGGTGGACCGAGTGGGGCGGAGAGGTCGCGAGGATCGCGTCGAAGCCGCGCTCGCGCGGCGCGCCCGCGGCGGCGCGGACGGCGGCGTCGGCCGCCAGGCGCGCCCACGCGCGGTGCGCGTCGGGGAAGGCGACGAGCGCCTTGACCAGCTCGATCGCGGCCGACCGACCGCGGCGCGCCGCAGGCGGGGCAGGACCGGCGCCGGCCGCGAGGTCCTTCAGCGCGGCGTCGGGCTGCAGGCCGAATAGCTGCTTCAGGCGGCGCGCGGTGTCGCGGTCCTCGGTCTCGACCAGGGATGCCGGCGTGGCCGCGGCCGTGCGCCCCGCGACCGCCGGCGTGACGACCGTCGCCTCCCAGCCGAAGCGCGGCAGGTACTTCGCCAGCCCCGCGGCGCGTACGCCGCCGACCGACGGCGTCGGCGGGTAGTAGTAGCTGAGCAGCAGCAGGCGGCGCGGCACGGCGTCAGTCCCCGTACGACACGCCGAACGACTCGGTCCAGCGCACCAGGTTGATCACCCGCCAGAGGTGCCAGCCGAAGGGACGCGCGCCGGTGCGGATCCCGTCCCACTCGGCGCGGACCTCCGGGAGAACCAGCGCCGGGATCGCGCGCGCGGTGTCGCTCGCCAGCACGCCGTCCACCCAGGGGGCGAGGCGCGTCAGCCAGGCCTGCTCGGGGGTGGCGAAGCCGATCTTGTCGCGGCGGTCGAGGATCGCGTCGGGGACCAGGCCGCGCATCGCGGCGCGGAAGACCGCCTTCGAGGTGCCGTCGGGTGCGATCAGGTGCTCCTCCGGCAGCGAGAACAGGAAGGACGCGAGGCCGGTCGTCAGGAACGGGACGCGACTCTCGATCGAGAAGGCCATCGAGTTGCGGTCCTCGTAGCGCAGCAGCATCGGCAGCGAGGTCTCGAAGACCTGGACCTTCAGAAGGTTGCGCAGCGCGTGGCGGCCGGAGGTGCGCGGAAAGGGAGATGTCGCCAGGTCGACGCCCGCGAAGGCCCGCGCATCGAGCCAGGGCGGGACGAACGGCTTGCCGGCGGCGCCGCGCGCCAGGCCCTGGAGCGAGGCCGGAAGCAGGTGGAAGACCAGGCCCGAGCGCAGCGTCGCCGCGGTGTCGCCCGGCAGCCGCGCGGCGGCGCGGGCGAAACTCCAGGCGTCGAGGACAGGTGCGGGCGGTAGCCGGCCAGCAGCTCGTCGGCCCCCTGGCCGTCGAGCATCACCTTCAGGCCGGCCCCGGCCGCGGCGCGGAAGACGGCGTGCTGCGCGTAGATGCTGGTGCTGCCGAAGGGCTCGCCCTGGACCCGGATCAGGCGCTCGAGGTCGGCGACCAGTTCGTCCTCGCGCGGGGAGGTGCGATGCAGCGTGACGCGTGCGGCGCGCGCGGCCTCTTCGATGAAGCGCTCCTCGCTCAGCGCCGGGTCGTCGGCGATGTAGCTGACTGCGTGCTGGTCGAGCGCGTCCCCCTCCAGCGCGCGGATCGCGGCGACGATCGACGAGGAGTCGATCCCGCCGGAGAGGGCCGAGCCGACCGGGACGTCCGAGCGAAGGTGGAGCGCGACGCTCTCCAGGAACAGGCGCTGCAGCTCTTCCGCCGCCTCCGGAAAAGACAGCGCGGCGAGCGGGCCGTCCGGCAGCTCCCAGTAGCGGAGCGGACGGCCGGACGACGGGTCGTCGAGCGGGACACGCAGCAGCGTCGCGGCGGGGAGTTGCTCGATCCCCGCGAAGAGCGTGGCGTCGCCGTGGTCGGACAGGCCGTAGCGCAGGTACGGCTTGATCCCGAACGGGTCGCGCGCCAGCACCAGCGCGCGGGCCGGCAGGTCGAGGATCGCCAGCGCGAACATCCCGGTGAAGCGCGCGAAGGCGGCATCACCCCAGGCCGAGTAGGCCGCCAGCAGGATCTCGGTGTCGCTCTCGGTCGCGAAGCGCCGGCCGGCGCGCTCCAGCTCGGCGCGCAGCTCGCGGTAGTTGTAGATCTCGCCGTTGAAGACGATCGCCCGCGCCCCGTCGCCGGCGATCATCGGCTGCCGTCCCGCGGGGGAGAGGTCGAGGATCGACAGCCGCCGGTGCGCGAGGCCGAGCGGCGCGCCGGCCAGCGTGCGCGGATCCCGGGTCGGGTGGAGCGGATGGCCGTCGCGCCAGCCCAGGTAGGCGAAGTCGTCCGGCCCGCGGTGCGCCAGCAGCTCCGACGCCGCGGCCAGCGCCGCCTCGTCGATCGCGCGCCGGGGGGCGGCGAGCTGGCCGGCGATCCCGCACATCTCAGCGACTCTCCGCGGCGAGCCGGCCGACGATCCGGGTGATCGTCTCGCGCGCCGCGTCGGCCGACAGCGCGCGCGCGGCGGCGTCGGCCGCCCGCTTGAAGCGCATCACCGCGCCGGCGTCGAGCGCGCCGAGCGCGTTCGCCATCGTCTCGGGGCGGAAGTCGTCGGCCACGATCCCAAGCTGGTGCCCGCGCACGACGCGCGCCATCTCGGGCGACGGGCCGATCGCGACCGCCAGGCGGGCCTGGACGAACTCGAACAGCTTGTTGGGCAGCGCGAAGCGGTAGTTGAAATTGGTCGGCTCGAGCAGGAACAGGCCGACGTCGTAGGCGTTCAGCACGCGCGGCAGCTCGCGCATCGGGACCGGATCGTTGAAGCGGACCCGCTCGTCGCCACCGGCCTCGCGCCGCAGCTCGTCGAAATAGGCGGTGTCGCCCCCGGTCAGGTAGAGGTCGAGCGTGAAGCGCGGGTCGAGCAGGCGCAGCGTGCGGATCATCGCCTCGATCCGGCGCGAGCGGATCGCGGCGCCGTGGTGGACCAGGCGGATCGATCCGGGCGGGCCGCCGCGCGCCGAGGTGTCGGTGGGCGGCAGCGGCTCGTAGTCGGGGGCGTTCAGTACGATCTCCGCCCGCATGCCGGTGTCGCGCTCGTAGGCCTCGGCGATGCTCTCGCAGACCGTCGTCATCGCAGCCGCGCGCGGGATGAAGGTCCGGCACTGCCAGGCCCGCAGGCGCTGCTGGAAGACGCGGAAGAAGAGGCGGTCCTCGAACTCGAGCGGGGCGTACTCGTGGGCGTCGAACAGCACCCGGGCCCCGGGGAACAGCGCCAGCGCGACCGGCAGCGCGTCGATGTCGTTGGCGACGACGACGTCGGCCTCGATCCCGGCCAGGCGCGTGCGGCAATCGAGGACCTCGCTGCGGTTCCAGGTGTAGGCGTCGAAGCGGCCCGCCAGCAGGCGCACTGCGGCGAGCAGCTTCCGCGGCAGCGGCTTGGGGCGGGGGGCGAGCGGGACGAAGCGCACGCCGTCGATCTGCGGGTCGGCCCAGCCGGCGGCCGTCACCTGGTGAAGCGGGGCGAGAAAGCGGAGCTGGCGGTGAACGCGCGGGTCGCGCGCGAGGTCGCTGAACGCGAGCACGAGGACCCGCGCGCCCGGTCGGTCGGCCCGGGGTTCAACCGCCATGGGGCTCGTCCGGCACGCGGCGATTATCGGCCGACAGGCGCCGCAGGGCCTCCCGCTCGGCCGGGGAGGACAGGGCCATCACGAGGCCCAGCGCGAAGAGCGCGGCGGCGGCGAAAACGCCCAGCTCGGCCGCCAGCGGCCACGCGCGGGGGATCGTCAGGACGGCGGCCACCGGCACCGCCGCGGCGAGGAAGCCGAGGACGCGGCGCCGATCGACCGGAAGCCGGAGGTAGCGCTCGCCGCGCGCGCGGTTCCACGCGACGAGGCAGACCACCCGCGCCAGCGGGCCCAGGACCAGCGCCAGCGCCGCGCCGATCATCCCCCACGGCGGGATCAGCAGCAGGTTGAAGGCGACCGCCAGGACCAGCGTCGCGGCCTGGACCAGGCTGGTGAAGTGGATCTCGCGGGCGAAGATCGGCGGCGGGGTAAAGAGCGAGTACGCGCCGATCAGCGCCTGGGCGGCGGCCGCCGCGCCCGCGACGCGGAAGCCGGGCTCGTAGACCGGCGCGGCCAGGATCATCAGCGCCGCCCGCGCGCCGCCGAAGACCAGCAGCGTGATCGCACCAAAGACGAACACGTACCAGGTGACGGCGCGGGAGAGCGCCGGCCCCGCCTCGTCGCGGCGGTCGGCGAAACCCATGAAGTACGGGGTCCAGGCGGTGTTGAAGGCGGCCACCGCCAGCGCCACGAGTGCGCCGAACTGCGTCCCCACGGTGTAGATCCCGACCGCGTCCATCCCCTCGAACAGCGACAGGAACCAGCGGTTCCCCTGCTGCAGCACGAACAGCGTGGCGAAGGACGGGACCATCGGCAGCCCCAGCCGCAGCAGCTCGCCCGCGGCGGCGCCGTCGATCGCGCCGCGGCCGGCCAGGCGCCGCGGCGGGAAGGTCGCCGCGTAGAGCAGGAAGCCCGCGGCTTGGCCGACGAGCCGCCCCTCGAGCAGCCCCAGCACCCCGCGGCCGAGCCCGACCACGAAGAAGAGCGCGAAGCCGGCGGTGAGCAGCGCGGCCGCGACCGACAGCGCGGTCTGCAGGCCGGCGCGTTGCTCGTACTGCAGGCGCAGCGTGAAGGGGAGGGCGAGCACGGAGAGGGCCGAGGAGACCAGCGACAGCGTGACCAGCGGCGCGGCGGCGGCGTCGCCGACCAGCGCGGAGGCGATCCGGCCGGCCGCCGGGAGGGCCGGCGCGAGCGCCAGGCCGGTGGCCCCGGCGAGGATCCAGAAGGCGGTCGAGACGGTGCGCTCCCGCCCCTCGCGCGCCGCGTGGCCGAAGTACGCCACCGTCAGCGAGGTGCCGAAGCCCAGCGAGAGGATCGCGACCAGGCTGGTCGCCAGCACGTCGAGCACCCCGACGACGCCGTACTCCGCCGGGGCGAGGTAGCGGGTCAGGACCGGCAGCAGCAGGACCGAGACGAGCCGCTGAAGGACGCCGCCGAGGCCGTAGACGAGGGTGCCGGAGAGCAGCGCGGAGAGGCGGCGGTCCACGGGCGAGAGGATAGCCCAGCCGGCGGCCCGCGTGGCTCGCGAGCGGGACACCGCGGCGGGCTGGACGCGGCATTTCGCCGTGGGATAGCCTCGCCGTGACATCGCGGCGAGCCTTCGGACCCGGTGCCGCGCCGCCGGCGGGGGAACGCGCATGACCGACTACGAGAAGCTCGGCGTCTTCTACCTGGGGGGCGGCTACGACGCTGCGGCGAAGCAACCCACCGGCGCGCCACTGCTGGTCGACGCCAAGGACCTCGTCACGCACGCGGTGATCATCGGCATGACCGGGAGCGGCAAGACCGGGCTCGGCGTGTCGCTCCTGGAAGAGGCCGCGATCGACGGCGTGCCCGCGCTGGTGATCGACCCCAAGGGGGACCTGGCGAACCTCGCGCTGGCCTTCCCGGAATTGCGCGCGGCGGACTTCCGGCCCTGGGTCGACGAGAGCGCGGCCGAGCGCGAGGGGCTCACCGCCGACGCGCTGGCCGAGAAGACGGCCGCGGCGTGGCGCGCCGGGCTGGCCGAGTGGGGACAGGACGGCGCGCGCGTCGGCCGCTTCCGGGACGTCGCGCGGGTCGCGGTCTTCACGCCGGGCTCGAGCGCCGGGATCCCGCTGGCGCTGCTTCGCTCGTTCGCGGCTCCGGCGGGGGCCGGCGGCACCGGCGCCGCCTCCGGCGCGGCCCCGCCGGACCCCGAAGCGCTGCGCGACCGCGTCACCGCCACCGTCGCCGGCCTGCTCGCGCTGGCCGGGATCGCGGCCGACCCGGTCCGCGACCGCGAGGGGATCCTGCTCTCCGCGATCCTCGAGGCGGCCTGGAACGAGGGGCGCAGCCTCGACCTGGCGGCGCTGGTGGCCGCGGTCCAGAAGCCACCGTTCGAGCAGGTGGGCGTGATCCCGCTCGACTCGTTCTTCCCCGACAAGGACCGCTTCGCCCTGGCGCTGGCGCTGAACAACCTGCTCGCGTCGCCGGGCTTCGCGGCCTGGCGGGACGGGGAGCCGCTCGAGATCCCGCGGCTGCTCTTCACCGCCGACGGCAAGCCGCGCCTGGCGGTGCTGTCGATCGCGCACCTCTCCGACGCCGAGCGGATGTTCTTCGTCACGCTGCTGCTCAACGAGCTGGTGGCCTGGATGAGGACGCAGCCCGGCACCACCAGCCTGCGCGCGCTCCTGTACATGGACGAGGTCTTCGGCTTCTTCCCGCCGGTCGCCAACCCGCCGTCCAAGAAGCCGATGCTGACGCTGCTGAAGCAGGCCCGGGCCTTCGGGATCGGCGTCGTGCTCTCGACGCAGAACCCGGTCGACCTGGACTACAAGGCGCTGGCCAACGCCGGGATGTGGTTCGTCGGGCGGCTGCAGACCGACCGCGACCGGGACCGCGTGCTGGAAGGGCTGGAAGGCGCGGCGGCGTCGACCGGGAAGGGGTTCGACCGCGCGGCGATGGCCGCGACGATGGGGGCGCTCGGCAAGCGGGTCTTCCTGCTGAGCAGCATCCACGAGGACGGGCCGGCGGTGTTCCAGACGCGCTGGGCGCTGAGCTACCTGCGCGGGCCGCTGACGCGGGCGGAGATCCAGCGGCTGCGCAGCGCGGCGCCGGGGGCGGAGGGCGTCCCGGCCGCGAAGCCGTCCGCCGCGGCGGTCCCCGCGGCGGGCGCCCCGTCCGGCGCCCGCCCCGTGATCCCCGCGGGCCTCGCCGAGATCTTCCTGCCCGCCCCGGTCGAAGCGTCCCCGGTCTACCGTCCCGCGCTGCTCGGCCAAGCCCGCGCGCACTTCGTCGCCGCGAAGCGGGGGGTCGACGCGTGGCGCGAGCTGGCGTACCTGGCGCCGCTCGAGCCCGGGGCCGACCTGGACGACCCGTGGAGCGGCGCGGCCGAGCTGCCCGCCCCGCCGGCCTCCGCCGGCGCGGCGCCTCCGGACGGAGCGCGCTTCGTCGCGCCCCCCTCCGACACCTTCGAGGCGCGGCGGCTGGCGCGCTGGGACAAGGGGCTCGGCGACCACGTCTACCGCACCGCGGCGCTGACCGTCTTCGTCGCCCCCGCGCTGAAGGAGATCAGCCGGCCCGGGGAGAGCGAGGCCGAGTTCCGCGCCCGGCTGGCGCTCGCGGCGCGCGAGCGGCGCGACGCCGCGCTGGAGGAGCTGCGCCGGCGCTGGGCGGCGAAGGTCGAGAGGGCGCAGGACGCGGTCCGGCGGGCCGAGGAGCGCCACGCCCGCGAGTCGTCGCAGCTCCAGAACCAGACGGTGCAGACCGCCGTCAACACCGGCGCCGCGATCTTCGGCGCGCTGTTCGGCCGGCGCAGCGCGAGCAGCGTCGGGCGCGCGCTCGGCGGCGCCTCGCGGACCGCCAAGGAGAAGGACGACGTCGCGCGCGCCGCCGAGGGCGTGGCCGAGGCCCGGCGCAAGCTGGGCGAGCTGGAGGAGGAGGTGCGGGCCGAGATCGCGCGGCTCGACGCGGCGCACGACCCGGCGACGCTGGCGGTCGAGAGCGAGCAGATCAAGCCGCGCAAGGCCGACACCGCGACGGTGCGGATCGCGCTGGCGTGGCGGGCCTAGGCCCGCGTTCCCGCCTTGGCCAGCGCCTCGAGCGCCGCGTGGCGGTACATGTCCGAGAAGGTCGGGTAGTTGAAGAGGGTCTCGGCGATGTCCTGCGCGGCGGCCTGCTTGGACAGGAACGCCTGCCCGATGTGGACCAGCTCGCTCGCCGTGTGGCCGACGATGTGGGCGCCGCGCAGGCGCATCGACGGCTTCTCGAAGAGCAGCTTCAGCAGCCCGCCGGTCAGCCCCGTGATCTGCCCGCGCGCGTTCAGGTCGTAGCGGCCCCGGCCGGCGACGTACGGGACGCCCGCGTCGCGCAGCTGCTCTTCCGTCTCGCCGACGTAGCCGACCTCGGGGATCGCGTAGATCGCGAAGGGGAGGGTCTCGGTCCGCGACTTCAACCCGGGGATCCCGAAGGCGTGACGGATCGCCTGGCGCCCCTGTTCCATGGAGGTCGAGGCCAGCGCCGGGTAGCCGATCACGTCGCCGACCGCGTAGAGGTGCGGGACCGCGGTCTGGTAGAACTCGTTGACCTCCAGCAGGCCACGATCGTTGGCCGCCAGGCCGACCGTCTCGAGCGCCAGGTCGTCGGTGTTCCCCTGCCGGCCGACGCTGTAGAGCAGCAGGTCGGCCTCCAGCTGGCTCCCCTTGCGGGTCGTCACCCGGACCGACGGCGGGTCCCCCTCGACCTGCTCGATCGTCCGGTAGTGGTCGTCGGGGATCCGGACCACGCCGAGCCGGCGCAGCTCGGTCTCCAGGATCTGCGCGATCTCGCGGTCGAGGTAGGGGAGCAGCTGGTCGCGCGTGTCGACCAGCGTCACGTCGATGCCGAGCGCGGCGAAGATCGAGGCGTACTCGACGCCGATCACGCCCGCGCCGAGTACGATCATCGAGCGCGGCATGCGCGGGACGGCGAGGATCGTGTCGCTGTCGACGACGGTCCGGCCGTCGAACGGCACGTCGGCCGGGCGGGCCGGGCGCGTGCCGGTGGCGATCACGACCACGTCGCCGGTCAGCTGCGCGCGGGTCCGGCCGTCGGCGCCGTGCACGGCGACGGTGTGCGCGTCGACGAAGCGGCCCGCCCCGCGGAAGACCTGGACCTGGTAGCGGTCGAGCGCGCGGGTGGCCAGCTCGAGCTCCTGCTGGACCACGGCGCGCTCGCGGGTCATGAAGTCGGCGATCGTGATCTCGTCGGGGAACTCGATCCGGATGCCGTACAGGCTGCTCTTCTTCAGCCCGTGGACGTACATCGCGCTCTCGCGCAGCGTCTTGCTGGGGATCGTGCCCCAGTTGATCCGCGTGCCGCCGATGACGTGGGCGCGCTCGACGATCGCGGACCGCCGGCGGTGGCGCGCGGCCTGGATGGCGGCCCGCTCGCCGGCCGGACCGCCCCCGATGATGACGACGTCGAAGTGAGGCATGCGGGCAGTCTAACCCGCCCGAAACCGGCTGCGGGAGCCGGAGCCGGTCCCGTGATAACTTCGCGGCGGCGCGGGCCTCCCGCGCCGGGGACGGAGCCGATGGCAGAGCCGGGAACCCGGGCGCAGGACGTCGTGACCGTGATCCTGGGGGGCGGACGGGGTACGCGGCTCGAGCCGCTGACCTGGCTGCGGAGCAAGCCGGCCGTCCCGATTGCCGGCAAGTACCGGCTGATCGACATCCCGATCAGCAACGCCCTCCACTCCGGGATGGACCGCGTCTTCGTGCTCACGCAGTTCAACTCGGTCTCGCTCAACCGCCACATCGCCGGGACTTACCGCTTCGACCCGTTCTCGCGCGGCTTCGTCCAGGTGCTGGCCGCTCAGCAGACCCCCGACGACGAGAACTGGTTCCAGGGGACGGCCGACGCGGTGCGCCAGAACCGCCGCTTTCTCACCGACACCCCGGGCGACCTGGTGCTGATCCTCTCCGGCGACCACATGTACCGGATGGACTACCGCGCGCTGCTGCGCGAGCACCTCGCGAAACAGGCCGACGTGACGATCGCGGTGCTGCCCTGCGGTCAGGAGGAGATCGCGGGCTTCGGCGCGGTGCGCGTCGACCCTTCGGGCCGCGTGGTCGAATTCCGCGAGAAGCCGGCCACTCCGGAGGCCCGCGCCGGGATGGAGGTCGACCGGTCGCTGCTGGCCCGCTTCGGGATCGCGGCGGGCGGCCCCTACCTGGCGTCGATGGGGATCTACCTGTTCGACAAGAAGGTGCTCGATCGCGTGCTCGACCGGGGCTACGACTTCGGCCGGCACATCCTGCCCTCGCTGGTCGGCGAGGGGCGCGTGCAGGCGATGGTCTTCGACGGCTACTGGCGCGACATCGGGACGATCGGCGCGTTCTACGACGCCCACATGGACCTCGTCGCTCCCGACCCGCCGTTCGACTTCTACGATCCCGACTGGACCTTCTACACCCGCCCCCGCTTCCTGCCGGGCACGACGATCCACGGCGGGAGCTTCGACCAGGCGCTGATCGCCGACGGCGGCCGGATCGAGCACTCGACGATCGAGCGTTCGGTGATCGGCGTGCGCTCCCGCATCAGCCACGCGACGGTGCGCGGCTCGCTCCTGATGGGCATCGACGTCGACCCGCCCGAGGTCCCGCAGGGATCGCCGCCGCTCGGGATCGGCGAGGGGACGGTGATCGAGCGTGCGATCGTCGACAAGAACGCGCGCATCGGGCGGAACGTCCGGCTCGTCAACTCGCGGGGGCTGGAAGAGGCCCAGGGTGACGGCTGGGCGATCCGGGACGGGATCGTGATCGTCGTCAAGAACGCCGTCATTCCCGACGGGACCGTGATCTAGAGAGGAGTGTCCGTGGAGTTCCCCCGCGCCTGCGGCGTGCTGCTGCACCCGACCTGCCTTCCCGGGCCATTCGGCGTGGGCGATCTGGGCCCGGCCGCGCACCGCTACGTCGACTGGCTGGCGGAAGCCGGGGCGAGCTGGTGGCAGGTCCTGCCGCTGCAGAGCACCGGGCACGGCGACTCCCCCTACGCGGCGGTTTCCTCGTTCGACGGCAACCCGCTCCTGATCAGCCCCGAGGCGCTGGTCGCCGACGGCCTGCTCGCGCCGGACGACCTGCCGCGCGAGCCGTTCCCCGAGGGGCGGGTCGACTTCGGGCGCGTGATCGACCTCAAGGAGCGGCTCGTGGCTCTGGCCTTCCGGCGCTTCCGCGAGCAGCCGCCGGGCGGGCTCGAGGCGCGCTACGAGGCCTTCCGCCGCGACAACTCGGGCTGGCTGCTGGACGACGCGCTGTTCTCGGCGCTCAAGGCCGCGCACGGCGGCGCCCCCTGGACCGAGTGGCCCGGGCCGCTGGCGCAGCGCGAGCCGCGGGCGCTGGCACGCTGGCGGGCCGAGCACGCCGAACGGGTCGACGCCGAGGAGTTCGCGCAGTTCCTGTTCGCGCGGCAGTGGGACGCGCTGCGCGAGCGGGCCCGGGCGCGGGGCGTCTCGGTCATGGGCGACCTGCCGATGTTCGTCGCGCACGACAGCGCCGACGTCTGGGCCCAGCGCGAGTGGTTTCGGCTCGACGACGCGGGGCGGCCGCTGGCCGTCGCCGGTGTCCCGCCCGACTACTTCTGCGAGGACGGGCAGCTCTGGGGCAACCCGGTCTATGACTGGGACGCACTGGCCGGGTCGAACTTCCGCTGGTGGCTCGACCGCCTCGGCCGCGCGCTGGAGCTGACCGACGCCGCGCGCCTGGACCACTTCCGCGGCTTCTCCGAGTACTGGGCCGTGCCGCCGGACGACGACACCGCGCGCGGCGGGCACTGGGAGCCGGCGCCGGGCCGTGCGCTGCTGGCTGCAGCGCGCGAGCGCTTCGGCGGGCTGCCGCTGGTGGCCGAGGACCTGGGGCACATCACGCCCGACGTGATCGCGCTGCGGCAGGAGTTCGGGCTGCCCGGGATGGCGATCCTGCAGTTCGCGTTCGACCCGACGGCGCGCGGCGCGTTCCTCCCCTACAACCACCGGCGCGACCTGGTGGTCTACACCGGGACGCACGACAACAACACGGCCCGCGGCTGGCTGGAAGAGGACGCGACCCCGGGCGAGCGCGAGTTCTTCTGGCGCTACGCCGACGGCGATGGCAGCGAGCCGCACTGGGCGATGATCCGGCTGGCCCTGGCGTCGGTCGCCGACCTGGCGATCGTCCCGCACCAGGACCTCGCCGGACTCGGTTCCGAGGCGCGGATGAACGCGCCCGGGACGACCGGCGCCAACTGGGGCTGGCGCCTGCTTCCCGCGCAGCTCGACGGCGCGTCCCAGGCCCGGTTCCGCGCGCTGGCGGACACCTACGGCCGGCTGCCGCCCGGCCCGCCCGACGGAGACAACCTGGCATGAGCCACCCGCCCGCCCGCCCCGCGCGGCCGGCGCCGCGGCGGCTGGCCCTCGCGCCGGCGCTCGCGCTCGGCCTGGGTCTCGCGCTCGCCGCCCTCCCGGCGGCCGAGGCCCGGCGCGGGCCCGCCGATCCGCTCGAGGGGTTCGACGCGCAGGTGCGGCAGGAGCTGGCGGCGTGGAACGTGCCGGGCGCGGCGGTCGCGATCGTCGGCCCGGCGGGGCCCGTCCTGCTCGAGGGGTTCGGGGTCGCGAACCGCGACACCGGCGCGCCCGTCACCCCCGACACCCGCTTTGCGATCGGCTCGATCACCAAGGGGTTCACCGCGACGCTGCTGGCGACCTTCGTCGACGAGGGGCTGCTGGCCTGGGACCGCCCGGTGGCCGAGGTGCTGCCCGACTTCCGGATGGCCGACCCGGTGGCCACCGAGACGCTGACGCTGCGCGACCTGCTGACGCACCGCAGCGGCCTGCCGCGCCACGACATGACCTGGTACCGCTCGGGCCAGACCCGCGACGCGCTCTACGCCGGGCTGCGCTACCTGCCGCCGACGGCGGGGCTCCGCGACCGCGCGCAGTACCAGAACCTGATGGTGATGGTCGCGGGGCGGATGGCCGAGCAGGCCGGTGGCCGCCGCTGGGAGGACCTGCTCAAGGAGCGGTTGCTGGTCCCGCTGGGAATGGGAGCGACCGGCTTCTGGACCCAGGCCACCGGCAGCTCGCCGCAATTCGCCAGCGGCTACGCCGAGCGCGACGGCGAGCTGGTGCGCACGCCGTTCCTCGACCTGACCGGGATCGCGCCCGCCGCCTCGCTGGCGTCGACCGCGCGTGACCTGGCGGCCTGGCTCGCGTTCCAGCTCGACCGCGGGCGGGCCGGCGAAATCCGGCTGGTCTCGCCCGGGCAGTGGAACGAGCTGCACCGCGCGCAGGTCGTGGCCGAGCCGCTGCCGTTCCCGGAGTTCACGAACGACGCCTACGGCCTGGGCTGGCGCGTCACCAGCTACCGCGGCCGGCCGGCCTACGGGCACGACGGGATGGTCGACGGCTACTCCGCGGTCGTGATGGTCGTGCCGGGGAACGGCTTCGGCATCGCGGTCCTGGCCAACCGCGACAACTCGATGCTCCCGCTCGCGCTCGCGCTCGAGGCCGCGGACCGGCTGCTGGGCGCGCCGCCCTCCGCGTGGAGCGCGCGGCTGCGTCGCTGGCAGGATCAGCAGCGCGCCGCCCGCACGGCGCTCGACGAGGCCCAGGCGATCGACCGCAAGGCCGGGACCGTCCCCTCGCACCCGATGGCCGATTACGCCGGCGAATACACCCACCCCGCCTACGGCGCGCTCCACGTCATCTTCAAGGACGGCGGGCTCGCGGTGAACTTCGGCGGGATCACGAGCGAGATCTCGCACTGGCACTTCGACACCTTCCGCGCCCCGATGGGCCGGCTGCCGGCCCAGAACCCGACGTTCCTGCAGTTCGGCACGAACCTGCAGGGGGACGTCGAGACGGTCGCGGTGGCGCTGGAGGAGTCGGCCTCCCCGATCGTCTTCCGCCGCCGGCCCTCGCCGGTGATGTCCGATCCGGACTACCTGGCGCGCTTCGTCGGGAGCTACGAAGCGGACGGCACGACCCTGCGGGTGGCGCAGCGCGGCAAGGGGCTGCTGGTCGAGACTGCCGACGGACTCGCGATCGAGCTGGCCCCCTACCGCGGGACCGAGTACCGGGCGGCCGACGGCTCGGGGGCGCGCGCGGTCTTCTCGCCCGAGCAGGGGCGGGCGACCGGGATGCTGCTGATCACGGCGCACGGGGCGGTCAGCGCCAGGCGGTCCGCGCCGGGCGGTGGGCGGCCGTAATCGAGCGCGCCACCGGGGCGTCTTCCCACCGATAATCGCACCTTCTCGGAGGTCCCATGCCCGCGCCCTGCGTCCGCCCGCCGCACTCCCGCCGCGCGCTCGTCCGCGCCGCGCTCCTCGCCGCCCCGTTCCTGCTGCTCGCCGCCGGCTCCGCCGCGGCCGAGGCGCCCGGCGCCGCCGGCCACTGGGAGGGGGCGATCCAGATCCCTGGGCAGGAGCTGGGGGTGATCGTCGACCTCGCGCCCGATCAGGACGGCGCCTGGACCGGCGAGATCGACATCCCGTTGCAGGGGGCGAAGGACCTGGCGCTGGCCGACGTGACGGTGCAGGGGAACGAGGTCGGCTTCTCGATCGCCGGCATCCCCGGAACGCCGACCTTCCAGGGGACGCTGTCGGCGGACGGCCAGTCGATCGCCGGCCAGTTCGTCCAGGCCGGGGCGAACTTCCCGTTCAAGCTGGTGCGCAAGGGGGACGCGGCCCTGGCCGGCAGGAAGAGCCCCGAGGAGCTGCTGGCCGGGTTCGACGCCTTCGTCGAGGCGCAGATGAAGGAGTGGAAGGTCCCGGGCGTGGCGGTCGCGATCGTCAAGGACGGGAGGGTCGTGCTGGAGCGCGGCTACGGCCAGCGCGACACGAAGGCCGGGCTGCCGGTCGACGCGAACACGCTCTTCGCGATCGGCTCGTCGACCAAGGCCTTCACCGCGCTGGGCCTGGCGATCCTGGTCGACGAAGGGAAGCTGGAGTGGGACAAGCCGGTCGTGAACTACCTGCCCGACTTCCAGCTCCAGGACGAGACGGCGACGAAGCTGATGACGCCGCGCGACCTGACGACCCACCGCTCCGGCCTGCCGCGCCACGACCTGATGTGGTACGGCTCCGGCTTCACGCGGGAGGAGATGTACGGCCGCCTGCAGTACCTCCAGCCGTCGGCCTCGGTCCGCAACCGCTTCCAGTACCAGAACCTGATGTACATGACGGCCGGGATCCTGGCCGGGAAGCTGTCGGGGGCGAGCTGGGAGACCTTCACGCGCGAGCGGATCCTGGTCCCGCTGGGAATGGAGAGCACGGTCTTCTCGGTTCCCGACGCGGCGAAGACCGGCAACGTCAGCAAGCCCTACGAGGTGAAGAAGGAGACCGAGGAACTGGCCGAGATGGCCTACCGCGACATCCAGGCGCTGGGGCCGGCCGGCACGATCTTCTCCAGCGTCCACGACATGGCGCAGTGGCTGAAGTTCCAGCTGGGGGACGGGACGCTCGACGGCACCGCGATCGTCTCCGCGACGCAGCTGGCCGAGACCCACAAGCCGCAGATGGTCGGCGAGACCCCCTTCGTCTTCGCCGAGAAGCCGATCGTGCTCTACGGCCTGGGCTGGTTCGTGCAGCCCTACCGCGGCCACGCCCGGATCCACCACGGCGGCAACATCGACGGCTTCTCGGCGATGGTCTCGCTGATGCCAGAGGAGGGCGCCGGCGCCGTGATCCTGACCAATCTCAACGGGACGCCCCTTTCGATGATCCTGGCCGACGCGATCCACGACCGGTTCCTGGAACTGGAGCCGATCGACTGGAGCGCGCGCTTCAAGGCGCGGCGCGAGCAGGGGAAGGCGATGGAGAAAGAGTCGGTGAAGGCGCAGGCCGGCGAGCGCCGGGCCGGGACGAGGCCTTCGCACCCGCTGGCGGACTACGCCGCCGAGTACGAGCACCCGGCCTACGGCGTGCTGACGATCACCGCCTCCGGCAGGCCGGAGGCGCTGGCGATGTCGTACAACGGCTTCAAGCCGCTGCTCGAGCACTGGCACTACGACGTCTTCCGTGTCACCGACTCCGAACTGAAAGGGGCGCTGATCGCCTTCGGCGGGAATCTCAAGGGGGACATCGAGACGGTGACCGTGCCGCTGGAGACCTCGGTCGACCCGATCGTCTTCACCCGCAAGCCTCCCGCCTCGATGAACGAGGCGGCGTTCCTGGACCGCTTCGTCGGCGAGTACTCGCTGGGCCCGCAGACGATCACCGTGGCGCGGCGCGGCAGCGCGCTGGTGGCATCGATCCCCGGGCAGCCGACCTACGAGCTGGTTCCCTACAAGGGGACGGAGTTCAACCTGAAGGGGATGAAGGGGTTCAGCGTCCGCTTCGTGGAGAAGGACGGGAAGGCGACGGGCGCCACGTTCATCCAGCCCGACGGGGTCTACGAGGCCAAGCGGAAGTAGCGGGACGGGGCGGCGGGCCGGCCGGGCGCCGCCGCCCCGTCCGTTTCACTCGGGCGGGCGGACGAGCAGCCCCTCCCACGAAACCGGCACGGGCTGCTCTCCCGGCCCGACGATCGGCTTCCACAGCCGGACCGCGCGCCCGCCGCCGAGGTTCACGATCACGGCCGGGCCGGTGGTGTAGGCCGAGACCGGCCCGTCGAACTGGATCTGGCCGATCTTCGCGCCGCCCTGCAGCAGGCCTCCCAGCGCGTACCAGTAGCCCGGATCGCCCAGGTAGGGGGCCGGATCGCCCACCGTGTTCACCGTCTCCCAGCGGACGTCGAGGCCGTCGAACTTGAGCGTGCCGCCCGCTGCGGGCAGCGAGCTGTTGGAGGTCCGGCGCTGGTTGCGGACGGTCCGGCCGACCGCGAAGTTGTTCATCGTCAGCGACCAGGCCGCGTCGTCGATCGTCGCGACCGCGCCGGCCAGCCCGACCGTGCCGGTGCGATATTCGAGCGTCTCGAAGCTGGAGTCGGTCTCCTGCGAGAAGTTCTTGGCGTTCCCTTCGTCCCGGCGCTGGATGGGCTGGGCCTGCCCGCGGATCACGAGCTCGCCCTGGTAGGTGCGGGTCCACTGGTACGCCCCGACCGTGCCGGGGAGCGTGAGGCTCTCCATCCGGATGTTCACGACGTTGGCCGAGAAGAACTCGAATGCGACGTCGTGGTCCTTCATGAAGTCGTTCCAGTCGCCGCCGGTGTAACCCGTGAAGCGGATGATCCGGATCTCGACCCGGACGCCGCTGGTGAAGACCCCCACCAGCTTGTCGGTCGGCGTCGGGGTGTACGTGAAGGCGCCGCTCGTGCCGACCTCTGTCAGCGTTCCGGTGAACGTGGGCTGGCCGGCCTGGCGGCTCGCCTCCCAGACGCCCTGGACCGCGAACTCGAGCGCGGCGTAGGCGGCGCTCGCGGTGACGTGCCCGGCCAGGGCCAGGTCGGCGATCGTCTGATCGCTGACCGGCGCTCCGGCCTGGAAGGCCGCGGTGACCGAGACCGCGGCGTTCATCGTCAGTTGGCAGACCGGGTTCGTGCCCGCGCAGGCCCCTCCCGACCAGCCGGCGAAGGACGAACCGCCGGCAGGCGCGGCGGTCAGCGTGACCTGCTGGCCGGCGTCCCACGACTCGCTGCAGTCCGCGCCGCAGTCGATCCCGGCGGGGCTGCTCGTCACCGTGCCGGTGCCGGTACCGGACTTCGCGACGGTCAGCGCGTAGCGCGGCGTCACGGCGTCGAAGCGGGCCGTGACGGCGGCGCTGGCTGCCAGGCTCACCGAGCAGGTGGGGCCGGTCCCCGCGCAACCCCCGCCCGACCAGCCGCCGAAGGTCGAGCCGGCGGCCGGCGCGGCGGTCAGCGTGACGGATTGCCCGCGCGGGAAGGAGGCGCTGCAGGTGCCGCCGCAGTCGATCCCGGCCGGGTTGCTGGTCACCGTCCCGCCGCCGCTGCCGGTCTTCTGGACCGCCAGGACCTCCCGCGCCAGCCCGATCACGACCCGGTGCGGCCCCGTCACGCGCAGCGAGAAGGCGTAG
>JALOKP010000183.1 GCA_025456425.1 Acidobacteriota bacterium | reverse complement strand
CGCCGGGTCAGGTCGCCCAGGATGTCGCCCATGCACTCGTCGGGGCAGGTCACGACGACCTTCATGATCGGCTCGAGCACGACCGGGCCGGCCTTCTGCACGCAGAGCTTGAAGACCTCGCGCCCGGCTACCTGAAAGGCGATGTCCTTCGAGTCGACCGGATGCTCCTTGCCGTCGAAGATCACGGCCTTGACGTCGACCATCGGGTAGCCGGCGATCGCGCCGCCGTCGAGCACCCGGTGCACGCCCTTCTCGATCGACGGCCAGAAGTTGCGCGAGATCGAGCCGCCGAAGATCTCCGATGTGAACTCGAACCCGGCGCCGCGGGGCTGGGGGTCGATCCGCATGTGGACCTCGGCGAACTGCCCGGCGCCGCCGGTCTGCTTCTTGTGGCGGTACATGTCCTGCGCGCTCCTGGTGATCGTCTCCAGGTAGGGAACCTTGGGCTTTTCCAACGTGGCTTTGACATTGGCCCGCTTGGCGATCTTGTCGAGCGCGATCTTGACGTGATCGGCCCCCATTCCGGCCAGCATCAGCTCGTGCGAGCGCGGGTCGCGGTCGAGCTTGAGCGTCGGGTCCTCCTCCGCCACGCGCTGCAGCGCGGCCGAGATCTTCTCGTCGTCCCCCTTGGCCTCGCCCTTGATCGCGTAGGCGATCATCGGCCGCGGGAAGGGGATCGGCGGCAACAGCGCGCCGTGGGCCTTGTCCGCGACCAGCGTGTCGCCGGTGTGGGTGTCCTTGAGCTTGACCAGCATCGCGATGTCACCCGCCTTCGCCTCGGTCAGCTTCTCGCCGGCCTTGCCGTGGGGGACCGCGAGGCCGCCGAGTTTCTCGAGCGTGCCGGAAAAGACCCGGACCAGCGAGATCCGGCCGGCGAAGGGATCGATGTAGGTCTTGAAGACCTGCGCCGTGAGCGGGCCGGCGGGATCGGCCGTGCGCTCGGCCTCCTCGCCCGACTCGAGCTTCACCTGGACCGGCGGCCGGTCGGCCGGCGAGGGGGCGAACTGGACGAGGGCGTCCAGCAGGCGGTGGCGGCGGTCGCGTAGATCGGGAAGAGCTTGCGCCCGGCGATCGCCTTCTGGAGCCCCGCTGCGAACTGCATGTCGTCCAGCGTGCCGTTCTCGAGGAACGCATTCATCAGCTCGTCGTCGCTCTCGGCGACCGCCTCGAGCAGCTTCTCGCGCGCCTCGTCGAAGTCCCCCTTCATCTCTGCCGGGAGTTCGGCGACCTGCGCGTCCGGCGAGCCGGGCCGGGACAGGTAGGCCTTCCCGGAGACCAGGCAGACGACGCCCTGGACCCGGGACTCCTCGCCGATCGGCAGCGCGACCGGGAGCGCTGCCCGGCCAAAGCGCTTCGCGATCCGCGCGGCGGCGTCGGCGAACGACGCGCGCTCGCGGTCGAGCGCCGAGACCACGATCAGGACGGGCAGGCCGGCCCGCTCCGCGTCCTCCCACATCCGCTCGGTCTGGACCGCCACGCCGTCGATCGCGTGCACGACCAGCAGCGCCGCGTCTGCGGCGCGCATCGCGGCCGCGGCCTCGCCGATGAAGTTGGCGTAGCCCGGGGCGTCGATCAGGTTCAGCTTGGTGTCCTTCCACCCGGCGGCGGCGACGGCGAGCGCCATGCTCACCTTGCGCTCGATCTCGTCGGGATCGAAGTCGGTCAGCGCGCTGCCCTCCGCGACCGAGCCCAGCTTGTCGGTCGCGTGCGCCGCGAACAGCAGGGAGGAAACGAGGCTGGTCTTGCCGGCGTGACCGTGGCCGACGAAGGCGAGGTTCCGGATGTCGCGCGTGTCGTAGACCTTCATGCTCCTGTCGCTCCTGGCGGAGGGTGGCCCGCCGGCGCAGGCGGCCGCGGCGCGAAGCTCCCCAGGGCGCGTCAGGCCTCGGCTGCGCGGCGCGGGAGGCGCCGCGGTCGGCGCGCGCGAGCGGGGAGCGATCGGCGGGATTTCCGGCCAACCTGGCAAAAACCGGAACTTTAGAGGCCCCGGGCGGAAGGGTCAAGCGAGCCGCCGCCGGCCGCCCGGCGGCTCGTCCGCCGCGGCGCGCTGGCCCATATTGAGGGTATGAAGAGCTCGTTCGCAGCCGTGTGCCCGGTCGTGGGCGAACCCGCTTCCCGCCCGCCGCGCCCGGCGCCCGGCGCCCGCTCCGCCGCGCTGCCCGCCGGCTTCTGGCGCGGGCCGGCCGGGACCGGGGGGGAAGACGCCACCAGCGGTGCCGAACTGGAGGGGATGCCGTGCCCGCATTGCCGCGAGCGAGCCGCGCTCGCGCTCCCCGCCGGGGGCGGGTGGTGCGCCGCGTGCGGAGGTCTCGTCGCGCCCGGAGGCGAGGCCGAGACGATCTGCCGCGCCTGCGCGCGGCCCCACGGTACGGCCGCCGGCCGCGGGCGGCCCTGCGCGGGGGAGCCCGAGGAGTCCGGCCCGGTCGCCGGTGAGCGGCTCGCGGCCCGGCTGCGCGAACTGATCGCCGAGCGTTTCGACGGGATGCGGGAGCCCGCCGCGGAGCGCTACGTCGCCGCGGTTCGGGCGGCTCTGCCCGGGACGGCCGCCGGCCCGGTGAGCTTCGTGGCGTCCCCCGAGCCGATCCTGCTCGCCCTGCCCGACCGCTCCCTGGTGCTGAGCACCGGGCTGGTGCGCACGCTCGAGGACGAGGCGCAGCTGGCCTTCGTGCTGGGGCGCGAGGAGTCGCTCGCGCGTCACGGCTGGATCGCCCGGCGCTACCGCGGGGAGGTCGCGCGGACCTGGTCGTTCTGGCGGCGCCGCGACGAAGGGCCGCTTGCCGACGCGATCGAGTTGTCCTGCCGCGTCGGGTTCGGGACCGAGGCCGAACAACTGGCGGACGGCGAGGGGCTCGCCGCGCTGGTCGCCGGAGACTACGACCCGCAGGCCGGGGCCCGCGCCCTCGCGCTGCTCGATCGAGCCTCGCGGGAGTCGGGCCGCTTCCGGCTATCGAAGCTCCGCTCTCACCTGCTTGGGCGCAGCCTGGCCGACGCCGGTCGCCCGCCGCTGGCGCGGCTCAATCGAGAGGTCTACTGCCGGGCCGCGGGTCCGCTGCGCGACGCGGCCCGCTGACCGGATCAGCGCTTCGGCGAGGCCGAGTGCCCGCCGCCGCGGCTTCCCCCTCCCGAACCGGAAGAAGATCGGCCGCCTCCGCCGGACCGCGGAGCGGGGGCGCTGCGGGACGGGCTCCCGCCCGAACCCGAGCGGGGCGCCGCGGCGGGCGGTTTGGCCCCACCGCTGGAACCGCCCCGGGATCCGGCCGACGGCGCCTTCGGCGCGGGAGCGCCCTTCGGAACTCCCGGGCTCCCGGCCTGCGGGCGCGGGACGCGGGGTGTGGGCGCGACGCCGCCGGCGCGGCTCGGGCCGGATCCCGGGCGTAGCGGAGCAGGCCGCGGGGCGCGCGGAGCGAGCCGGGTGTCCTCCGACAGGCGACCGAAGAACCGGCGCACCGACTCGTCGCTGCGCGGGGCCACGCCCCCTTCCGGGGCCCGCGGGAAAGCCCGCGGGGCGCGCGGCCCGCCGGGGGTGACGGTCCCGGCGCCGGGGCCGGGCGTCCGGGAGGGGCCCGGGATGCGCGGAGCGAGGCCCGGCTCGCGCTCGGCACTCCCCTCGGGCAGGGTGCGGCGCGGGGCGCGGGGCGCTCCCGGGCGCGCCGGCGGCGTAGTGGGGGTGGCGGAAGGACCCCGCGGCGCCGTGCTCCGGCCGTCGACTTTGCCGCTGCCGGCGCGCGGGGTGCCGGCAGCGGGCGGCTTTGCACCCGCGGCCGGCCGCTCGCCGCTGCCACGCCCGACGGCGTCGCGCCGGCCGGACGGCACTGCGCCCCTGGACCCCGAGCGGGTCCCCGGCGTCGCGCCGCCGCGCTCGCGCCGCATCTCGTCCTCGACCGAGCCGCGCGGCACCGGCCGCACGTCGCGATCGCCGCGCTCGGCCCGCTGGCGGGCCCGCTCGTAGACGCCCCGATCGAGCGTCTCGCGGCCCTCGCGGTCACCCGCCCGCGCGCGCCGCCCCTCGGGGGAGGGGATCGCCTCGCGTGAGACCACGCCGCGGTCGAGTTCGGGGTTCAGGATCCGGTCGCGCGACACCGCCGCGCGCGGGACCGGGTTGTACCAGAAGTCGTTGTAGCCGACGAAGGTCCAGGGACAGGTGTCGAACCAGGGCGAACCCCAGTACCCGCCGTACCACCCGTAGACCGGCCAGCCCCAGTACCCGACCGGGACCCAGCCGACGTAGCTCGGGCCGTAGTACCACCAGACGTTGGCCGGGACCCAGGTCGAGCCGGGCACCCAGAGCCACCCGCCGAAGCCGGCGTTGAAGTTCCAGCTGCCGTAGCGCCAGGTCGCCCAGCCCCAGGGCTCGGTCCCGACCCAGACCGGGTCGCCGCCGGGACTCGGAACCCACTGGCCGTCCTGGTAAGGCTGCCAGTCGCTCTCGACACTGGGCTGGAAGGCCCAGCCGTAGTCCTCGGTGTAGACCCAGTTCCCGTTGCCGGACAGCTCGCCGTAGTAGGGCTGGACCTCTTCGGGCAGCGCCTCGTACTCCGCGCCGACGTCCGCGGTCGTGACCGCGAGCGGGTCGTCGATCTCGCGCTGGAGAGTCCAGGCGTCGAAGTTGTCGCGCGCGCCGGAAGCGTAGCGCCAGGGATCGCGTGGCGCGGCGCCCGGCCCGACGGCGGTCCGCTCGCCGCTCACCAGCACGACCGACCCGGCCTCGGCCGCAACTTCGACCCGCCCGCTCGACACCGAGACGCGGACCATGTCGCCCGGATCGACGTCGATCCGCAGCGAGCTCGCGTCGAGCGGGTAGATCGACGCCGACGGCGTGTCGACGCGCAGCCCGTCGCCGCCGCGCGCGTTTCCGATCACCAGTTGCAGCTGCCCCACCGCCAGCGAGACGACCGAGGTTCCGCCGTCCTGCGCGGCGAAGTCGTCGAACGCGACCGCGGTGTCGCGGTCGATCCGCAGCAGCGTGCCGTCGGGCAGCTGGAGCTCGGCCCGTTGGCCCGAGTCGGTCGCGATCCGGTCGCCGGCGAAGACCGGGTAGTTGACGTCGACCGCCTGCGGCAGGTCGCCCCCCTGTCGGATCTCGACCCCACCCTCCTGGTAACGCACGCGTGCGAACGGTGCGCTGGGGGAGCTGGCGGCGGGGGCGAGCGACGACGGGACCGGCACCGGCTCTTCGGTCGAGTAGGAGACCGGCGGGCGGGCTTCGGCGGGAAGGGCCGCGACCAGCGCGGCGCACGCGGCGAGTGCGGCGCCGGCGGCGCGGGCGTCGACGATCCGGCGGGGGATGGCGGGTGCGGGGCGGTTCATGGATCCCTCCAGCGCCAGGATCCGGCTGCAAACTTCGTTCCGCCCTGTAAGGCGGCCTGACCTGCCACCCAAATATCTGGAGGACAAGGGCTTGACCGTGCGGTGGCCGGGCCCCTCCCGTCCTCTCGCCGCGATGATCGTCCTCGCCAGGGGACGCATCGGGCGGGAGGTTTGCTCGGTCCCGATGCCGATGCTAGCTTGCGCTGACGGGCGCGCGGGAGCGCGCCCCGGGGAATTCAGCCATGGCCGTCCGCCCGATCGTCGCTTATCCGCACCCCGTGCTGCTCGAGCCGACGCGCGAGGTCACCGAGATCACCGACGAGATCCGGACCCTGGTCCAGGACATGGTCGAGACGATGCACGCCGAGCCGGGCGTCGGGCTGGCCGCGAACCAGGTCGCCGATCGGCGCCGGATCATGGTGATCGACCTGACCGCGGGGGAGGAGCCGGGCCAGGTCAAGGTCTTCGTCAACCCGCGGGTGGTCGAGGCGACGGGCAAGCAGGACGGGGAGGAGGGCTGCCTCTCGTTCCCGGGGATCTACGAGAACGTCTCGCGGCCGCTGCGCGTCCGCTACGCCGGGATCGACCTGGACGGCCGGCCGATCGAGGGCGAGGCCGAGGGGTTCTTCGCTCGCGCGATCTGCCACGAGCTGGACCACCTCGACGGGATCACCTTCCTGCAGCGGATGTCGCCGCTCAAGCGCCGGCTGGTCCTGCGCCGGATCGAGCGGATGCGCCGCAACGGCGAGTGGCCGGAGGTCGCGGCCGGCTGACCGGCGCGCGACAATGGTCGCGCGTGAA
>JALOKP010000007.1 GCA_025456425.1 Acidobacteriota bacterium | reverse complement strand
AGGCGCGGCGCGCCGGCCAGCGCGCGGGCGATGAAGACCCGCTGCTGCTGGCCGCCGGAGAGCGCGCCGATCGGCCGCTCCGCCAGGTCGGCGACGCCGGCCAGCTCCATCACGCGCTCGACGCGCTGGGCAGCCGCGCGCGGCAGCGGGGCCCACGCCGGGACGCCGTGCGCGGCGGTCATCGCGACGACCTGGCGCACCGAGAGCGGCGCGCGCAGCTCGGCCGACTGGCGCTGCGCGACGTAGCCGACCAGGCCGTCGCGGACCGCGTCGTGCGGCGGGCGCCCGAAGACCTCGACTCGCCCCTCCTGCGGCGTCAGGAGCCCCAGCACCAGCCGCAGCAGCGTCGACTTGCCGCCGCCGTTGGGGCCGAAGATCCCCAGCCGCGTGCCGGGCGGGACGTCGAGGTCGACCTCCTCCAGCGCCACCTGGCCGCGCGGATAGGTGTAGCTGGCGCCCGCCAGGGCCACGGCCGG
The DNA here is from genome assembly GCA_025456425.1 of Acidobacteriota bacterium. GTDB lineage: Bacteria > Acidobacteriota > Polarisedimenticolia > J045 > J045 > JALOKP01. The sequence goes on along the minus strand of JALOKP010000007.1, from coordinate 65,662 downwards.
CTTCGCGGCGGGGAGCGCCGCGAGCCGCGCGCCGTCAGGGCTGCTCACCGATCCCCTCGGCCACCGTCCGCGCCAGGACCTCCATCATCTGCTGCCAGCTCCGGGCGTTCATGCCGAGCGTGTCGATCGAGAGCAGGCGCACGCCGGACTGCTCGGCCACGCGCTCGGCCGCGGTGGTCGGATACTCCGGCTCGACGAAGAGGGTCGTGATCCCGTGATCCCTGACCTCGTCGATCGTCTGCTTGAGATCGGCCGGGGCCGGTTCGACCCCCTCGATCGGCTTCAACACCGCCGCGATCACCAACCCATAGCGGTCGGCGTAACGGTGCAGCGAGTCGTGGAAGGTGACGATCCCGCGCCCCTGGTAGGGGGCGAGGGTCGCGCGTGTCATCTCGTCGGTCTCCGCGACGATCTGCAGAAAGCGCGTGAGCCGCGCGTCGAGCCGCGCGGCCAGCGCCTCACCGTCGGCGCCGGGCGCGAGCTGCGCCTTGAGCGCCGCCGTCACCGCCTCGGCCAGCGGCGCGACCAGCGTCGGGTCGAACCACAGGTGCGGATCGGCGGACGGGTGGTGCGTCGGGTGGGCGTGGGGCGGCATCCCGTGCGAGGGGATGCCGGCGGCCTCGCCCTCCGGTTCGAGCGAAGCGAAGACGATCAGCGGGCGCGCGCCGCGGACCATCTCGGCCCAGCCGTCGAGGCCGTAGCCGATCGAGACGGCCAGGTCGGCCCGCTCCAGCGCCGCGACCTGCGCCGGCGGCGGGTCGAAGCCGTGCGGCGTCGCCTCGGCCGGGATCAGCGTGTCGATCCGGACCAGCGCCGCGTCGGCCGGGTCGACCAGCTCGCGCACGATCAGCTCGAGCGGGCGCAGCGTGACCGCGACGCGCAGCGGCTGCTCGGCCGAGAGGGCGCGCGGTCCGGCGGGCCGGTCGCCGGACGAGCAGGCGAGCGCGCCGGCGAGCGCGCCCGCGAGGGCCGCGAGTCGCAGCAGACGCTTCACTTCCCGCCCCCCGGCGCCGGTGGCGGCGCCGTCGCGGGCGGCGGCGGCGGCGTCCGCGGCAGCGTCTCGTCCATCTCGCCCAGCACGAAGGTCATCAGCGTGACGGCGGCGAGCGACTCGCGGTAGTCGGTCGGGTCGACCGCCTCGACCATGTCGGCGTCGCTGTGATGGAAGTCGAAGTAGTGCTCGCTCTCGGTCCCCAGCCCCAGCAGCGGAACGCCGTCCCTTCCCAGGAACGAGATGTCGGCGCCGCCGCCCCCCTTGCCCAGCTCGACCGGCCCCAGCGGCTCGAACAGCGGGGCGTAGCGCTGGACCATCGCGACCGCCTCGTCGGTCCCGCCGATCCCGATCCGCTTCGGTCGGAACCCGCCGCTGTCGGTCTCGAACGCGGCGAAGTGCTTCGCTGCCTCGGCCCGGTGCCGCTCGGCGTAGCCGCGGCCGCCGTCGACGCCGCGCTCCTCGTTGGTGAAGAGCACGACGCGCACGGTGCGCCGCGGCGTCAGCCCCAGCTCCTTGAGCAGCCGTGCGGCGTCGATCACCATCGTCACCCCCGCCCCGTCGTCGTGCGCGCCGCAGCCGACGTCCCACGAGTCGAGGTGCGCGCCGATCAGCACGATCTCCTCCGGTTTCTCGCGCCCGGGCAGCTCGGCGATCACGTTGGGGCTGGGCCCCTCGGGGAGGTTCTTCGCCTCCATGAAGAGCCGCACCGTGATTCGGTCGCCGCGGTCCTGCATCCGCTGGAACGACATCGCATCCTCGATCGGGATCGCGGCGGCGGGGATCTGCGGGACGCCGTCCTGGTAGCTCATCATCCCGGTGTGTGGCGTGCGCATGCTGCGCGTCGTGACCGAGCGGACCAGCGCCGCGATCGCGCCGTGCTCGGCCGCGCGCACCGCGCCGCTGGCGCGGTAGGCAACCGCCTCGCCGTAGCCGCCGAAGCTCTCGGTCCGCTCTCGCATCGCGATGTTGTACAGGACGATCTTCCCCTTGACCTTGTCCTTGACCCGCTCCAGCTCGTCGAAGTCGCGGACGACCAGGACCTCGCCCGTGATCCCCTCGGCCGGGGTCCCGATGCTCTTCCCGAGCCCCAGCATCGGGATCGCGCGCGGCCCGCCCGGGGTGAGCAGCGCCAGCGACTCGCGCCCGCGCTCCCAGCGGTTGATCGGGACCTCCTCCAGCCGCGGGTCGGCCATCCCGGAGGCCTTCAACTGCTCGACCGACCAGGCGGCGGCGCGGTCGTAGGACGGGGTCCCGGCCGAGCGGTGGCCGATCCGGTCGCACAGCTCCTGCAGCCGGCGGTAGGAAGCCTCGTCGGCGCGGGCGGCCTGGACGATCCGGGTCGCGGCCTCGGTGAAGCGGGCGGGGAGGGGGGCGGCCGCGGGCTTCGGCGGCGGCTCGGGGGTGGCCGCGCCGCAGCCGGCACCGCCCGTGGCGAAGAGCAGGCCGAGCGCGACGACGGCTCCGGGACCTGGACGGAACACTGTGAGGGGCCTCCGCGGGGAGGGGAAGGCTACCGCGAGCCGCCGCGCCGGGCGAAGGGGTCCCCCGAGGGGGGTTCCGGGGCGAGCGGTGACGATCCCGGCTCAGAACCTGTCGGCGAGCGGCGAGATCCCCGGGATTACGAACCGCTGCCCGTTCAAGGCCTTCACGATCGACACGATGGTGACGATCATCCAGGCCAGCCCGAGGAACGGGATGAAGATCGAGAAAACGCAGAGGATGCCGATCGAGCTGATGACGCTCAACCCGACGAAGGCGACCAGGAACGCGGCGAACTGCACCAGGCCGTGTTTCGCATGCCACTGCACCTCGCGGTCGTCCTTCTCCGCGAGCAACGGAACCAGCGCGAGCGGCCCGAGGTAGGCCAGGATCAACATGATCGTCCGGTTGCCCGGGTCGGGGGCTGCCGGAGGCGGTGGGGGCGGAATCGGCGGAATCGGCGGGATCGGCGGCGGCCCCTGTTCACTCATGGCGGCTCCTTCCTCGACGTCGCGCTGCACGGGCAGGCGAATCCGGGCGCGCGGAGTGTACACCTGTCGATCCGCGTGAATCGGTCGGGGGCGGAGAGGTAAACCGCCCTGGCCCTACTCCACCCCGCACCCGTTGGCGCCGCGCAGTTGGTAGAAGACCGCGCGCACGCCGTCCTGCTGCGCCCCGAAGTCGATCAGCGACAGGGCCGTCGTCTCGCCGATCCGCGTCGCGCCGGTCATCTGCGCCGAGGTCGAGCGGTACCCGCGGTAGCTGGCCGCGCCGGCCGTCGCGCTCCAGGTGAGCCGGATGTCGGCCGCGCCGCTCCGCGCGACGCGCAGCGAGTCGCGCACCTCCGCCGGCCGCGGCTGCGCGCAGGCCCCGCCGCGCAGGAAGCCGCCGCGCCCGGAGCCCCAGAGCACGCGCGCCCCGGCGGTGCCGGGCAGGTCGTACGCCACGAGTCCGCTGTGGGCGGTGTTGAGCACCACCTCGAGGTCCGCGTCCCCATCGAGGTCGGCCAGCGTCAGGGCGGCCAGCGCCCCATTCCAGTCGCCGCCGCCGAACGGCGCGGGGAGGTCGACCTGCTGCAGCAGCCTGCCGTCCCACGACAGGATCGTGAGCCGGCCGCGGGCGTTGCTCCCCTTCTGCGTCCACGAGGCGACGATCACTTCCGCCTTGCCGTCGGCGTCGAGATCGGCGATCGCCGGCTCGGAGGCGAAGCGGAAAAAGCCGTCCGCCGCGCGGTAGACGGCGTAGGGCCAGCTCCCGTGCTCGGTCTTGTCGAGCCAGAAGGCGTGGACGCGCCCGTCGTAGGCGCTGTAGACGATCTCCTTCGTCCCGTCTCCATCGAGGTCGGCGACCGCGGGGTTCGGCTCGGCCGACTCGATCGTGTTGTAGTCCTCCGCGATCGGCGCGCCGGTGTCGATGGGCGGCGAGCGCCAGTCGCGGCCGGCCTTGTTGTAGCGGCTGCGGTCGCGGTTGAAGAGGTGCACGCCGTGGTAGCGGCTGAGGTACGGGTCGTGCGAGCAGTCGTAGGTGTTGCCGGTGACGACGACCTCCAGCGACCCGTCGCCGTCGACGTCGGCCAGCACCGCCGCACCGTCCGCGAAATTGGTGCGGTAGCTCTCGGCGCGGAAACCGTCGCAGGCGCCCCAGCCGCGCAGTTCGGGGACCTGGCTCTCCCAGACCCCGACCTGGCCCCAGACCTTGCCGGCGCCGAAGACGGTGCTGGCCGGGATCGGCTGGCCGTTCGCTTCGTAGGCGCAGAGGTAGTGCACGTCGGAGGGGACGACGAGCTCGCCGGTGCCGTCGCCGTCCAGGTCACCGGCGGCGGCGTTGGCGTTGTAGACGCCCCAGGCGTAGCCGGGCGCGCCGCTGGCCAGCTGCGGCCAGCCGGCGCGCAGCACGCCGCCCGCGCTGTAGATCCAGGTGTTCGTCTGCGACCCGATCGCCGCGGTGACGATCACCTCCAGCTTGCCGTCGCCGTCGAGGTCGTGGACGCCCAGGCCGCGCAGCTCGGAGGTCGTGGCCTGGCGCGGCCAGCCGGCCTTGAAGTAGCCCTGCGCGTCGTAGACCGAGACCCAGCCGCCGGAGTGCGCGCTGGCGAATTCGAGGCTGCCGTCGCCGTCGAGATCGCCGGCGACGATCCCCGGCCAGGTGCGGCCGACGTTCGAGGCGCCGGGCTGGGAGCGGTCGTGGCCCGAGCTGATCCGGAACTCCAGCGCACCGGTGCGGCCGTCGAGCACGACGATCGAGTAGGCGGAGCCGATCACCTCGGGCGTGCCGTCGCGATCGAGGTCGGCGACGGCCGGGGACGAGTACCAGCCGGTCTCGCACCAGCTCGTGAAGCAGCCCCCCTTCTGCCACTTGAGGACGGGGGGCTGGACGGCGGCGCGCGCCGGCGCGGTCGTGGCGGCGAGCGCGACCACGAGCAGGGCGCCGAACCGGGCGAGGGTCCGGGCGATCCGGACAAGCCCTGCGATGCGAGCGGCGGGTCTCATCACGTCGAATGTAGGGCGCGGATCGCGGGCGCCGGGCGCGGATGCGAACTCGAACCGCGGCGGACGCGAACCCGAACTGCGGCGGACCACCCCGGAGTCCCGCCCGGTGGTACCGTGGGCCCGGAGGCGGCGATGGACGACGCATACCGGCGCTTGGCGGCCGCGCTCGACGCCCTCCCGCACGGCTTCCCGGCGACCGAGAGCGGGGTCGAGCTGCGGATCCTGGAGCACATCTTCGCGCCCGACGAGGCGGAGCTGGCGGCGGCGATGCTGCCGGTGCCGGAGCGGGTCGAGGCGATCGCGCGGCGCACCGGCCGGCCGGTCGAAGCGCTGCGCGGCCAGCTCGAGGAGATGGCGGCGAAGGGGCAGGTGCTGGCGGTCCCGCGCCCGGGCGGGATGCGCTACGCGCTGGTCCCCTTCGTGATCGGCATCTACGAGTTCCAGTTGCCGCGCATGGACCGCGAGCTGGCCGAACTGGTCGAGGAGTACTTCCCGGCGCTGATGAAGTCCCTGGGCGGCCACCGCCCGGGGATGGCGCGCGTCGTGCCCGTCGGCGTGCACATCGACGCCCCGCCCGCGGTGCTGCCCTACGAGAGCGTCCGCTCGATCCTGGACGACGGCGGCTCGTTCCGCGTGATGCCCTGCATCTGCCGCAAGGAGCAGGCGACGCTCGGATCGCCCTGCAGCCACACGCCGGAGACGTGCCTGGCGATCTCGCCCGACCCCGCGGGGCTGCAGGACTTCCCCGCGTGCGGGCGGCGGATCGAGCGCGAAGAGGCGCTGGCGCTGCTCGACCGCTTCGAGCAGGAGGGGTTGGTCCACTGCACCTACAACGTGCGGACCGGGCCGATGTTCATCTGCAACTGCTGCCCCTGCTGCTGCGGGTTCCTGCGCGGGATCACGGAGTTCGAGGCGCCGAACTTCCTGATCCGCAGCAACTGGGTGGCCGAGGTGGAGGCGGGCGAGTGCCTCGCCTGCGGGACCTGCGTCGAGCGCTGCCCGACCGGCGCGATCGTCGCACGCGACGACGCCGTGGCGGTGACGGACGAGCGCTGCATCGGCTGCGGGGTCTGCGTCGTGACCTGCGCGGGGGGTGCGCTGCGGCTGGCGGCGCGGCCGGAGGCCGAGCGCACGACACCCCCGCAGACGGTGGCGGGCTGGGCCCTCCAGCGCGCGGCGGCGCGGAAGGGGTGGCTGCGCGCGGCGGCTCAGTTCGGCGGGATCGCGGCGAAGGCGGTGTGGTCCGAGCTCAGCGCCAGGCCGCGGGGATCTCGAACTGGAGCACCCCCTCCCTGATGTGACCGGCGCCGACGACGACGCCGTCGACGCGCACCGCGACGCCGCCGCGCAGCGCCGGGTCGGGGCAGGGGAGCGGGCCGTCCGTCAGCAGCCGCCGAGCGGTCTCCGCGTCCAGCTCGACGACGCGCTGCGTGATCCGCGGGCCGAGCCAGCGCAGCAGGCTGTTGGTCACGCGCGGGCCGGTGTTGGTGCGGTGCAGCGCACGCATCCCCGGCGCGACGACCTTCAGCGCGGAGAGGTCGACGTCGCGGTCGCCTGGCGCGGCGGAGCGCGCCAGGAGCCACAGGTCGCGGCCGCGCGCGGTGACGACCTGGTCGGCCAGCGCGGCGTCGGCGTCGACGCCGAAGCGGTCGGCGAGGACGGCGGCCAGCTCGGCGCGGGCCTCGGGGTCGTCGGCGGGGGGTTGGACGGGGGTGGCGCCGTCGGCCGAGGCGTCGCCCGCACGCTTTTCCAGCTTCGCCAGGAAGAACCCCCACGAGCCGGTGTGGTGCGGGAACAGCCGCCGCGCCAGCGTCATCCGGGAGGGGAAGCGCAGCCCATTCCAGGCGGTGAGGCCGGGCTGCCCCGGCATGCCGTCCGGCAGCGGGACCAGCGTCACGTCGTCGCGCGCGGCGAGCGCGTCGGCGAGGACTTCTTCGTTCTCCTCCGGCGCGTACGAGCAGGTGGCGTAGACGAGGCGCCCGCCCGGCGCGAGCCGGTCGAGCGCGCGCGCGAGCAGCCGGCGCTGCAGCGCGCGCGCCGGGCCCAGCCCGGCCTCCCCGCGCGGCTCGTAGCGCGGCGAGGCGAGGCGGAAGGTCCCCTCGCCGGTGCAGGGGGCGTCGAGCAGGATCGCGTCGAAGAGCGCGACGGGTGGCAGCGCCGCGGCGTCCTGCTGCACGACCAGCGGCCCGGTCAGCGCCATCCGCGCCAGGTTCGTGACCAGCAGGCCGCAGCGGTCGGCCGACGGGTCGCCCGCGACGATCCGCGCCCGGTCGCCCGCCAGGAAGGACAGGAGGGCGGTCTTTCCGCCGGGCGCCGCGCACAGGTCCGCGACCAGTTCGCCGGCGCGCGGCGCCAGCGCCCGGGCCGCGGTCGCGCTGGACGCACCCTGCGGGAGGGCGTAGCCGAAGACGACTTCCGGAAGCGTGCCGGCCCCGGGGAGCGGCGCCGCGCCGGCCGCGACGCGCAGGTGGTGCGGAGCCCAGGCGAAGGTCTCGACGGCCAGCCCGCGCGCCGCGAGCGCCGCGCCCAGCGCGGCCGGCGTCGTGCGCCCCGGGTGGACCAGCAGGTCGACCGGTGCGGGCGGCTCGAGCGCCGCGCGAAACGCGGCCGGGTCGTCGACGATCGCGTCGTAGCGCGCCAGCCACTCCAGGCTGGCCTCGATCCGGCGCCGCCGGCCTTCGCTGCGGGGGGTGTCCATCGCGGGGCGGAGTATAGGGGAGAGGGGGGCGGCGGGCGGCCCGAGGATTCGCGGCGCGTCGGCGATCTGCCCGCGCGGACCGGGTCGTGCCGTGGCGACACGACTCGGATTATCTATCGCAGATTGCTGTAAGGAAGCGAGAGGGGCAGCCCGGCCTCCGCGACGCGAGCGCCGTTCGCGGCCTGCCGCGCCGGCTTCCGGAGCGCTCTCCAGCCCCGCGCCGCGCCCTTCGCACCTTGCCGTTTGATAGACTTATCCCGCTCCTTCCCCCGAAAGGAGGTCCACGGTGAACAGGATCGTCGTCGCCGTCTGCTGCACCGTCGTCGCGTGGTTGGGAATCGCGGGAGTGCGCGCGGAAGAGCCGCGCGGGAACACCCCGGCACCGGTCGAGCCGAAGGTCATCCCGTGGAAGGTCGGACCGTTGACGGGCGACCTCGGCAAGCGCGCGGAACTCCGGGTCCCGAAGGGGATGCTGTTCACGGACGTGGCCGGCACGATGGACCTGCTGCGCATGACGCAGAACATCCCGACCGGGAACGAAGTCGGATCGGTCGCGGAGGAGTTCGACGGGGGAGCGTGGTTTGCGATCTTCGAGTTCGAGGACGTCGGATACGTCAGCGACGAGGAGAAGAACAGCATCGACGCCAACGCCCTGCTCCAGACCATGATGGAAGGCAACAGGAAGGGCAACGAAGAGCGGCGGGCACGCGGCTGGGAGACGCTGGAGCTGATCGGCTGGATCCGGCCGCCCTACTACGACGTGAAGACCAACAACCTGACCTGGTCGACGCGCGCGCGGAGCGCGGACGGTCACGAGACGGTCAACCACAACGTCCGCATCCTGGGGCGCGACGGCGTGATGCAGGTGACGCTGGTCGCCTCGCCCGAAGAGATGGAAGTGGCCCTTCCGGCGTTCAACTCGATGCTGTCCGGGTTCAGCTACAACCAAGGCTTCCGCTACGCCGAGTACAAGAAGGGCGACCGGCTCGCCGGCTACGGCCTCACCGCGCTGATCGCCGGCGGCGCCGCGGCGGCCGCGGTCAAGACCGGGCTGCTGCAGAAGTTCTGGAAGCTGATCGTCGCGGCGCTGGTGGCCGGGGCCGCCGGGCTGCGCAAGCTGTTCGGTTCGTCCCGCGGCGAGGCCTCACCGGTGACCGCCGAGGGGCCGCCTCCGCCTCCGCCGGAAAACACCCCGATCGGATGACCGACGCGCAGCTGCTCCTGGCCGTCCTCGTCGGGCTCTACCTGGTGGAGTGCGTCTCGTGGCTGCCGCGCGGCGTCGTGATCGCGCGGCCCGGGCCGCTCGGGGGGACGGAGTTCGAGGGGACGGCAGGGGCCCCCGCCTTCGGCGCGCGGGCCGCCGCCTGGACGCCGCCCTGGCGACCCGACCGCGGGTTGTTCGTGACGCAGCCGTGGCCGGTCTGTTTCTCACCGCAGGGGGTTGTCCCGTGCGCCGCCGCGGCCTTCAACCCCGGCCCGCGGGCCGAGGGCAGGGCGCGCTTCGTGAGCTGGAGCGATCTCGCGCCGGTCGCGGCGCGGGAGGGGGACCTCTTCGCCGGGGGCGAGCGGCTGGTGCGCGTCGGGTCGCACGCGCTGGCCGCGCGGCTCGCGGCGCTCGCCGGGGAACTCCGCGCGCTGGCGGGACAGGCGCCCGAAACGGAGTTCCGCGAGCGGGTCGACCGGGCGCTCGACGCGGCGCTGGACGACGCGCGCGCCCGCGCCCGGGCGCTGCAGTTCGAGGAGCAGACGCAGTCGCTTCGGGTGCTGGCGATCGCGCTCTTCCTGTTCCTGTTCGCCGTGGTGCCCGCCGTCGCCTGGGTCCGGGGTCTGGCTGCCTCCTGGGCGCCGCTCCTGCTCGGGCTGATCGCGCTGATGGGTGCGACGGCGTGGGAACTGCGGCGGGCGCACCGGGTGCTGTTCCCCGGGGCGGCGTCGCAGCGCTGGCGCCCCGTCCTCACCGCCGCGCTCTCCCCCGTGTCCGCGCTGCGGGCGATCGACGTGCTGGCGCACGACGCCTTCGGGGACGCGCACCCGGCGGCGCTGGCGGCGGCGTTGCTCCCCGCGTCCCGGGCCGACGAGCAGCTCCGCGCCTGGCTCCGCGAGGCCTGCTTCCCGGCCGAGCCGGCGCTGCCCGCCGACGGGGACGGCGCCGCCGCAGCGTGCGTGGCGTGGCAGCGCGAGCGCGAGCGCGCGGCGCTGGAGCGGCGGCTCGCCGGGGAGGGCCCCGCCAAGCGCCCGTCGCGGGAGCCGGGCGTGGTGGCCTGGTGCCCGCGCTGCCTTGCGGACTACACGGCCGCCGCCGTCCGCTGCAGCGACTGCGGCGTGGAGGTCGTGGCGGCGGAGGGGTAGCGGAGAGAAAAGCGGCGGGACTCAGAATGCGGGGATTCCGCCGGGTCGGCGGATGAGGCCGCTGCGCCCGTCCGGTTCGCCGTCGAGCAGCACGGCCTGTCCGCCGATGACCATGTAGGGGATCGCGCGTTCGTCAAGCGCCTGGGCGATCCGTGCGAGCAGTGCGTCGAACATTCAGCGCCTCCGCGAGCCGCAGATCGACCTCGATGCCGTCCAGCGGATCGGCGGGCGGCAGGACGCCCAGCCGGACGGCGTGTTCCCAGAGCTCTGCGAACACGCGGCGGTTGGCCGCGAAGTCAACGACCCCGCTCGCAGCGAGGCGGTCGTCGAGTTCCCGGAGCGGCTTTGGGTCGCGAATCACGATGGCATTCTACCCTGGGCGAGCTCCACAGTCCCCCACGGCGAGCCCGGATCGGTGTCACCCACGCTGCGCGTCCAGTACGGCCTTCGGGTTCTTCGCGGCGACCTTGAGCAGGGCGCGGGCCGGGCCGTGCGGCTGGCGGCGCCCCTGCTCCCAGTTGCGCAGCGTGGCCACGCTGACGCCGATCAGCCGCGCGAACTCCGGCTGCGTCATGCCCAGCCGCCTGCGGATCGCCTGCACGTGGACCGGCTCGACCACCGTGACGCGGGCGGGCTTGCGCTGGCCGCGCATGATGGCGCCGGCCTCGCGGACGCTCTCCAGCAGCTCCTGAAAGTCGGCCTCGCTCATCCCAGGCTTCTTCGCGCGTCTCTTGCCAGCCGTCTGAGCTGCTCCCATGAGGGCTCTCCCCGGTTCTTTCCGTAGACGTGAACCAACACGATCGACTCGTGGGCCGGCCACGAGAGGTACAGCACCCGGAGACTTCCCCGCTTGCCGCGTCCAGGAAGCGCCCAGCGCAGCTTGCGGAGCCCCGCGCAGCCCGGGATCACGGACCCCCACTCCGGATGGCTCGCCAGCCACTCCCTGAGGGAGGCGAGCGCGTCCTCCGACATGAGTTCCCGGGCTCGACGGGCGAAGCCCTCCGTCTCGATGAACTTCACCGCGACATATACGCCATTGGCGCACCCCGGTCAAGGGCGATGTCAGAGCGTGCCCCCCGGCCCACCCCGTCATCGCGCGGTGCCTTCAGGATGCGCGGCGAGCGAGCGCCGTGAAACCTGCGTCGAAGCAGCCCGTCCCGCCTGCGGGAAGCGCACGCGCGCGCGCCGAGCGGACGATGCGAGTGCCCCGGCTCACCAGGCCGCCGGCGCGCGCCGGCGGAGCTTCGGGAAGTTCGGCAGGGCCAGGTCGCGGCGGGCTTCGTCCCAGATCGTGCGCATCACGTCCGGGTCGGGCTCCTCGAACTCCTCGCCCAACTGCTCGCGGTAGGCCTCGAGCTTCGGATCACCGAGGCGCTCGAGTCCGCGCAGCAGGACGTCGCGCGTCCACCACGGGGGCTCGTCCTCGGCCAGCAGCCCCTCGATCGCGCCGCCCGCGAGCCGGTCCAGGTCGGGATCGGGATAGCCGCGCAGCACGGCCAGGAGCATCGGCAGCGTCCGATCGAGGCTCGGCTGCGCGACGCCGGCCGCGGCCAGGGCGCGCTTCTGCTCGGGCTTGAGGCGGGCGGAGGTGTCCGGCGTCGGCTTCGGGGCGTAGGCGGAGTGCAGGATGTCGGAGGAGGGCATCAGCTCGAAGAGCCCGTCCCAGCGCGTGACGGGATGGGTTGCGGCGCGCACCGCCCAGGCGACGCGGAGGGGTTCCTTGGCGCGCCCCTTGGCCTGCAGCCGCGCCGCCTCGCGGACGCTGGCGCGCAGCGCGGAGAGGTCTTCGGCGCGGGGAAAGATCGTGTCGTAGGCGAGCTTCAGGGTGGCCCACGCCGCCCCTTTCCGCGCGAGGAAGTCGACGACGAACCGGCCCTCGACGTACCTCGGCGGCGTGGAGCAGCCCGTCCAGGTGCGATGAGGGACGTCGACGATGGCGGGATCCTCGCCCTTCCAGGCCTCCAGCACGATGAGTCGCGCGATCGCGTCGTTCCGGGTCTACTCCTCCGGCTCCGGCAGCGGCTGGACCGAGCGGATGTCGGCGTAGACGATCAACTCGGCCTCGCGCGCGAAGTCCCAGAGCGTCGGCGGCTCGGTCGGGCGCGCCGCACTCGCTGCGGCGGGCAGGAACAGGGCGGGGAGGACGAGTGCGGCGAGGCGGGCGCGGCGGAGCATCGGGCCTCCATTCGCCGGGCGGGAGTGCCGGTGCCTGGAGCGTACGCGGGGGCGGCGCCGCGGGAAGGGGAGGGCGACGCGTTGCGCGGGGCGGGAGTCGCGCGGAGGTGCGGGGCGGATGCGGCGGGAGGTGGAGGGGGGAGCCGTGGACCTTGTCCGTCTACGGCTCGATACGTGGAGGCTTCCAGTCGGCGGCACTCGCCGGGAGCGGCCGGAGCGAATACGAGAAGAGGTGCTCGACCTCCAGGTCCTCGTCCACGTCGGGCCAGTGAATCCCCTCGCCCTGCCCGATCAGTTCCCAGCGCGCGCGCTGGTCCGGTGTGGCGCGGAGGAGACGCGGGAACCACCAGAGCGGCACGGACAGGCGGCGACCGTCGGAGAGCGTGATTTCGAGGGCGTCTTCCGTGCAGAGGACATTGACCGCGACGGGCGTCAGGTCAGTGCGCGAAGTCGTCATGCCACGCCTCCAACAGAAGGGCCCGGTGATGATCGACCAGGCGGAGGAGCGACGCGCCTGCCACCCGCCCCGGGGGCAGGCCCGGGCACCCCGTCACCCGGCCCGCACCGCGGCCAAGGGCGTGACCTCCTGGTCGAGGCGTGCGCCGAGGCGGTCACGCTCGACCTCGAGGTCGTAGCGCGTCTGCAGGTTCAGCCAGAAGCGGTCGGAGGTGCCGAAGAACCGCGCGAAGCGAAGGGCCGTGTCGGCCGAAATCGCCCGCTCGCCGTGGACGATCTCGTTGATGCGCCGGGGCGGCACGCTGATGCTCCGGGCGAGGCGGTACTGGGAGAGATTCAAGGGCGCGAGGAAGTCCGCGGCGAGAACCTCGCCGGGGTGAATGGGGGGGTGCTTCGCTCGGGTCGCCATGGAGGGCTCAGAGCCCCCCGAACCGCAGCGGGTACCGCTCCGGGTGGAGCAGCGAGTCGACCGCCAGGTCGACGTCCAGCTCGGGCCAGCGGAGTTCATCGGGGAAGGGACGTTCGATGGACTCCAGCTCCTCGCGCGAGCGGCCCCGAAACCACGGGAACTCGCGGAATTCGACGAAGATCCGGCGCGCGTCGAGGACGAGCCAGAAGCCGGCCTCGGTCAGCTCAGCGATCGTCGGAGCGGCGATGCGATTCCCACGCGGCACGGAGGAGATCCTCGTTCTGGCGCACGAGCCGGAGTGCCCTCGAGAGGCTCGGTGCGTCCATGCGGGAGTGTGACGCAACTTCGATGGCAGGAGCAAGCCAGATTTGGACCAGGCCGGTGCCGTGCCGGTCGTGCACATGAGGGCGGGGCTCCTTGCGGATCGCCGAGCCCAACCGACGCCGCGGCCACGATCCCACTCCGGCAACGCTTGGAGTCGCCGTGGCGGGCATGGAATGTGACACTTGAAGGCGATGAACCGCGCCCGAGCGGTTCTCCGGGCGCCGCGGTAGTGGGAAAATGTTGACAGATATACACAAATGCATACACTTAAACACATGAGCGCCTCCGACGGCGACCGGATTCTCGCACTCGCGCGCCGGCGCGGCCTGATCCGCGCCGGGGACGTCACGCGCGCCGGGATCCACAGCCAGGCACTCACCCGCCTCGTCCGCGAGGGCCGGCTGGAGCGGGTGGCACGCGGCCTCTACCGGGTGGCGGATCGCGCCGTGACGGAGCACTACGGGCTGCTCCTGGCGTCGCAGGCGGCGCCGCGCGGGGTTGTGTGCCTGCTGTCCGCGCTCAGCTTCCACGGGATCGGGACCGAGATCCCCTTCGAGGTCTGGCTGGCGATCGACCGGCGTGCGCGTGCCCCGCTCCTGAGTCAGCCCCCCCTGCGCGTAGTTCGATTCTCCGGCGGAGCGCTGACCGAGGGAGTCGAGACCCACCGGATCGAGGGTCAGTCCGTGCGCGTCTACAGCGTAGCCAAGACGCTGGCCGACCTGTTCAAGTACCGGCACAAGGTCGGGCTCGCCGTGGCGCTGGAGGCGCTGCGCGAGGCGTGGCGCGACCGCCGATTCACGATGGCCACACTGACGCGCCACGCCCGCACGTGTCGCGTGGAGCGCGTGATGCGGCCCTACCTGGAGTCGCTGGTCGGATGAGCCGGGCGCCGACCGGGCTCGCGCACTCGGTCCAGGTGCGCCTCGTTCGGCACGCCGAGGAGATCGGCGTGGACCCGAACCTCGTGCTCACCCGATACGCGACCGAGCGGTTGCTGTACCGGCTGGCGATTTCTCGTCACGCAGGGCTCTTCATCTTGAAGGGCGCTCTCCTCATGCTCGCCTGGCTTGGCGAGACTCTCCGGCCGACCCGTGACGCGGACCTTCTCGGCCTCGGAGAGATGACGGACGACGCGATCTCAAGGACCTTCCGCGAGCTGTGCACCGTCGCAGCCGAGCCGGACGGGCTCTCCTTCGATCCGGCCGCCGTGCGCGTGGCCCCGATCCGGCCGGGAGACGTGTACGGAGGACAGCGGGTGGACCTGCTCGCGCGGCTCGGGCCCGCACGCATCAAGGTGCAGGTGGACATCGGCGTGGGCGACGCCGTGGAACCGGAGGCCGAGTGGCTCGAGTACCCCGGTCTTCTCGACTTTCCGCGGCCGAGGCTCCGCGCCTACCGCCCGGAGACCGTGATCGCCGAGAAGGTCCACGCGATGGTCACGCTCGGCACGGCGAACAGCCGGATGCGGGACTTCTTCGACATCTACGCCCTGGCCGAGAACGAACGGTTCGACAGCAGGATCCTCTCCCGAGCGATCCGGGCGACTTTCGAGCGCCGTCGGACGGTGGTTCCAAGAGAACTCCCGATCGCCCTGACCGCCGAGTTCGGGATGCTGCCGGACAAGCGGACACAGTGGGCCGCCTTCCTGCGAAAGGGAAGGATCCGCGGCGTCTCCTCCGACTTCCCGGCAGTCGTCGCGGCACTGGCTCGGTTCCTGGACCCGGTGCTCGACGAGGGCGCCGCGGCGAGTGACTCGCCGCAGGAGTGGCTCCCGGGCGGCCCGTGGAGGCCCGGGCCTTCCGCGGGAGGAGCAGCGGTTGACCGGGAGTGACGCACCGCCTCGCGCGCGGCCGCAAGGTCGAGTCTGGCCGCGGCGCAGTATCCGCGCGGTCGGCAATGCGGTCTCGCCACCCCGCTGCCGCTTCCGCCCGATCACCTTCCGCTGCCGCGGAAGCTCGTCGCGGCCCCTGGAGATCCCACGGCGGCATCGGACTCTCTCATCCAGGCCTCGAACACCCCTTCGGGACGCCCTACGATTCGACAGCCCGGCGCCCGCGGCCTTAAGCTGCCGCTGCCGGGCCAAGAGGAGCCGGCGCGATGGGGATCAGCGTGGCGAGCGAGTTCACCGCGATCATCGAGCAGGACGGCGAGTACTTCATCGCGTACTGCCCGGAGATTCCGGGCGCGAATGGGCAAGGAAGGACCAAGGTCGAGGCGTGCGCGAGCCTCGCGCAGGCGATCGCCCTGATACTCCAGGATCGCCGGGACGATGCGCTTCGCGGCCTGCCCCCGGGGGCGATCCGCGAGACCATCGTGGTCAAGTGAAGCTCGGGGCGCTGCTTCGGCACCTTCGTCGCCACGGCTGTTTCCTCAAGCGCGAAGGCGCCGCGCACTCGCTCTGGTGCAACCCGCAGACGGGTGCGATCGAGGCGATACCCCGGCACACCGAGACCCCGAACCGGCTCGCGGACAGGATCTGCGACGGGCTGGGGGGGCCGCGGGTCGAGCAGAAGCCCTAGCCGCCTCCGCTGCCGGACTGCGACGAGGTACCGCCAGTCCGCACGGTGGCAGCCTCCGCGGCGGAGGCTGTCAGCGAGGAGGTCTCCGATGGTGCGGCCTCCGCGGGTCGCCTCACCGACAGGACTCCGCGCTGGTCCTCTGGAAGCGCCTCATACCGCCGGGCGCCCCGAGCGACGCCCTCCCAGAACTCCCTGGCCTCATCCGTGTCGAGTTTCGGGCGGAAATTCATCGGCCTTCCTCCCCCGCGCCCGGATTGTAACCGAAAGTGACGGAGAGCAGCCGGTTCACGGCCGCTTCGAGCTGGATGTAGGACATCGGCTTGAGGGACACCCTTGGTGACGAGGTGCCGCGATCCCACGGCACGAGCGCCGCGCCCCTCTTTCGCGTGAGGATGCCGGCCTGGCCAAGCCGCAAGGAGAAGAGGTCGAAGTAGCGCCGCGGGCCGATCCCGATGAAGGGAGAGAACTGGACCCTTCCATCCGGCGGCTCGGGTTGCAGCGAGAGAGCGTCGCTGTGCAGCTCGAGCGCTTTGCTCTTGGGGTAGGGTTCGACGAAGACGACTCTGGAGATCCCCGCGTCGACGATGTGCTTGGCGCAGTTGTGGCACGGGAAGGTCGTGGTGAAGAGGGTCGCACCCCGTACGCTCACGCCGGCTCGGACACAGCTCAGGATGGCCTCCATCTCGGCGTGCACGTCCCGCCCGTACTCCGTGATGTCCCACAGGCGGCTTCGCGCGAGCGCTGCGTGGATTGTCGCTTCAGCCGAGAGCGCGGGATCGGAGAGAAGCTCTCGATCCCTCAGCACGCGGACCACGCTCGCCGCGATCTTCTCGCGCTCCCTCGCGTTCGAGTCGAACCCGGTCGCGACGTCCCGCTGGTCGTCGGCCCCCGGCCAGTACTGGCCGCCCCCGGCGCGCGGCGCGTCGTTGGCGCCCGCGCCGATGATGTCGCCCTCCTCCGACACGACGACCGCGCCGACCTGCCGCGAGAGGGCGCCCGAGCGCACGGATGCGGCGTATGCCAGGAACATCGCGTGCTCGTGGGGCTCCGGAGTGATCGACGGCGAGCCGAACACCAGGTCGAGGAATCGCTGCAGGTGGCGGTCGCATTCCGGACCCGAGACGGGAACGAAGACATCGGCCAGCTGGAAGGTGTCCCTCGTTCGCTGGCCGTGCGGCAGCGCCTCGTCCCGATCGCGGCCGACCCGCTCCTCCGCATCCGCGCGCGACATGGACCACCGGTCCTGCAGGTACTGAATCCGCTCCTCCTCCGAGGAATACAGCCCGATCAGGAAGAAGCCGGAGCCGTACACCTGCTGCAGGAGCGAGACCTCGTCGGGGTGTTTCAGCGACCAGAGCACGTGGGCGGTGCGCGGGATCACCCTGCCCTCGATGCGGGAGTTTCCGATCCGGGACACGGCGAACTGGGCCAGGATGTCTTCGGCGCCCGTCGACCCCCGAAGGGCGGACCCGGCCCTCATCAGGGTGTCGAGGCGCAGCGCCTCGGTCGAGTCGTCCACGCGAGCCGTGGAGTCGGGAGGTTCCACCAGCCGCAGGAAGTCGCTGAGGCGCACGAGGTTCAGGCCGTAGCGGTAACCCCGCAGGTGAGCCTCGAGCCGCGCCAGGAACGCATCGCGATCCGTACCTGCCGGCGCGACCACCCCGAGCACGAGTTCGGAATCGGGAAAGGCGACGACGGGTGCGGTGACATTGGACATGAGCATGACCCTCAGGCTCGGCAGGATAGTAGTGATTCGTCCTGGAGCAACGGAGCGACGTTTCCAGGGTGGGAATGGCGCGCCACGCCGTCGAGGAACGTGGTCGGTCAAGTGCTCGCGCAACTCCTTCAGTCGCGATCCACCCCCGGCAGCACCGTCACGCTCGCCGCGATCCCCTCGAGGTGCCGGCGGTGCGCCGACTCGGCCGGCAGCACCACGTGCACCTTGATCCGGCGGGCCCGCACCTTCTTCGCCAGGCGCCGGTGCGGGTCGCCGGTCACGCCGTCGGTCAGGACCAGGATCCGGCGCACGCGCGGCGCGTCGACCGCGTGCTGCAGCACCGGGTCGATGGCCGTGCCGCCGGTCGTGCGGATCTCGCCGCGGCGCAACTGGGCGGCGGGCAGCGGCCAGACGGTGGTCGAGAACTGGAAGACCTTCGCGCGGCCGGCCAGCGCGTGCGGGCGGAGCAGGCCGACCAGGCGCGGCAGCAGCGCCGCCATCGAGCCCGAGACGTCGAGGTAGACGTGCGCGACCCCGTCCGGCTCGCGCGCCAGGGACCGGGCGATCGCGGGCTGCGCGTAGAGCGTCGCCGGCAGGCCGAGGCGGCGGCGCGCGGGGGCCAGCCGGTCGCGCGCGTTGGGACGCGCGTGCGGCGCCGCTCGCGCGACGGGCCCTCCACCAGGCAGCGGCGCAGCAGGCGCGCGAAGACGCGGCGCGCGGCCTCGGCGGCGGGGGCGGGAAGGACGTCGTGCGCGGACGGAAAGCCGCCACGCCCCGGGTTGCCGAGCACGAACGGTGGCTCCGGCCAGTGCGCGACGCTGCGGCGCAGCACGTCGGCCAGCAGGGGGTCGGCCAGGGCGCGCTGGGCGCGGGTCGGGGCGGCGCCGGGGTCGAGCGAGCCGCCGCCCGCGGGGCCTGTCTCGTGGTCCCCCAGCAGCAGCGGCTCGCACCGCTTCCGCCCGCGCGGGCCCGCGGCGATCAGCGCCACCAGCTCGGCGTGCGACGGGATCGAGACGGTGGGGGGGTAGTCCGGCGGCGGGTAGAGCTGGCGCAGCACGCGCAGCGTCCCCGCCGGTCCGAGCCCGGGATAGACCGGATCGTCGGGCCAGCCGGCGGGCGGGCGGAGCAGCAGCGCCGGGAACGAGTCGGCGGGGTTGAGGCGGTCGAAGAAGCCCAGGTATTCCGGGCCGCGGAACTGCCGCGCCAGCCCCGCGTTGATGACCGCGTCGAAGGCGATCTCGTCCGCCAGGTCGATGCGCGGGTAGAGCCGGGTGTGTCCCAGGATCACGTGCCACAGCTCGTGCATCACCAGCAGGAACAGGTGCTCGTCGCGCCTGCAGTACTCGCGCAGGAAGCGCGCGTTGAGCAGCAGGCGCGGGCGATCGGCGCACTCGACCGCGGCGGTGCGGACGGCGGGGGTGGTCCGGACGGCCGGACCCCGCGCCCCGGGCGCCCCGGCCTCCCCGTCGTCCACCAGCTCGATCGACGCCAGCCGGCAGAACGTCTCCATCTCGACGCTCGCGGCCGGGAGGCAGTTCACGATCCGCTCGGCCACCGCGGCTGCGGCCCGCCCGCCCGCCCTCACCTCCCCTCCCCGCGCGCCAGCGCCAGCAGCCGCGCGTCGCGGCTGATCAGCTCGCGTTCCAGGAAGGCTGGCTCGAGCGCCAGCGGGGCCCGCGCGATCAGCACCGGCCCGCGCGCGCGGCCCAGCACGTTGAGCAGCAGCAGCGGGTCGGTCGCGACGACGGGCGGCGGCTCGGGGGCCCCGATGATCGCGCCGCGCACGCCGCCGATCGTGCCCCGGGTGCTCGCCATGTAGTCCACCTCGAGCACCTCCGCCTCGGGGTCGCGGAGCGCCTTCAGGCCGGGGGAGACCTCCAGCCGGCAGCGGGGCCGGCGCCCCGGCTCGATCAGGGCCGCGCCGCGCAGCCCCCACGCCGCCCACGCCTCCTCGAGCTGCCGGAGCAGCGCGGCCTCGCCCACCAGGGCGCGCGCGCGCAGTTCGTCCGCGGCGTCCCCCAGCGCCCGCAGCGCGAAGCGCACCGCGCCCGCCCGCTCGCACGGCAGGCCGGCCAGCACGACCTGTACCGGTGGAAGGAGTCCCATGGACCGGGCCATTTCGTCGATCATGCCCACGCGGCCTCCTCGCCCCGGGGAGCCGAGGCCTCTCCGGCCGCCGGAGCGGCCCCGGGGCTGGCGTCGGACGCGGCCCCAGACTCGACCTCTCCCGCCGCCTCGAACAGCGCCAGATCGGCCCGGAAGGCCTCCAGGGCCGGGCGCCAGTCCTCGAGCGCCCAGACCTCCGGGAACCCCGCGCGCAGGAAGTTCGACTCGAGCCGCGGCAGCGGCTCCCCGCGCTTCCGCGCCGCCGCCAGGTGCTGGTGGATCTCGCGCCAGCGCTCGGTGGCGGGGCCGGGGCCGATCGACAGGTAGCGCGCGGGCGGGCGCAGCACGCGCCCGGCCCGCTCGCCCAGCGGCTCCCACGCTGCCGGCGCCAGGTCGCGCCGCGTGCGGAAGCGCAGGAAGAGCGCGGTCGCCAGCCCCAGCCGCCGCGCCTCCGAGCCGGCCGCCGCCAGCGCCTGCGTCACCAGCCGCGACAGGTCGGCGTCGGATAGCCCCAGCCGATCGCCCAGCTCGACGCGCCGGACGGGGTCCCGCTCCTCGAGCACTCGGCGCCACAGGTCGTCCGCCACCAGGCCCGAGAGCTTCCAGGCCTGGCGGTGCGCGGCGTGGAGCGTCCCGGCGGCCGGCGGGACCTCGGCCGCGGTCTGCGGCAGGCCGCTCTGCAGCGCGAGCCGCGCGCTCTCCTCCAGCGCGGCCTCCGGTCCCTCTAGCACCAGCCGCGCGGCGTGCACGGCGACCACGCCGTCGGCCAGCATCCGCGCGCGGCGCGGCGAGAGCGGCAGGCCCGCGGTCTCGAGCTGCGCCGCGAGCTGGACGACGTAGTCCGGCAGCCGGGGCATTGGCCGGCGCCGCAGCCGGCGGAGCGTGGCGCGCACGGCCTCGACCAGCGCGGGGAGCGGGCGGGGCCGCGGCCGGCGCCCCGGGGGATCGTCCGGGCCGGCGCCCGCCACCAGCCGGAGCCGCTCGGGGAGCGACAGCTCGTCCCAGGTCGGGACGCGGACGACGAACGGGAAGCGGTCGGCCAGCGCGGGGTCGAGCGGCTCGGCGCCCAGGTAGGCCGGGGCCCCGGCGGCGGCGGAGTCGGCGTCGTCGGGGGCCGGGGGGTTCATCGCGGCCCAGCGGTGGGTCAGCCGGGGCAGGTCCACCCCCGCCACGCGCCGCTCGTGGACGATCGGGAAGAGCTTGTTCTGCAGCTCCGGCCGGCAACGCGACAGCTCGTCGAGGAAGACGAAGCCGGCGTCCCAGATCGCGCCCGGCGAGGCCACGAAGCTCAGTGCGCGCCCGGCCTCGTCCGGCAGGGGGATCCCGACCAGGTCGTCGTAGTTGAGGAGCGAGGCGTTGTAGTGCCGGAAGGGGAGCCCCAGCGCCCCGGCCACGCGCTCGACCAGCAGCGACTTCCCGGTCCCGTGCGGGCCGACCAGGAGCAGGGGCGACTCGCCCGCCAGCGCGGCCAGGAGCACGGGCTCCAGCCGCCGCCAGCCGACGAGCCCGAGGTGTTCGGTGAAGCCGAGGTGCGTGCGCGTTCCCGCCATGTCCGATCCCTCCTCGAGGGCGGACCCCGTCGGGCGGCCGGGCCGCGGGACGCTGCGGGCGCCGGTGGGCGCCCCCGAAACGAAAAGACCCGTGCCGCAACAGGCACGGGTCCTCGTCCGGACACTTGGTTGCCCGGGGCTCTCGCCCGGACCGCATCCCCGCGTCCCGCGGGAAGGCACCTTGGGTGTCCGCCCAGGTTGCCGGGCCGCCGCGCGGTGGGCGCGGGGGCCACTCCTGATGCACGAGGAAAGGGGTGTCGGCGTCGCCGGTTCTGCCGCCATGAACTCCCTACATGGTCGTCTCTTGTGTTGCCACGAACCCTCCCTCAAGTCGTCGGTGCCAGCGAAATCGCCTTCAGAGTTTCAATCCAGCGGATGAGTTCCCTTCGCGTCAGTGCGGCGTCCGTTAGCTCTCTCTCCTGGTGCGCGATGTAAGTGTTCCGAAAGTCGTAGACGGCCTCCACGCTCGCAAGAAACTCGCGCGAGCCGGTGGTCCGGAAGCGGGTCGTCACGGCTTCGAAGATGCCGCCGATCTTGTTCTTGTCGTTGAGGGCGAAGTCGAGACAGTTCCTCAAGAGCCCGAGAGGGGAGACCCCGTTCCCGAATACGAGCGTGCGCTTGAGGTTCTGCGCCATGGTTTCGTAGTGGCGGCGCTGCCCGCCGTCGGCGTGGGCGAGGTAGGGGTCGAAGAGAGCCTTCTGGTCGGCGACCCCGGCGGGGAGGTCGCCTTGGAGCCTCCGGACGATGAGGCCCTTGGCGGCCTCGTCGAGTGAGCCGAGGAGGGCGTTGAAAACCGGCGCGTAGTTGAGGCCCTCTTTGTTCTCAAGGAATCGGTAGAGCATCGTGGCTTGCTCGACCGCCTTCCGGTAGCGGTCGGGAAGAGCCTTGAGGGTCTCCTCCGGCACAAGGGTCTCGGGAGCCTTCTCGTCCTCGGCGGCTCGTGCTTCGGCGATGGCGGCGAAAAGTGGGTACTTCGCCTGGAGGTCCTCTTCCTCGACGAGGTTACGGAGCGCCGGGCGGCAGGTGTCGGCGAGTTCGCGAATCGTCGCCGTGCTGATGCGCTCGAAGACCCCCTGGGGCACGTAGAGGTACTCCCACGCGCCGGCCGGGTCGGAGGCGGCCTCGCACCACGCAACGGCGGCGCGGGCCTTACGCGGCACGTCGCGGTCCTCACGTCCCTTGGTCTCGACGAGGTAGGACGTGCCGTCGGTGGTGCGGACGAAGAAATCCGGGGTGTAGAAGGCGAGGTTCCCTGCGGTCCCGAGATAGTCGATGCGGAGGCACTGCGGACCGGCGTTTTTCGCGAACGCGGTGACGTCGGCCGCGCGGTCGGCGTAGCGCGCGAACGCGACTTCCAGCTCGCGGTTGCAGGGGACCAGGTTGAAAAGCGTCTTCTGGGCTTCGAGGGCCGGGCGGCGTTCGCTGTGCGTGACTTGGTACGCGCGCCACCGGGAGAGGCGCATCGCCTCGCCCGTCGCCGCGCGCCGTTCGCTGCTGATGGTGCGCGCGCGGATGAGTGGAACAAAGACCGCGCGCACGTGTTCCGCGACGTCGGAGTTGCCGAGCCGTGCCACGAGGCGCGGGTCGAACAGCGTTGCCTTCTCCTCGAACAGGACCTCCTCGAAGAACGTCTGGAGGAGCGGCGCGAGAATCGTGTGCAGGCTCCGCAGTTTGCAAATCTGTTCGAGCTGCTGGACGTAATACGACACGGCGCCGACGCCACTTTCGAGGAGTGGGATGTGGAGCTTCATCCGCTCGATGATTTCGCCGGTGAAGAGGTGTTTCCCCTCGTAGTCGAGCTCAGTACGCACTTCCTTGGCCAGCGGTAACCGCTTGAACTTCGCAAAGCCCTTCTTGACATCGTCGAGGGCGAGGCCTTCGAGCTTCGGGATGATGCGGAGCCCGGGCGTGAGGCCGGGCACGGCGAGTTCCAGGGCCGCGAGGTCCTTGCGGGCCTCGTCGGGGTAAATCGACACCGTGGTGCTCGGGATCTGGTCGACGTCGACGACCTCGATGGGGAGTCCTTCCTGGGCGAGCTGCTGCTCGTAGAGCGCGGCGAAGGCGGGGTGTTCGACGACGGTGAGAATCTCGTGCGCGCCCTGCTTGCCGGGCGGCGTGATGCGCCGGAGCCCGCGGCCGAGAGTCTGTTCGGGCAGGATGCCGGCCGCGGCCGAATACGCGCGGAGAGGCACGATGGTCGTGACGTTCCGCACGTCCCAGCCCTCGCGGAGCATGAGGACGGAAACGATGCAGGCATAGGGCGTCGTGTTCTGGTCGAGGTTGCGGCTGAGTTCGCGCAGCGCTTTGAGGTCCTCGTCCTTGATGTCCTTGTCGCTCTCGACGAATTGGAGGCGCGCGGAGGGGCCGCGGCCGACCTTCTTCACCGACCCCTTGAGGTTGGTGTGCAGGTTGATGGTCTTGCCGTTGAGGTCTTGGAAGCTCGGGTCGGTGTTAAGGCGCGCCGTGATCTGGTCGGCGCTCTCGGTGCTGTCGCACATGACGAAAAGAAGCGCCTTCTTCCCGGACTTGGTCCACTCGTCGCGGCTGTGCTTCCAGCGCTCGTAACCGATGCGGAGGTGCCGGTCGAAGCGGTACGCGGCGTTGTCGCTCGGCTCCTCGTGGAGTTCCTGGTCGGTCTTACCGATGATGGGCGTCTTGACGATGCCCGCGTCGACGGCCTCACCGAGCGGGGTGTCGCAGACGATGTGCTTGAACGGCTGGCCGCGGTTGTCTTTCGGCGTCGCGCTGAAATCGAGCTGGGCGGCGAGACCGCCGCCCGTGCGCGACTTGATGGTCTCGTGGAGAAATTGAATCGCCTCGTTCCAGGCCGAGTCGGGGTCCCAGACGTGGTGGGCTTCGTCGTTGAGGACCATCACGCGGTTGTGCGCGGTGACGCGGTCGCGGAGCGCGGCTCCGGTGTCCAGCGCGGTGCCTTTCGAAACGGGCGGGCCCATGAAGGAATAGGTCTCGGCGTCCTTCCCGCGGCGCTTCGCCATGTCGTAGAGCCGGTGGATGTTCGTGAGGTAGAGCGTGCCGCCGGTCGCAGCGCCGCTCGCCTCGTCCTGGAGCACGACGCTCATGTTCCAATCGCCGCGCCACTCGGGCGGGACGAGCGGGTCGTTGTCGAAGACGCGGCCGTCGCCAAAGTCTTCCTTCAAGCGTTCGTAGACGGTGAGATTCGGCGCGATGACGACGAAGTGCTTGGCGAGGTCAGAGTCCGACTCGCGGAGTGCGTGAAAGTAGCTCCACACAATCGCGAGGCTCATGACCTTCGTTTTTCCGGCTCCGGTGGCGAGCTTGAAGGCGAAGCGCGTCCAGGCGTCCTCCTCGGGGGTGACGCCGAGCGCGGCCTGCTCGCGGCCGGGGCCCTCGAATTCCGAGATGAGGCCGGAGAGGCATTCGATGTGCCGAAACTCCTTGAGGTAGACGAGCGTCTCAACGGCTTCGCGTTGGCAGAAGTAGTAGCGGAACTCGAACTCATCACCCGCGGGGGTTGTCATGCGGTGCGGGCGCTCGAACCAATGGGTGAGGAGCGCGCGGCTCGTGTCGGACGCGCCGACGTAGAAGCTCTCGCGCCACTGCTTCACCTCGGCCCGGAGGTTCTGGACGATGGGGAAGGGGGAGGGCCGACGTTGGTTGACGATGCGGGCCGGCTTGCCCTTCTCGGTGATCTTCACGCGGTGGGCACGGGGCTCCTCCCAGGGCTCGAAGAGCGATTCCAAAGCGGCCGGGCTGATGGTGCCGTCGGTCATACGTGCACCTCCACCGTGACGCTGGTGTCGCAGCCGAACGTGTCGACAACCTTGACGCACGCGGTGTACGTGCCCTTCTTCGGGTACACGAACCCGGCGTCGCTGACGGTCTTGAGCGAGCGGTCCTTGCGCGTGCGGTAGTCTTGCCAGTGGTGATTGAACGGCTGGTCCGGGTGCCAATCGAAGTCGATGGCCCAGAAGTCGACGAAGTCGAAGCCGCTCTTCATCGCCCGTTCCTTGATGGCTTCGAGTTCCTCGCTCGGGACCTCGGCGAGCGAGGGCAGGAACTTCGTGAGCTTGATGTCGACGGAGGGCAGGTCGCCCTTCTGTTTCGGGGCGTGGACAACGGCGTCCGCCTTGAGGACGGCCATTTCGAGGAAGGGCGGGGGGCTCTTCCTGTTCTTCTCCATGATTTCGCGCGGGATTTGTACAAGCTTAAGCGCAACGGCGAGTTCCTTCTCCAGCGCTGCGGTGGTGAGGCGGAGGTCCA
The DNA here is from genome assembly GCA_025456425.1 of Acidobacteriota bacterium. Lineage (GTDB taxonomy): Bacteria > Acidobacteriota > Polarisedimenticolia > J045 > J045 > JALOKP01. The sequence continues at coordinate 40,155 of JALOKP010000007.1, read as the reverse complement.
TCTCGAACTCCCACGCGAGGCAGTAGCAGTCGCGCGCCCCCGCGGCGCTCGCCGCCTTGGCGACGCGTGTGGCCTCATCGCGCGTGAAGACGGAGTCGATGCTGTCGACGTGGCAGAGGGCGGGCCCTTTCCGACCGTGAATGAGGGGGGACGGGGCGCGCGAGGGGTCGAGAATCTCGGCCTTGAAGAACTCCAGCACGACGCGCCGGTGTTCCTCGTCGGCGCCTTTCAGCGTCTCGCGCTGCCACCATTGGCGCTCGTAGCGCCCGAGGTTGTAGACATCAAAAGCGCGGTAGGGCTTGGCTTCGTTGTGAAGCTCGCGCTGCAAGTCGATGAGGCGCTTACGCGACGTGTGGATGGCGAAGCGGCCGAGGTCGGCCATGAGCCAGCGGCGGCCAAGGCGTTCCGCAACGGCGCCGGTAGTGCCACTTCCGCAAAAGAAATCGGCCACGAGGTCACCGGGGTTGCTGCTCAAAGTGATGATGCGCTCTATCAACGCCTCGGGCTTCTGCGTTTCGTAACCCGTGCGTTCCGCGGCCTGGGGTTGAACGGTGGGGATGTCGAACCAGAGGTCTTGGAGTGGGACACCGGGCATTTCGTCGAGATAGCGCTTCTGCTGTGGAACCGTTCCGGGGCGCGTTTGAACAATTCGCCCCTGCTGGTACAGCTCCAGCATCCGCTCCTGCTTGAAGCGCCAGAATCTTGTTACGCCGAGGAATTCATACCGGGGGTTTCCCTTCGTGGCGCCGCCTGGTCCAGTCGTGTCGCTCAGGCGATAACGGCGGCCCGACTCTGGCTCTACGTGTTTGTAGAAATCGCGGATGTATTCTTCCGAGTAGGGTTGGTACTGCATATTCCAGGCGAAGTGCTCGCCCTTTGTGTACAGGAGAATAACGTCGTGAATGCGGCCTAGGTGCCTGGAACCCTGCCCGATGTCGCTGTGCGCAGTCTGGCGCTTCCAAATGAGCTGGTTCAGAAAGCGCTCAGCGCCAAAGATGTCGTCAAGAACGAGCTTCACGAGGTGTGAGACGGCCCAACCGACATGCACGTAGATGCTACCCGTCGGCGAGAGGAGGTCCCGCATGGTGGCGATGCGCTCGGCGAGCATCTGCAGGTAGGAGTCCGTCCCTCGTCCCCACGTGTCGCGGTAGGCGACCATCTCCAGTGTCGATTGGTCCTTCTCAACGAGGTCGTTCTCGTCACCGACTTGGACATTCATGGAGAAGTCGGCGCCGATGTCGAAGGGCGGGTCGATGTAGACGAGGTCGATGGAACCCTTGAAGTCTCGAAGCAGCCCGGCCGTGACGAGCTTGTTATCTCCCCACACGAGGCGGTTACGGAAGTCGTCGACGCGCGTGGTCTTCTTCTCGAAGAGGGCGAGCTGACCGCGCGCCGCGGCTTCGCTCCGCGGTTGGTCGATTGTCTCGATGCGCTGCATGGGCATCGCGAGGGCAGCAACGTCGAATTCACGGCGGTTGCCGTGCTCGTCGTACTTCCCTTCCCAGACGAGTTCAGTGCGCCGAGTGGAGAGCGGGTGCGGGTTGTGCGGGCCGTAGGTCGCGCCAGAATCGGATGTCTTTGTCACGGTCGGGTTGCCCCCCTCGGCGCTTGGCGGTGTGACGTTCGGCGATGGTGGAGGGGCCCCGCGTTAGAAGGCCCGTTCGCTATTCGATGAGTGGCGCGTCCCCCGGGAGTGTTCATGAGAGGCTATCTTGCGACAGTAAAGTGGCGCAGTGCAACAGGTTAGGAGAGATGGCGAGGGGGGGCCAATCGTCTGTTGCATGAAGGCTTCCGTACATGGTAAGCTTACAGCGTGAAGACCTTCGGAGAAACCATCCGAGAACTGCGGCAGGCCCGCGACCTTTCACTTCGCGACCTCGCGAAGGTGCTGGACGTGTCGGCGCCTTTTCTCTCGGATATCGAGCTGGGGCGTCGTTACCCCTCGGAGGATGTGCTCACGAAGCTGGCGAAGGCGCTCCGGACGCCGGTCGAGGAGTTGCGGGCGCTCGACCCGCGGCCACCGGTTGAGGACCTCCGGCGGCGCGGGGCGCTGGACCCGCAGTTCGCCGTTGCGCTTCGACGGCTGGTGGGCGACAAGGTCAGCGGCGAGGCGTTGTCGAAGGCGTTGGAGGAAATCGCGAAGAAGAAGGGCGGCAAATGAGGACGCGATACCGACCGGGCGGCCAGTTCAAGGAGACGCCCTTCTACTCGAAGGAGGAATTTGAGCGCCTGTCGGAGGACGCTCTCCGGGAAGTCGGGCTCTACCCGTCGTCTCCCGAGCCGATTCGAATCGAGCGGTTCATCGAGAAGAAGTTCCGGGTCACGCCTGATTTCGTCGATTACCTGCCGGCCGAAGTGCTCGGCGCGACGGTCTTCGGGAAAGAGGGAGTCGCGGCGGTGTTGGTCTCGCGCACGCTCGCCGAGGAAGCGACCGAGTCGAGCGAGCGGCGCGTGCGCACGACTCTGGCGCACGAGGGGGGGCATGGACTCTGCCAGGGACACCTCATCGCGCTTGAGGAGGTCGAGCAGGGGAGTTTCGGTGATTGGGCCGACCCGACGCGGCCGCGGGTGCTGTGCCGCGCGGGTTCCGTGGGACCCGGCGACGGGCAGCGGAAGTACCACGGCGCGTGGGCCGAGTATCAGGCGAATCAAGTGATGTCCTGCCTGCTGCTGCCACGGAAACTGGTGCGCGAAGCCGCGGCCGAGTTCGTCGTCCCGGTCGGGAGCATGGGCCTCGAAACGGTGGCGGCGGGGAAGCGGGACCTGGCAGCGCGCGAGCTGGCGAGGGTGTTCGACGTCAACAAGGTGGTTGTGACGTACAGGCTGGAGGCTCTGTTCCCGGAGAGCGTGCAGGGAGTGCTGTGATTTTTTTTGCGAAGCGTGTACGCGTCGTCCGCTTACAGTGAACGAGTACTGTGCTGGCGCGTGGAGCGAATGAAGAAAACAGACGGGCCGCAGGACGGTCCAGGAGGAAACGATGGGAAAGAAGAATCAACACGTGGTGCCGCATGAGGGGCGGTGGGCGGTGAAGGATGCGGGGAACGAGCGCGCGACCTCGGTCCACGACACACAACGCGAAGCAATCGAACGGGCGCGCGATCTTGCGGAGCGCGCGCGGTCGGAAGTCGTCATTCACAACCGCGAGGGCGTCATCCGCGACAAAGACAGTTACGGCAACGCCCCGAACCCGCCGCGTGACACGCGGCACTGAAGGAGATGAACGGATGCGAATCGAGAAGAAGCGAATCAGGAGTGTGGAAGCGAATTTCATCGGCGTGGCACCTGGCGCGCGGGTCTTTGCCGCAGTGCCAGTCGACGAGGTCCCCGCCGCGCGGTTGAGAAAGGCGGGCTTCACGCCCGATGCGAAACCGGGTGAGAAGGTGCTGCCGTCGGTGGTCGGTCCCGTGTCGCGGTTCAACGCGGAGGGGCGGCTGCTCGTCCACCGCGACCAGGAAATGGAGACGTGCTACCGACAGCGCGAGTGGACGTATTTCCAGTGGCACGGCAAAGACAAGGTCGAGGTGACGGACATCGTCGACGTTCCGTACCGACGGTACCCGCGGACTCCAGTGCCGCCGCCGAGCGTCGAGTTACAGGTCATCGAACTTGCGGACGGGAGGCGCGCGGTGGCAACGCCCGCCGCGGTGGTCGACGTGCAGCGCGGGGAGCGCTTGCTGTTGCACGTCAACTTGATGCTCGAACTGTTCGGCGTGTGCGATGTTCTCGACGAGAGGTTGCGGCCAGCGGGTGTTCTTTCGACGATGCGGCTGAACTGGCGGGTGCTGCCGCCGGGACGGCAGCCCTGGGAACGCTTGAAGCCGCTGCTCCAGAACGTTGTCGACGTGCAGAAGGCCGGGAATCGCCCGGTGGTCGAGCATCGGCTCGAAACCGTGAACGGGTACGGCCCGGAGTTCACAGCGGTCGGCAACGGTGGCTTCGCCGGGTACGTCATTTTCGGTTTTCCGGCGCGGAGTCTGTTCGTTCTGGAGTGCACGCGGTACGGGAACGCGACGTACGTTCTGGAAAGAGACTGGGAGTCGCTGTCGAAGTTGACGAAGGCCGAGTTGTTGGATGCGAAGCTCCACAAGGCGCGGCTCATTCACGTGCAGCACTGGGAGGCGCGGCTCGCGGACCTGTTCCGGTTGGTGAAGAAGGCCGTCTAGATGACGATGCGCTCGATTTCGTCGAGCGTGATTTCGTCGGACGTGCGGTCGTGGAGTTCGGCCGTTCGGGGCGACTGGTGCACGGCGATGGCCTGGGCGTTCTCGATGGTGCCGCCGTTTCCGAGGTAGGCGGTGATACCCGTGGCTCGGAACGTGTGGCAGCACGTGGAGTAGGGCAGTCCTCCAGCGAGGGCTTACGGATCAGACTCGCTTACTTTCAGTGGATCGACTCTCAGAGTGTGCAGCACTAGACCGGCAGGAATGGGATGTATGGCAATCGACCTGTCACCGAGCACTGGAGGAGTGGCGGTAGGCGCGTCGCCCTTCGCGGCGGTTCCCCCTTCGCACGATATCGCCAGAGTGGGAAGATTGGCTGCTTGCGGCCGGATTCGCGTCAGGGCAGGCCAGGGATTCGCGGCAGTGACGGCCTCTTCCCGCCGCGCCCCGGGTTCGGTACGATGAAGTCTCCCTCTGGGTGGCCCCCCGGTGACGGTCGACGAACGCGCTCGCTCGCTTCTGTTTCTCTCGCGGTACTTCGGGACCGACCAGACTGCCGCGTTCCTCAAGGACACGCAGGCGCAGTGCCCGGGGGCCGGCCTCCCGATGATCCACTCCCTAATCCAGGGGATCTACAAGCCGAAGGACTCCCCGTACGTCCTCAGCGTCTGGAGCCGGTCTGCCGCTGGGGCCCGGGAGGAGGCCTACCCGGACACCTTCGAACAAGGCCCGAACGGCACCTGGGACATGCGGTACGCCCCGATGCGCGGTCGGCTCGATGTCGGCGTCAACAAGGCGCTCTTCGCCTGCATGCAAGATCGCGTCCCGATCCTCGTCATCGTCACCACTAAGCCTCCGAAGACGCCAGGTGGCGCTCGGTACCGCCTCCTGGGCCTCGCCATCGTCGCGGGCTATGAGCCGGCAACAAGGCACTTCCTCCTCAAGGGCTGCACGGCGGCGGTCGCCGACGCCCTCCGGCCGGCAACCTCCTCCGACGTCGATCTGGAGGAGGTCGACCTGCGCAACGGCCTGATCCTCCCATTCCAGGTCGGCGAACCCCGCGTCCGATACGTCGCCAGCCGGGCGGCGCGCGAGCAGGCCTTCCAGCGCATGGTGCTAGAGGAGTACAGGCATCAGTGCAGCGTCTGCCAATCGATGTTCCTGTTGCGCGAAGCCTCCGAGACGCTGGTCGAGGCGGAGGCAGCCCACATCATTGGCGTCGGTCAGGGCGGACCGGACGACCCGCGCAACGGGCTCTCGCTCTGCCGCCGACACCACTGGGCCTTCGATCGCGGCCTGTTCTGCGTCACCGAGTCGCTGGAGGTCATGGTCAGCCCCGCGGTCTCTCGCGCCAAGCGGGAGAGGTTCGATCTCGAGGAATACCACCAGCAGGCACTGACCCCGCCGACGCGCAGCTCGTGCCGCCCCAGCCTCGAGGCGATCGACTGGCATCGCCAGCATGTGTACCGCGCGAGCTAGGCACAACAGCGAGGCCCGCGCCTGGTAGTGCAACGCAGGATCAATGGGAGAACCCGACGATGCCGAATCCAGAACTCCAACAGCTCGTCCACGAGGCCATTCATCGCGAGGCTGTAGGTGACTACCCAGGGGCGATCGCAGCATGTCGTTCGGCCCTCCTGCTAGACGACACGCTTCCCGAGCTGCACTACATTGTCGGCTGTTGTCTCATGAAGTTGAACCAATCCGAGAATGCTGAGACCGCACTCGGCCGCGCTGTGGCGCTGCGCCCAGACTACATTCAGGCCCTGAACAACCTCGGGATCGTCCAGTTTGACTCGGGGCGCTTCGCCGCTGCGGCTAATACGTTCTCCCAGGCCGTAGCCGCAGATCCCACCTTCGCCCGCGGGCACTGCAATCTCGGAAACGCCCTCTTCGCTCAGCAGCGGTACGCCGAGGCGCTTGGTGCATACCGGAGTGCATCTGCACTCCAGCCCGGCTATGCCAAGGCACTCCGCGGCGCTGCCGACTGCTATCTCGCCTTGGGTGATGTCGAGGGCGCGCTCGGCGAGGTTACGCTTCTGTCGAACGTAGATGAACGGCAAGCGGAGGAACTACTGCAGCGGATCTTGCCTGATCAATAGCAGAGCGAATTGCCAGTCGCCTCGGATTCCGGACTCTCTTTCCGCTGATCTCATGGTCGTGTGCGGCGGATTCCCCGGCGCGGGTCTGTTCGGCGGCGGCGTTCCACGAATACGTCGGTCGGAACTGGTCGCGCCCCGTGAGATCCGCCAGAGACGGTCCCGAGATGTGCGGAACGTGGGGTAGAAGGCGGCGAACCACCTGGCATGTTGCTCCCCACCTTCGGCAGATTAGCGACTACGAGTGTCTGGCTGCTTGCGCCGCGATGATGCCTGCGGCTCTCAATGCGTCCCAGACTTCCTGCATGACGTCCATCCGCTCGCCCGCGTTCGCTAGGGCGACGCATCGCTGCTGGAACGCGTCGAAGAGCCGGAGCGCCGATTCCTCGACGTCCTCAGCGTCGCCAATCTGGCTGGGATCCAGGTTCACGTAGTGCGGTCCCTTGAGGAGGTCCTCGGAGCGGTAGGGCTCAGACGCCTCGATATCGCCGCAGAGGGCGCATTCGAACGCCTTGTACGAGATGTACACGAAGGCCCTCTGAATGAGACGGAGGTCTAGCCCTCGCGGCGTCGGGTGGCTCACGATGTCGCGCAGGAGGGCGCCGGCGATCTCGGAGCAATACCCCATGACCCTCGGATCGAGCTGCCAGCTCTCTGAGCTAGCGATGCCGAGGTCCTGGGCTGCCCTGAGTACATCTCCGTAGGCACGGGATTTCGGAAGGGCGGCGTCTTTCATCGCCGCGATGGCAGCGTCGCGCCCATTGGTGGTCGCGAGCTGGCTGAGGAGCCCCTCGAACAGGCTCCCGTGTCCCGCTAGGCGGGCCATCGCCAAGGGGGTGCGCCCCTGAATGTCTTTCACGTCCAGCTGGGCACCGTGTTCGATGAGCGCGGAAGCGATCCTCTTGCTGCCTTGGAACGCCGCGTAGTGCAGAGGCGTGGCACCCTTGGAGTTCTGATTCGTGGCGGAGGCACCCGCCTCGAGCAGGCTTTCCACGATCTCCCCGTGGCCGCCGCGGCAGGCGAGCTCGAGAGGCGTCGCGTTGTCGCCGCACTTCTGGTCGACCGCGGCTCCACTCGCAAGCAACAGCGCGACTGACTCGATGTGACCGTCGCGGGCGGCGGCGTGCAGGGCAGTGTTTCGGTCGGCGCCTCCGGGCGCGTCGGTGGAGGCGCCACGCTTGAGTAGCACTTGGATAACGGCTGCGTGGCCCTCTTGGGCGGCGCAGTGGATGGGGCGGGTGTCGTCGCTCGGAGAGGCGCGGTTTGGATCGTCCCCTTGGTCGAGCAGAAGAGTGACGACCGCCAGCTGCCCCTTCAGTGCAGCCCAGTGGATCGGCGACAGCCCCCACTTGTCCTTGTAGCCGAGGAGCTCGCGGTTCTTGGCGAGGCTCGCCTCGATTACCTCGAGGTCCCCATCCCGCGCTGCCGCCAAGAACTCTGGTCCTGATGTCGCCAAGGTCCCCCCTCCGCCATCAGCAGGATTGAAGTGGCAATGCTAACATAGGGTTCGCCCAGGGCCGGCGGCTGCGCTTGCTCAGCCGAGCATCCCGATCGACTGGCGATCCCCGACGCTGCGTAGGCTCTGGACTTCGGTTGTCACGTCCTCGTCTGCGGGCTCGGCATGGGAGACCCGCGGATCACGGGACAACTGAAAGCCAATCCGAGGGAGATCGCTGCTGAAGAGGCTGAGGACCCGCAGCGACAAGTTCCTACTACCTCGGAGACCGGAGCGTTCTCTGGGAGCCCAGTCACCGAACGGAGGCGCCGGACACTGTTCGTGACCGACAAGGGACCAGACCGCTACCGACCCCCGACACATCGGCACACTGCCGCGCGAATCTCCGCGAACCCACACCCCTCCCCCGCCAGCGCCCGCAGCGACGGAATCGTGATCGAGTGCTGGCTTCGTGCGCGCTCGTCGAGCAGTGGCGTTGGGACGGCCCAGAATCGCCATTGGGCGAGATTCATCGGGTCCACGGCTTCCTTGATCTGGTGGGCTAGGAGCGCGAAGACGTACACGTCGGCGTGCCGCCTCGGCGTACCCTCGAGCAGGTTCGTCTCAGCGCTCCAGCCCCGGCGCTCCGCGATGGCGAACTGAATCGTGGAGAGCCGTTGCTGAGCCCAGCTTTGGAGATAGGCTGCGGATTTGACTTCGATCCGGATTCCGTCGGGAGTCTCGAGATCGTAGGCTGACCAGCCCGCGCGAACGGAGTCGGTTGAGATCCCGAGGGCGCGAGCGACGATGTACTCGGCGAGGATCCCGCGGCGCGTGTTCTCGAGCAGATCCGAGCCGCTCCAGCGCCAGAAGTCGAGAACGTCGAATGCGAGGGTCTCGCCGTCGAGGTGGAACGCCTCGGCGCCGGACTTACGGCTGGCCGTCAGAGGGCCGAGTGAGTCAGGCACGCGTGAACTCCCTTGGTTGACCAGGAATGGTACGCGGCCTCAGAAGCGACGAGGTATCGAAGGCCATCCGATCTTGGCCGGAGCGCGGTTTGCGCGGGCCCCTGAAAACCCGAGCGTGAAAGCGGGTTAGCCGCCTCCATGTCAGCGCCTTCGCATCGCGCCTTGAACGGGTCGGGGTCGTGGAACCAGATTCCCAAGGGGAGTGCGCAGAAGAGGTTGGGAAACCCGTCCGGTCCCGGGCAAGGGATCGCGAGTCGGGCGCAAGCACCAGCATCCACGGAGAGAGCGCGATGACGCCGTCCATCTGGTCACGGTCGACCGTCCGCCTTGCAGTGTGCATCGCGGCAATTGCAATCTCTTTGAACTCGCAGTACGGCTGGCCGGCGTGCGGCTGCGGTCCGGTCGGCAGCCCGGCGGCTCGATGGCGGCAACTGACGCCGCCGAACTCGCCGCCGGCCCGCTTCCACCACGTTCTCATATACGACTCGGCCAGAAAAGTAGTCGTCCTCATCGGGGGAGGCGTCAACTGCCAAAACCGCACCCCTCGCACCGACTTCACGTGGGAGTTCGATGGCCGGACGTGGCGCGAGGTCGTCACTCCGACCGCTCCCCCCGGCCGCTACCACCCAGCTATCGCCTTCGACAAGCGCCGCAACCGCGTCGTCATGTTCGGCGGGTACCGGCCCGGCTCCGGATCGATGGGCGACACTTGGGAGTACGACGGTACGAACTGGTACCTCGCTTCCACGGCGAATTCCCCCGGCTACTGCAACGGCGGTGGCATGGCATTCGATGAGCACCGGGGCGTCATCGTCCTGCGGACCAGCGACGGGAAGGCCGATCCATGCCTGCGCCCCAATACGACCTGGGAGTACGACGGTGTCGACTGGATACAGGTCCACACTCCCACAGCGCTGCCGGCATTCGACGCGCCTCGGCTGCTTTGGCATCCCCCAACTGAGCGGGTACTAGTGTTCGATTGGCGACAGGCTTGGAGCTACGACGGGGTTGACTACACCTGGATTGACAACCTGGACTGCGCCGCGGGAATCCTCGACTACGATCCCGTCCGGAATAGGTTCATGGGTCCTTCCCAGCTGTGGCCATCCCCAGTGACCTTCATGCCCACTTTCGAGTGGGACGGATCCTCCTGCGAGTATCAGAACGAACTGGCGCCAGTTCCCGATGCGAGGCAGATGAACCAAGCGACGACTGCCTATGCGGAACACATGGGAGTGATCGTCCTCTTCGGAGGATTCGACTACTGCACAGATGGAGTCCGCAACGATACTTGGGTCTATGGCATCGACGCCGACAGCGACGGCTACGGAGACGCTGTGGACTGCGAACCAGGCGATCCTACAACGCATCCCGGAGCCTTCGACTCGTGTGATGGGAGGAACAACGACTGCGATGACCCCATCTGGCCGCTTCTACCGCCGGCAGAGGTAGATGCGGACAGTGACGGGATCTCCTCGTGCGCCGGTGACTGCGACGACTTAGACGCGACCCGCCGCCCAGGAGCCACCGAATCCTGCAATGGCGTCGACGACGACTGCGATGGGACGGTCGATGACGGGCCCTTGGGGGCTGACTCCGATCAAGACACCGTGCCAGACGCCTGCGACAACTGCGCGCATATCCCGAATTCCCTGCAGCTCGATGAGGATGCGGACGGGGCCGGCAACGCCTGCGACAACTGCGTGCTCCTACCCAACCCCGCACAGACGAACGCCGACGGGGACGGCTACGGTGACGAGTGCGACAACTGCGTCACGGAGTTCAACCCGAGCCAGTCGGATACGGACGGTGATCTTGTGGGCGACGCCTGCGACAACTGCGTCGCGTACCGGAACGCCGACCAGTTCGACCGCGACGGGGATCGCCAGGGCGACATGTGCGACTTGGATGACTCCGCCCTGTACTTCACGCGGTTGACCAAGGGTGGGGCTGTCGAATGGCAGGACGAGGTGACGTTCGACCGGTTCAACCTGTATCGGGGGAGCGTGGCCCGGCTGCTGGCGACGGGGGAGTACACGCAGGACCCCGGAGCCGAGCCGGAGGCGGCCAGCTGGTGCGCGCTGTCTGGGAACTCCCAGGCGGATTCCCGCAGGCCGTCCGCCTCGGGGGCGAACTTCTACCTGGTGTCTGGCTCGTCCGCCGGAGGCGAGAGCTCACTCGGCACGCGGTCCGACGGCACGGAGAGGGCCAACACGCGCCCGTGTCCCTAGATCGCGAGCCGCGATCCCCGCCCCGTGCGACCGAGGCCGCGCGGGGGCGGGCCGTCCAGGCCCTCGCGCGCAATAGTCGATTCGCACATCGCGTAAGCCCCCCTCGCCTTGCCCCCCACCCCCCCGGAACCCAGATTCCCCCTCGAACGCGAGCCCCGCGTTCCGGAGCCGGGACGGCCATTGGGGTGCCATCCCGAGGGGGTACCGATGGTCCTGCGCAGGCGTGCGGTCTGTGGTCTCGTTCTCCGTCTGTTCGTTCTCCTCGCGGTTCTCGGCGGCCCGGCTCTGGCGGGCCCGGCTGCCGGTCCGCTCGCGACGGGCGCGCCGCCCGTGGCCCCCGACTGGGGGCTCGACGGCCTGCAGCCCCACGCGCATCTCGGCGAGGGCGTGTCGGCCGCCGGCGACCTGAACGGCGACGGCTACACCGACCTCGTCGTCGCGGCGCCGTGGCACGACGGCGAGCGGCTCGACGAGGGGCGGATCGTCGTCCACTACGGCAGCGCGGAGGGGCCGAAGGTCGAGCCGGCGTGGAGCTACGGCGCGGGCCAGTACGGCGCGCACCTCGGCCTGGCGCTCGCCGCGGCCGGCGACGTCAACGGCGACGGCTTCGACGACCTCCTCGTGGCCGCGCCGGACTGGGATAACGGCCACACCAACGCGGGCCGCGCCCTGCTCTTCCTGGGCTCGCCCGACGGCCTGGGGCCGCTGCCCGCGTGGTCGGTCGAAGGGACGCAGTCCGGCGAGCGGCTGGGCGCTTCCGTCGCGGCCGCCGGCGACGTCAACGGCGACGGCTTCGCGGACGTGCTGGTCGGCTCGCCGATGCACGGCTCCGCCACGGGTCGCGCGGCGCTCTACCTGGGCAGCGCGAGCGGCCTGGCGCTGCTCCCGTCCTGGAGCGCGGCGGGCTACGCGGTCGGCGCCCAGTTCGGCAGCTCCGTCGTCGGCGTCGGCGACGTCGACGGCGACGGGCTGGACGACATCGCGGTCGGCGCGCCGGGCCTCGACCGGGGCCGCGTGCTGGTCTACCGCGGCCGTCCCGGCGGCAGCTCGCCCCAGTCCATGACGACGCTGGAGGACGCCGAGGGCGTCACGGGCGCCCGCTTCGGGCAGGTCGTGGCGCGCGCGGGAGACGTCGACGGCGACGGCCTGTCGGACCTGGCGGTCGGCGCTCCGGACCACCCCGTCGGCGACGGCGGCCGGACCGGGCGCGTCGTCGTCTTCGGCCTGGGCGGCGAGCCGCCGGCGCTGGTGGCGCTGTGGAGCGCCGTCGCGGCCGACCACGAGAACCCCGCGGCCTCGAGCGAGCCCTTCCGCTTCGGCGCGAGCATCTCGACCGCCGGCGACGTGAACGGCGACGGCCTGGCCGACCTGGTCGTCGGCGAGCCGGGCCGCGACTCGGCGGACGCCGAGGCGGTCGCGGACGTCGGCCGCGCCACGCTGTTCCTGGGCGCGCGCCGCGGCGCGGAGCGCCCCGCCCCGCTGGTCCTCGACGGGACCGAAGAGGCGGCGTTCTTCGGCTACATGGTTGCCAGCGCGGGTGACGTGGACGGCGACGGCTACGGCGACGTGGCGGTCGGAGAGCCCAGCGCGGGCAACGGCGACGCCGCGGACGGCGGCCGCGTGTTCGTCTACCTGGGTGCCGGTGGGCTGAGCGGTGCCTCGTCCGGCGGGGACGGCGGCGGCGGCGGCGGCGGAAGCGCGGGCCGGCTGCCCGCGCCCGACTCGCACGCGATCCAGCCGCTCCTCAGTTCGGCGCACGGTCCGCTCACCGTCCTGATGGCCGGCGACGTCGACGGCGACGGGCTGGGCGACCTCCTCGTCGCGGCCCCGCAGTGGTCGAGCGAGGCGGGCCGCGTGTGGCTGTACCGCGGGCGCGCGGCGAGTGCCGAGGCCCTGCCGCCGCCCGAGCCGGAGTGGACCTACTCGCCGGGCGTGCCGGGGGCGCGCTTCGGCGCGGCGCTGGCGCGGCTGGGCGACCTGGACGGCGACGGCTACGGCGACGTCGCGATCGGCGCGCCGGGTCACGCGGCGGGGACGGGGAGCCAGGACTCCGGCGCGGTCTTCGTGTTCCGCGGCGGGCCCGCGGGGCTGCCGGCCACGCCCTCGACCACGCTCTTCGCGGCCCAGGTGGGCGAGCGCTTCGGCAGCTCGATCGCCGGGCCGATCGACGTCAACGGCGACGGGCTGCTGGACCTGGCGGTCGGCGCCCCGGGCTACGACTACCTGGCCACCGACGACGGCCGCGTCGCGGTCTTCCTCGGCCGGGCCGGGGGGCTGTCGACGAGCCCGGGCTGGCAGTGGCGCGGCGACCGCGCCGGCGGCGAGATCGGCGAGGTCGTGGCGCTGGCCGGCGACGTCGACGCGGACGGCTACGACGACCTGCTCGCAGCCTCCACCAACCTGGATCACGACCTGGCCCGCCGCGGCCGCGCGCTGCTCTTCCGCGGCTCGAGCCGCGGCCTGGACGCGGCGCCGGCCTGGGCCGCCGAGCGCGAGGAGCTGGGGATCGGCTACGCGCTGCTCGCCGCTCCCGCCGGCGACGTCAACGGCGACGGCTACTCCGACGTGCTGGTCGCGGCGCCGGAGTACACGACGGACGGGACGTCCTTCGGGCGCGCCGAGCTGTTCCTGGGCTCGGCGGAAGGGCTGCCGCAGCTGGGCAGCTGGTCCGTGGAACTCGCGCGCTGGGACGCCTTCGGTGGCGCCGCAGGCTACGACGGCGGCACGCTGGCCTCGTCGATCTCGGCGGTCGGCGACGTCAACGCCGACGGCTACAGCGACGTGCTGATGGGGATCGCGGACCTCGATCTCGCGGCGCGCCCCCCGGGCGAGCCGGTCGGTGGCGGCGCGGTCCTGTTCTACGGCGGCCCGTCCGGCCTGCAGGCCGACCCGGACTTCTTCTTCGCCGAGGCCTCGTCGTTCGGGGTCGGGCGGAGCGTGGCGACGGGTGGCGACGTCGACGGCGACGGCGTGGGCGACATGCTCGTCGCCGCGGACGCCTTCGGCGCGGACGGGTTCCCCGCGGTCCTCGTGCTGCACGGCAACTACGGGCCGGGACGGCTGGCCCTGCCCCGGCAGTGGGACACCAACACCGGTCGCGAGCTGGGGCCCGGCGGCATGTCGTCGAGCACTTTCGGCTTCAGCCTGAGCCTGGTCCCGCAGATGGCGGCGGGGCGGCAGACGGTCGCGCTGGAGTGGCAGGTCGACGCGATCGAGCTGGCCGGCCCGGACGACGCGCCGTTCGTGGAGGCGACGCACGGGCGGTCGGACTGGGTGCGTCCCGCGAGCGCCGGCACCGGCGTCGAGCCGCTGCGCGGCGAGGTCGTCGGCCTCGACTACGGCACACCCTACCGCTGGCGCGTGCGCACGATCCAGAAGGACCCGCTCTTCCCGCGCGGCCGCTGGATCAGCCTGCCGTCCAAGGCCCCGACCGAGGCCGAGGTCCGCACCTACGTCTCGCAGGCGGACTCGGACGGCGACACGATCAACGACACCGCCGACAACTGCATCTCCGTCCCGAACCCCACCCAGGCCAACACCGATCGCGACCGCTACGGGGACGCCTGCGACAACTGCCCCCGGGACGTGAACGATCACCAGGAGGACCTGGACGGCGAGGGCGTAGGCGACGTCTGCGACAACTGCCTCGAGGTCCCCAACGCCGACCAGCGCGACAGCGACGGCGACGGCCTGGGCGAGGCCTGCGACAACTGCCCCCTCCGGGCGAATCGGCTCCAGGAGGACGGCGACACCGACGGGCGCGGCGACGCCTGCGACAACTGCGCGAGCGTGGCCAACCCGAACCAGCAGGACCTGGACAACGACGCGATCGGCGACGCCTGCGACATCTGCCCGAACCACTTCGACCCCGACCAGGCCGACCGCGACCAGGATGGGACCGGCAACGCCTGCGAGCCGTTCGACGTCGACCTACCGATGCCTGACCAGGCGGTCTTCCCCGACTCGCGCCCGATGAGCTTCTCCTGGTGGCCGCGCGGCCCGACGCGGTTCCGCGTCGAGTGGTCGGCCAGCCCGAGCTTCGGGGGGACGGTGATCCGCTCGCCGTGGCGCCCGGGTTCGAGCTACGTGCCGGGCGAGGCGATGTGGCGCCAGATCCTCAAGCTGGCGGCCAACGCGCCCGGCCGCGCGGTCTACTGGCGCGTTCTGGGCAACGGCGGCCGCACCGGCACGACTTCGGTGCGCCGCATGGTGCTCAGTGCGCCGATGGCCCCGGTGCTGCTCTTCCCGAGCCCTGAGTCGGTGATCTGGGCCGGCTACGACCGGATCGGAATCCAGTGGGACAAGGCGCACAACCAGTCGTTCCGCATAATCTTCGGCACCAACGCCTCGATGAGCGGCTCGACCGTCGCCTCCGGCCGCGGCCTGACGATCACCGGCAGCGGCTACAACACCTCGGTCGGCACCTGGTCCGAGGTGAAGGGTCTGGCGCGCCGCAACCCCGACGGCGCCATCTGGATCAAGATCGAGGGGCAGGACGTGCTGGGGCGGCGCCTGGGGTCGGTGCCGGCGCGCGTGTTCATCGTGGAGTGAGGTCGGGGTGGGGGAGCCCGCCGGGGCCGGACTGCCGGGAGGGCGGTTCGGCCCCGGTACGACACAGAGAGAGCGACAGCGCAGGACGCTCCCGACCCAACAGAGACGAGGGGAGGCAAATCGTGGGCGGTCCTACAGTGCCGCGCATCCTCGAGTGCTCTTCTTCCTCAGTGGGTGTTGCCATGTGCCGGACGGTCGCATTCTTGGTCGCGTCATTGGTGCTCGTGCCTTTCGCCAGCGCGAGTCAGCCGGGGCAACCGCTCGGCCCGGACGACTGGGTGTTTGATGAGCCTGGCCTCCATGGGACCCGCTCTGCGGAGATTGAAGTGGGTTACAGGGATGGGATGAACCCTGGGCAGGTGTACGACAACCAGGGCCGCCTACTCACGATCCGCGTCGTTCCCCTGAGCTACGAGCGTTGCGGTGGAATGCGCTCTTTCGAGCTCCGCCGAACGGAGTTGGTGGCCTGGAACGGTAGCGGAGCTGCAGTCGTGTTGGGGAGAATCGATGATCGGTGCGGGGCAGTTCCAGACACAGCAGATCGGTACGGTGCGGATGCTGCGCGCTCCGGAGTCGTGTTCGACCCGGTGAGCGGAACCCTGTCATGGGTTGCAGAGACTGCTTGCGATGCATGCCCCGCTGGATACGACTCCCACCACTGGGACTCCGTGCGTGGCTTCACGACACTCCTTGACGTCTTTGATTCATTCTCGTCGGAAACTCAGAGCGTTGGATTCCGAAGGCCCTGGCGCCCGGAGGGCTTGCGCGACGCTGACCGGTTCGATACCTACTGGGGAAACGTCACGCGGCCGCTGGACCTGTCCGCGGCGCGTCCGCTGCAGTGCGCCTATCCCGGGCACTGGCCCCAGCCCGGCGAATACCTCTCGTATCCGGACGCCGCGCCCACGCCGGCCCCCGGCAAAGCGGTCTACTACCTGACGAGCGTTACCTACCAGGGAGAGACTCGGGCGGGTCGCACGGCGTCCGCGGGGAGGCTCGTGGCGCGCGATGCGCATCGGCTCCCGGAGTGCGCGCTTCGAGGTGGTGGATACCCGGCTCCGTCTCATGATGGAACGACCGCGCCAGCGGAGGCGGTACTCGCGACAGGAAACTAGCTGGACCCGAGCGCGGCGCCGCATCGTGGCGCTTTTCCGCCCGTATGGTGCCAGACTCTCATCATGAGTAGCTTCGATCCGCTGATACCGCGAAGCCTCGCCGCCGCCCTCGGCCGCGAAGCCGTCGCCATCACCGAATCCGCCGCCTACACCGCCCCCTCCGGCACCCGCGTCGACCTCCACTCCGCCATCGCCTCCGCCGTCGAGCGCACGGTCGAGTACCCGCCCGACTCCGACCTCCCGACCGCCGCCCCCGGCCCCCACGCCACTCGCATCGAGGTGACCCGCGAGTCCACGCTGGCCGCCGCCCGCCTCCTCCTCGCCGACGGCTACGCCGCGGCCGCGCTCAACTTCGCCTCCGCGGTCTCCCCGGGCGGCGGGTTCCTCGGCGGCGCCCGCGCGCAGGAGGAGTCGCTGGCCCGCTCGTCGGCGTTGTTTGCGTGCCTGGTCGGGCGCCGGATGTACGCCTTCCACGCGGAGCAGGGCGACGACCTGTACAGCGACTGGGCGATCTGGTCGCCCGACGTGCCGGTGTTCCGCGGGGACGATCACCGGCTGCTGGAGAGCCCGTACCCGTGCACGATCGTGACCTGCGCCGCGCCGTACACCGCGGCGCTGGCGCGGTTCGCGCCGCGGCGGCTGGGCGAGGTCGAGCCGGCGTTCCGGTCGCGGATCGCGCGGGTGCTGGCGCTGGGCGCGGTCCACGGCCGGGACGCGATGGTGCTGGGGGCGTGGGGGTGCGGGGCGTTCGGCGGCGATCCCGCGCTGGTCGCGCGGCTGTTCCGCGAGGCGCTGGAGGGGCCGTTCCGGGGGGCGTACCGGCGGGTCGTGTTCGCGATCGCGGACACGACGGCGGAGGGGCGGGTGGTGGGGCCGTTCGAGCGGGAGTTCCGGGCGGCGTAGCCTCCGTCCCGCTGTAGCAACGCAGCATCTGGCGCGCGGGGCGACCGGCGCGGACACTCACCCCATGAGCAACAGCTCGACCGACGACAGGTCTCTCCGCCCAGCGGGGAGCGGCCCCGGTCCCGCTCCGGCGGTACACTTGCCCTCGGGAGGGCGGCCGATGCCCCGAGAGTTCCACGTCGTCATCGAGCGCGATTCGGAGGGCTACTACGTCGCCACCGTGCCCGGGCTCCGGGGCTGCCATACGCAGGCTCGCTCCGTCGACGAACTCATGGAGCGGGTGAGGGAAGCCATCGAGCTCTGCCTCGAGGCCGAAGGAGACGAAGCGGAAGCGCTCGACTTCATCGAAATCCGGAAGATCACGCTCGCCTCATGACCCGCGCGCCACGTGTCACTGTGGTTCCGATCCAAGGCGGAGTGATCATCGGTCCTGGGTTGATGACGAGCAGCCTCCGGACGTGCGAGTTGGCCGTCGAGGAGTCCCGCTCCCTGTTCGGGTCGCGTGACAGAACCGGCAGGCAGAGGGGATCCGCCACTACAGCAGCTGGTCGGCGTGGATCTTCAGCTCCGCCCGGACACTCAGGCTGCCGAGCGTGTCGAGGTAGACACGGAGTCCCTCTCGGCGCGCGAGCTTCATGGCGGGGACGAGGTCGGAATCGCCGGTTACGAGCACGATCGTCGACACCAGTCGCTTCAGGGCCAGGGACGCGATATCGAGGCCGATCCTCATGTCGACCCCCTTCTGCTGGACCTTCGGCACGATGTCGCCCGGCTCGATGCTGACCTTCGCCCCCTGCACGAGCGCCCTGACGGCACTCCTTCCGATCTCCCAGCCCTGGTGGGCGAGAGTGCCGCGCCGGACCGCGACATCCGCCTGGACCTCCAGGCTGGCAATGAGCCGGGCGTTACGGGAGTACGTATCGGTCGCACCGAACTCCAGCGGTTGGCGGGACAGCGGGTGCGTCGCGGATCCGGTCAGGGGGTCGGCGGTGTAGTAGAAGACGCGATACAACTCGAGCGAGCGCAACGGGTCGGCACTGAGGAGGCGCCGGACTTCGGCCATCACGTCCTCGGCGGTCGGGAACCGCTTGCGCCCCTTCTGGAGCGCCCGCTTGGCAAACTCACCGTCGAGGAGGATCGCGACTCGCTCGGGGAAGCTCATCGGGATACCCCGCCCAGAAGAACGCCCCTGCACCACGTGTGGGCCGAAACCCACTTGGATCACGGACGTGGCACAGGGGCTGGGTTCGATACGAAGACAGGATACGTCGACACGACGGACGAGGCCATCTCCGAGCGGGCGGGAGCAGCAACGACGTTGCGCCGGCGGGACGGCAGGCCGAGTCACCCTGTTCGCCGACGGCGGCGCGACACCTACGCCGACACCTCGACCACCGAGTAGCGCGCCGACGGCTCCGGAACGGGGAGCCCCTCCCGCCGCAGCCCCTCGATGTGGAAGGCGACGGCGTCTCGCATCTCCCGCTCGGCGGCCTCGAGGGAAACGGCCGCTGCGACGCAGCCCGGCAGGTCCGGGCAGTAGGCCGAGTAGCCGGTCGCGGTTCGCTCGATCACGATCAGGTAGCGCATGGAGTCAATCCCGTGGAAGGCCCGCCTGCTGGAGGATACTCCGCAGCGTTCTCGGGGCAAGGTCAGCAGCGTGTCCATGCTCGCGACCAGGCGAGGACAGTAACCCGCACTGAGCCGGCACACCCCGGTTCTCGTGCGCGTTCATCCCGAACGCGGGATTCGGCCCCGGAGCAGGCACGCTGGCACTGGCTCCAAGCGCTCGCCGCGCGCTCGCGCCGGCTGCGCGAGCTGGCCGCAGGATCCGCCACCCCCTGTCCCCGCCTCCCCGATCGGCGTACCTTCTCCCCGCCCCCCGGGAGCCCGCATGGTCCGCTTCGCCGCCCGCCCGCCCTCGCAGCCCCGGCGCGCCGCGCTCAACGCCGCCCCCGGTCTCGCCCTCGCCGTCGCCGCGCTCGCCGCCGCGCTGCTCACCGCCCCCCCCGCCCTCGCCGCCTCCGCCGCGCCGCGCCTCCGCTTCGACGGCGCCGTCTTCGGCCGGCCGAACGCGAACCCCGTCCCGCGCCCGTACTCCGGGCGAACCAACGTCACGACGGCGACCAGCCTCTACCTCGAGGTCGTCGTTCCCGACACGAACGGCGCGGCCGGCGCGGTCGACCCCGACTCGATCACCGTGACGCTCGTCCCGTCGGGCGGCGCTCCGATTCCGGTCCTGCTGGCGGGGCGGCAGTTCGCCGCGGGGTTCCACGGCTCGGTCGTCACCGGCGTGGATAGCGGCGCGGACAACGGCGTCGCGGTGTACGCGGTCCCCGACGCGGCGCTGGCCGCCGCGCGCGGTCACCGCGTGGACGTCTACGCCGAGACGCTGGACAACGTCCCGATCGACACGGCCCAGGACAGTTGGTCGTTCACGACGCGGGCCAGTCTGGGGAGCGCGCCGTTCGCGTGGACCGTAGACCTGGGCGCACCGCCGGTCACCTGGGACGGCTGGTTCTTCAGCGGGATCGTCAAGCCCAGCTTCGACACCAGCCGGATGTTCGACCAGTACGACTCGTACGACCTGATGGACACGGTCCGCGCGATCAACCCCGACGCCTGGTCGCTGCAGCGCGACTGGCCAATGACCAGCGACTTCTGGCACAACGGCGTCTTCGACGGCAACCCCAACCCGGTGCGCGAGCGCGAGACCCGCCGCATCACGGCCATCCAGACGATCAACGGCCGCTCGGTCCTGACCGTCGAGGACATCGAGGAAGGCCCGCTCTACGGGATCGCGCCCGGCCGGCCGCTCAGCGCCGACTACCACCCCGGGGACCGCGTCAGCATCGCCGATCGCACCAAGTACGAGATCGCCACCGTCGAGTCGGTCGACGACACGAGCCGCCGCGTCGTCGTCTCGAAGCTGACCCAGACCGGCTGGGTCTTCGACTACGCGGGCTCGCACCCGGCGGACAACCCCGACACCCCCGACAACTTCACGCTCCCGCTCTGCTACCTGCGCAAGGTCTCGCCGGTGGGGACGCCCGTCTACTACTGGCGGCGGGTGGACGACGAGTGGGACGTGGTCCACGGCCAGCACGGGCGCCGGGTCCAGGTCAACTTCTCGTACGTGCCGCTCGACCTGGCGCGCGTCCCGGTGCCGGCCAGCACCGGCGGGCACGGCAGCACCTCGCCGCCCAAGGACTGGCTGCAGTGGCACGGCTTCGTGCGCGAGTTCGTGTTCCACCTGATCGATCGCTACGGCGCGGCCGCGCGCACCTTCCCCTACAGCGTCGGCAACGAGAACAACTTCAGCATCTTCTGGTCCGGCACGAAGGACGAGTTCCTGGCCTACTGCGACTACACGATCAACGCCGTCCTCACCGCGTTCGAGGACCGCGGGTACGACACTGCGGGGATCCGCGTCGGCGGGATCGAGGCCGCTGGCCTCGGCGGCCGCGCCTGGATCAAGGACGTCCTGTGGCACGCCTCGCCGACCGCGAACAGGCCGGAAGGGGACATCGCCGAGCAGAACTTCGTCTGCGCCGATCCCGCCTTCGCCGGCCGCCGGGCCGGGCGGGTCCAGGCCCTGTGCGACTCATCGGCCGGCCGCGGGATGCCGCTCGACTTCGTCTCGATCCACGAGTACGAGATCGCCCCGCAGGCGGTCAAGGACATGCTGGAGGTCCGCGACGACTCGCTCGCGATCGATCCCGTCACCTTCGATTCCCTGAGCGTCGACTCCTACGAGTCGACGCCGGACTGGATTCCTCGCACCGATCCCGCCTCGCGCCAGATGTACCGCGGCAACGGCTACTACCCGGCCTGGTGCGCCGACTGGACCGGGCGCCTCGTCGAGCGCGCCGCCGCCGACCCGCGCTACGCGCACCACGAGTCGGTGCTGACGGTCTGGCCTTTCGACTACAACGGCGACGGCATCGCCGCGGTCACAGGGCTGATGCGGGTCGACGACGACGGCGACGGCACCGAGGACCGGATCGCGACGATCCGCAAGGCGGTCTTCAACTACCTCGCGCTGACCGCGCGGATGAACCGCCAGCTCGCGCCGCTGCCGGCCCAGGAGCGGGCCGGCGTCCGGGTGGCAGGCTTCCGCAGCCCGTCCCCCGGCGCCCACCGCGTGCTGCTCTACGCCCACGACCCCTACGACACCGGCGCGGAGGAGCCCGCGCCGCTGGCGGCGCGCCTCACCCTGAACGGCGTCCCGTGGCCCCGCGTCACGCTGCGGCGCTGGCGCGTCGACCGCGACCACTCGAGCCCCTTCCGCGCCTACGAGGCGCTGCCGCGCCAGTCTCTCTACCGGCCGTGGGAGATCGCGGCGCTCGAGGCGGCGGACGAACTGGTCGAGGACGGCCCGCCCATCGATCTCGACGCGCCGGGCGGGTCGCTGCTCGTCGACGCGCCGCTGCTCGTCAACGGCGTGACCTTCCTCGAGCTGACCGCGCTCGACGAGGACCGCGACGGGATCGGCGACGTCGGCGACAACTGCCCGGGCCTCCCGAACCCCGACCAGCTCGACGCCGACGCCGACGGACGCGGCGCGGCGTGCGACTGCGCCGACGGCGACGCGGGGGCGTGGCGCGTTCCGGTCGAGGTCGCGGGCGTCACGCTGGAGCGCGACGGCGGCGCGGCGTCGATCGAGTGGGCCTCGCAGGCCGCCGCGGCCGGGACCGGCACGCGCTACGACCTGGTGGACGGCCTGGCCTCGGAGCTTCGCGCCGACGGCTCGTTCGCGGGGGCGCAGTGCCTCGCCAGCGCGGCCGGCGAGCCGCCGCTGGCCGATCCGGGCGCGGGCCCGCCGGCCGGCGAGGCGCGCTACGTCCTGGTCCGCGCGCGGAACACCTGCGGAGTGGCGACCTTCGGGCAGGGCGTGCCGGCACCGGGTCCGCGCGTCGGGCTGGAGGACGGCGCGGCCTCGCCGCCGGCGCCGGATCCGTGCCCCTGAGCCCGGCGACGCGCGTCACCGGCCGCGCAGCAGCCTGGCCAGGTCGTGCCGCGTCGCCCCGAGCGCCAGCAGGGCACGGATCAGGAGATCGAGCGACACCGTCGCGTCCGCGCGCTCCATCTTGGCGACGCGCGACTGGCTGGAGCCGACGGCCTCGGCCAGCGCGGTCTGGGTCAGCTCGAGCGCGGCTCGGCGCCGCCTGAGACCCTCCGCGAGCCGGACCTTCACCTCGACATAGGCCGCTTCCTCCGCCGACAGGCCGAGGAACGCTGCTGCATCCCCCGTCCGCCAGCCGAGCGCTTCGAGCCGCTCGGCCCTCCGCTCACGCATCGTCGTACTCCCGCAGCCGCCGGAGCAGGTAGCCTGCGAGCAGCCGGCCCTTCCGCGAGAACGGCGGCGTGTGAATCTCGCCGGCCAGCCACACCAGCGGACGCTCGTCACCGTCTGTATATGTCGAATCGGACATGGATGCAACCCGGGGGGGCGCTGCGCTGCGACGCGCCGCGACTCGCCAGGCATCATCCAACGCCCTGACGATCGGGTGCAGTGTTCGGATCTGCGAGCGTCCCAGAGCCGGGATCAGCGCCTCGGGCGGAAGAGGTGCCCAGCTCCGGGACCGCCACACGCAGGCACGCGAAGTCGCCGGGACGCGAGCCTCGAGCGTTTCAGCAACGCACTCGTGCTCGTCCGCGTGTTCGAGGTGATCGAGCCGGTCCGCGCCTTCGCGCCCGCGGCGCTCCCGCCGGTCCCGCCTCTCGCTCTCGTCGCCGGGCTGCCGCAGGCCCTCGAGGCCGCCGTGCTCGCGATCGGCGGCTTCGTCGGGGCCCCGGCGCTGGACCTGCTCGTCGAGCTGGGGATCGCGTGGGAGCAGGGGGCCCGCCGGGGTTCAGCCGCGATTGCGGGGACGGCGAGCCAGGGCGCGCGGCTTCCGTCGCGGCGCCTCGCGATCCGCCTGCGGGGCCGCCCCCCGCTCGAGGACCTCGGCCACCCAGAGGTTGAGGCTCTTGCCCGAGCGCGTCGCGGCGGCCGCAATGGCGCGGTGGACCTCCGGCTCCACGCGGACGATGAAGCGGCCGGAGTAGGGACGCTCCGGCGACTCACCCCGGGCCGCGCAGTACTCGAGGTAGTCCTCCACGGAGGCCGCGAACTCCCGCTTCAGCTCGGCGACGGAGCGCCCCTCGAAGGTGATCACGTCGCGGACGTTGAGCACGCGGCCGTGGAACGAGTCGCTCTCGGCGTCGTACTCGACCTGGGCCAGGTAGTCCTTGTAGCGCAGCGTGTCGTTCATGGCTCGATCCCCGCGTGACTGAGGAAGTCGCGTACATCCCGAACGGCCGCCCGTCCAAGTTCCTTTCGCGGGTGCGGGCGGTGGAGCACCATGCGCACGCCGTTCAGGGTGAAGCGCTCCCGGCTCCCCCGGCCCTGCGCGTGCTCGGCGCCGAGCGCACGCAGCAGCGCCACGACGTCATCCCAAGCAATCCCGGCACGCGTCGGCTCCGCGAACAGGGCCTCGAGCGTCCCGCGGTGGCGGCTGCTCAGGTCGCTGCTCATGGGGCCGCAAGGCTTCTATGAACAATGATACTACTATACGATACCACAAACATCGTTGAAAAGGCCTCCCTTCGCTCAGGGGAAGGCTACGCTGCGTGCCGAGCAGCCACGGGCCACATCGAGCCCAACCGCAGAGGGAGTTTCCGGCCATGAGAGAGCGGAGTCCGAAGCCGGCGCGCGTGAAGTCCCCTCGGTTCAGCCGCTGCCGGGCCCAGTCGCGCCGCTGAAACGGTCGGGAATCGACTGAGTCATCGTTGGCGGCGAATCGAACGACGGGTGCCTGGCGACTTCCTGCGAAGAAACAGAGCCGCCCCCTCCGGGGCGTCCCCCGTCGCCTCCGGGTCGTTTACCCTGTGCCCCACACAGCGCCCATCGCGCGGAGCCGCGCCATGCCGGACACCTGGGTCACGAACCTCTCCCACTTCCTGCAGGACGACGGCTCGCTGGCGGGCGGCCCGCCGGGCCGGCTCGGCGCCTTCTTCGCCGGCATCGTCGAGGCGGCCACGACCGGCCGGTTCGGCGCGCCCCGGGTGCTTCCCGTCGCGTGCCGGCGCCGGCCGGGACGCCGGCCCTGCCCGGGGCCGATCGTCGCGGCCGCGGCCGGGGAGACCGTCGGGGACGGCGGCGAGGGGATCACCTGGGAGTGCCGCGGCTGCGGGGACCGAGGCCTGGTCTCGGGCTGGGCGGGGACCGCGTGGGACCGCCGCGAAGGGCGCACGCCGCGCCCGGCGGCGCCGCGCACCGGCCCCGCATCCGGCGCCGACGAGATCCTCCAACTCCGCGTCCAGCTCGACCGCGTGCGCCCGGCGGTCTGGCGCCGCATCCAGCTCCCGGCCACCTGCACCTTCTGGGACCTGCACGTCGCGATCCAGGACGCGATGGGCTGGACCGACAGCCACCTGCACGTGTTCGAGGCCGAGGGGCCCGGCGGCACCGTGCGCCGGATCGGGATCCCGGACGGACTGGCGGGGCTCTCCGGGGAGACCGAGCCGGCGTGGGACGTGTCCGTCGCGAGCGTGCTTTCACGGCGCCGCCCCGAACTCACCTACTGGTACGACTTCGGCGACGACTGGTTCCACACCGTGCGGCTGGAGAAGGGGCTGCCGCGCGAGCCGGGGGCACGCTATCCGCGCTGCCTCGCCGGCGCGCGCGCCTGCCCGCCCGAGGACTGCGGCGGGCCGATCGGCTACGGCGAGCTGCTGGCGGTCCTGCGCGACCGGTATCACCCCGAGCATGGAGAGCTGACGGACTGGCTGGGCGGTGCGTTCGATCCGGCCGCGTTCGACCCCGCGCAGGTCGCCTTCCGCGACCCGCGCGCCCGGCTGGCCGAGGTGCTGCGTCCGCTCCGGCCGCGCGGAGGAGGCGGCGGAGGCCGGGGACGGCGCGCCTGATCCCTCCGCGCGTGCCGGGTCACCCCCGCCGCGCCTGCTCCAGTTGGGCCCAGAACGACGACTTGCGCCTGTGCTTCTCGCGCACCGGCAGCATGAACTCGGCGTGCCGTCCGAGCGGGTCGCCGGCCGGCAGCTCCGCGTCCAGCCGCTCGAGCTGCAGCACGTAGTCGGCGGCGTGGTGATAGGCGCGGCTGCGGCCCTCGTGGAGGATGTCCAGCAGCAGCGCGCGGTAGCAGGCGACCTCGATCCGCGGCCGGCCGGCCGCGTGGGCCAGCTCGGTCAGTCCGAGCAGGTGGTGGTAGCCGGCGTGCTCCAGCTGGCCCTGGCGTTCGATGGCCCGCCGCTCCGCGTCGTCGGTCCAGCCGCCGCGCAGCAGGAACTCGATCGCGCCCGCCGCGTCCCGGAAACCCAGCGCCTGCGCGCGGGCCCGCTGGCGCACCGCCTCGCGCTCTTCCGCGGGGTGCAGCGCGAGCAGCTCCTCGAACGTACCCCACCACAGAAACTCATCGAACTGGTGCCACAGTGCGTCGATCTGCTGCTCGCGCTGGCCGAGCGCGGCGTGGCACAGCGCCCGCAGGCGCCAGTCGCGGTGCGACGATCCTTCCTCCGCCCGGTTCAGCCGCTCCAGCGCACCCGCCGCGTCGCCGCAGGCGAGGTGGAACTCCGCGACGGACCGGAGCTGCCCCTCGTTCAGCGTGCCGCGGGGACCGGCGACCGCCCGCTCGTAGAGCGCGGGATCGCGCAGCGCGCGGGCCAGCAGCGTGATCTGGCTCCATGCGGCCGCGCGGGCCCAGGTTCGGTCCTCCGGGCCGGCGGCCTCGGCCTCGGCCGCCACGGCCTCGAAGCGGGCGACCAGCCGCCGGAGTTCCGGCTCCGGCAGCAACGTTGCGGCCTCCGAGAGCAGCGGGGCGCGGACGCCGAAGTCGTCGTTGGTCGCGCGCTCGAAGAGCAGCGCCGGCCAGTCGCGTGGCTCCGCGCAGCGCGCGGCCGCTTCCAGCCAGAGCCGGCTGGCGTCGCGGAACTCGTCCCCGACGACCCCGCTCGAGTCTTCGGTGCGCTCCAGGACCGCGGTGTCGGTGCGCAGGAAGGCGTCCGCCAGCTCGAAGGCCGCGGCCGGCTCGTGCGGCAGGACCCGCTCGCGGATCGCGGCGAGCAGGTCCCGCTGGGCGTGCGCCAGCGGGAAGCTGCCGCCGTACCGCACGAAGTCGCCGCCGTCCCGCGCGAGCGCGGCGATCCGCCCGCGCAGCGCCGCCGCCAGGCCCTGCGGGTCGCCCTCCTCGATCATCAGCTCGACCGCTTCGTCGATCGCCGCGTCGCGCCCGGCCCAGTCGAGCAGTGCCTCGGCCAGCCGCTCCGCGCCCAGGCCCGCGAGCCTGGCGTGACGCGCCTCGCGCGACAGCCCGGCGGGGCGGCGCGCTTTCCGCCTCACTCCTCCCGCCCCACGTTCAGCTGCTCCCACAGCCAGCCGAAGTCGTAGCGCTGCCCAAGTGGGAAAGCGCGCGCTTCCGAGTTCTCGATCATCCGCAGCAGGTCGACCAGCCGCGGCCGCAGCACCGGGTCGGCGGCGGCCTGGCGCGGGGTGCGGCCGTCGAGCATCGGGATCGACTCGTCGATCCAGCTGCGGTAGTGCTGCTCCAGGAACCGCGAGCGCAGCTCGAGCTGCAGCTCCGGCGGGATCTCCGCCGCGGCCGCGGTGCGGCCCGCGGGCTCGCGCTGCCGCGACGAGCGGCGCCGCCCGAACTGCTCCTCCAGGGACGAGAACGAGTCGCCGCGGTGCCAGGCCAGGTCGCCCAGCAGCTTCTCCAGCAGCGCGCGGCCGCGGGTCAGCCGCTCGCGCGAGTTGGTCTCCAGCTTCATCCGCCGCGGCGAGAGCGCGATCCGGCCGAGGATCAGTCCGGCTGGACGGGTGGCAATCCAGTCGAAGGCGCGCCCGACCGCGACGAACCCGCGCGCACCGGAGAGCCGGCGGCGGACCTCGTCCGCGTCGCGCACGTCGTAGCGCGCCACGGAGAAGACCATCGGGTCGCCGTCCTCGTTCGCGATCTGAGGGAGCGGCCGGTCGCGCATCGCGGTGCGCTGGCGCTGGAAGACGCCGGCGGCGAGGGCCAGGCGATCGGCCTCGGCCAGCTCCGGCCGGTCCGCCTCCAGCCGCGCCAGCTCGGACCTCCAGGCGGCCAGCAGCTCCGGCTTCTCGGCGGCCGGGAAGTGCAGCACGCCGCCCGCCATCTGCATCACGCCGCCGCACGCGAAGAGCCGCGCCGCGAGCAGGTCCCAGGGCTGGGCCGCCCGGCTGCCGAGCTTCTCGCGGACCTCGACCGAACGCCCGTCGAGCAGGTCGAACAGCGTGAGCCCCTCGCCCGGGCGGATGCCGCGCACCTCGTAGAGCCGCAGCTGGGACCGGTCGAGCTCGTCCAGCAGCGCCCGCGCCGGGGGGTCGAGCTGCTCCGCGTGCCAGTCGGCGAAGCGCTGCAGCGCGGTCCGGCCGGTCTCGTCGCGCAGGTCGATCATCCGCCACTCGACGAAGGTCGCGATCTCGTTGTCGTCGTGCTGCCGCGTGAATTGCGCGCCCATGTAGAGCCGCAGGACCTCGTCCGAGTCCTCCCAGGTCTCGGTCAGCACCCCGAAGGGGATGATCGCCTCGAGCAGGGCGCTTGCGTCGGGCGCCGTGGCCGCGGAGGCGGTGACCGAGCCGCAGCAGTGCTTGAACTTGCGGCCGCTGCCGCAGGGGCAGGGGTCGTTGCGGCCGGCGCGCGCGCTGGCGATCGGGACGACGTTGGCCGGGCGCCGCAGCACGGGCGGCGCGGCGTGGCGGCGGTAGACCGCGCGGGCCTCGTCCTCGCGGCCCTGGCGCAGCAGCAGCGGGAGCAGCAGGCTCAGCGCGTCGCGGACGATCTCCTCGGACTCCTCCAGCAGCTCGCTCGGTTCGCGCGCGGCGCCGGACGGTCCGCGGCACGTCAGCTCGAGCGCGCGGCGCAGCAGCGGCTCGGCGCGCGCGGGCTCGCCCAGCTCGATCCACGCGTCGCCACAGGAAAGAGCGGTGAAGGCGCCGCGCGGGAAGCGGGCCAGGCAGCGCTCGATCTCGACGACGGCGCGCTCGCGGGGGCCGTACTGCGCCACCGTCACGACGAAGTCGCCGAGCATCAGATCGGTGTCGAAGATCTCCGCGACCGGGTAGGCGATCGATGCCGCCTCGTCGACCCGGCCCTCGATCACCAGCGCCAGCTCCAGTTCCGCGAGCCACTCCGGCGCCCCGCCGGGGAGCGGGTCGAGCGCCTCGAACGCCGCCGCCAGGCGCTCCGGGCGGCGGTTCACCCAGCGCAGCAGGCGCTGCACCGCGGCCAGCGCCTCGTCCAGCCGCGCGGTGCGGGCGCGGGAGTTCCGCCCTCGGGCGGGGATGGATCGCTCGGCGGTCGCGGCGACGGCGTCGACTGCGGCGCGGCCTTCGGGGTCGAGGGGGCGGGCCATGCGGGGCTCCGGATCTCGGCATTATCGCCGGAGCAGTGCGCGCCGTGCGCCGGCGCCGGGACCCGACCGGGCGCGCGCCCCGCCGCCGCGACTCAGCCCGCGAGCCGCTCGATCCCGGGAACGCCGTCGAACGCCGCGTCGAAACTGAGGATCCGCGTGACGCCGTGCGCCCCCATCACCGCGACGTGCAGCGCGTCGCGGGCGGAGAGGCCCGGTCGCGCCAGGACGATGGACTTCGCCTGCGCGACGTCCGGGCCGGTCACGGGGAAGATCTCGTCGACGATGCCGAGCAGCGCGTCGAACGCGGGCTGGATCGCATCCCGCCGCTCGATCGCGACGTAGCGGTGCAGGATCTCCTGCAGCACCTCGGCGTCGGTCACGAGGCGCTCGCCGGCGACGATGAGCTGCTCGAGCAGCCGCTGCGCGTCCGCCTTGTGGGGATGCGCCGCGCCCACGAGGTACATCGGGATGTTGGAGTCGACGAAGATCACCCGCTCACCGGCCCCAGGTAGCCCTGCTCGATCTCGCCCAGCATCGCGTCGATGTCCGCGGTCGGGAAGGCGTGCCGGGCGGCGGACCGCACGGCCGCGAGCTTCCGCCCCGAGTCGGCCGCGGGCTGCTCCCGGCGCGCGGCGCGCAGCGCCTGGCGGACCCACTCCGAGAGGGTCATCCGGCGGGCGCGCGCGACCTTCTGGAGCTCGCGGAACTCCGCGTCATCGACGATCAACTGAAGCCTCTTGCTCATGTATAGAGTATGGAATGATCATAGTCATGAGTCAACTCTCGAGGTCCGTCGGAGCCGGGCTGCGACCGACATCCTGCGTCGAAGGGACGGCCTGGTGCGCGCGCACTGCGACCGCGCCCCGTCCCCCCATGGCGACTAAGGCGCTCGTCGCGGCGGGCGGCGACTCACCGCTGCAACTCGGACCTTCAGGCCGGCGAGGAGTGACGCTCGCCGCTGCGACTCGAAAGACCATGAGCGCGCAGCGTCCCGCTGCCGCACCGCTACCGCGAGAACTTCCAGGGTAAACACCGCGCGTTCGGCGTACTCTTTCAGGGTTCCGATGGGCCGCTCCTCGGGGGAGCCGAGCCGTGACCTTGAACCCCTACAGCCGAATCCTCTCGCGCCGTATCGCGCCGGCCGCCGCGCTGCTGGCGCTGGCGGCGTTCGTTGCGCCGGCCGGGGCCGCGGCAGGCGACGCGCTCGACGCAGTCGCGCGCGACCTCTCCGCGCTCGAGGCGGTCTACGCGCGGCACCGCTCCGGCGGCCCGGCGTCCGCGGCCTCGCAAGCGCCATCCCCGCTTTCCCTGGCCGCCGCCCGCGCCCGTGCCGCCGACGCGCAGGCGAAGTCGCAGGCGCTCGCTCAGCTGTGGGGCTTCCGGGTCGGCACCGCCGCGCTGCAGGCGGAGTTGGACCGCATGGCGCGGACCTCGCGCGATCCCGCCTTCCTGCGCGAGCTGTTCGCGGCACTCGACGACGACCCGGCGCGCCTCGCGGAAGCGCTGGTCCGGCCGCGGCTCGTGGAGTCGCTGATCCGGCCGCGCTACGCGCGCGACGCGCGGCTGCACGCCGGGACGCGCCAGCGCGCCGCGCAGCTCGTCGAGTCCGCCGCCCGCAGTGGCGACTTCTACGCGCTGCCCGGCTTCCACGTCGACACCTGGCGGCTCGACCCCCACGCGGCCGCGGATCCGCGCGAGAGCGAGCGCTGGCTGGCGCGCGGCGTCGTGGTGCTCGACGAGGAGCGCTGGGAGACGCGGGTGCGCCAGCTCGCGGTCGAGCTGGGTGTGCCCGTGCGGACCGCGGCGGGCACACCGCTCGCGGACCTGCTCGCGCAGCTACCGCTGGCCCGCCCGACGCGGCTCGTCGAGGACGACGAGTCGTTCGAGGCGCAGGTCGTGCTGGGGTCGGGCGGCCCGCAGCTGCGGGTCGGCCACGCGCGCTTCGCGAAGACACCGTTCGAGGCGTGGTGGGCCGGGGCGCGGGTGCAGTTCGCGGGGGACGCGCCGGCGCCGCTTTCGCGCACTGCATCCTCCGGCGACAAACCGCTCCGTCTCCCCGCGATCGGCGACGCCGGATGCACGGACGACTCTTGGTCCGGCCCGCTGCAGGTCGAGCCGCGGGCGCGCTGGAAGCACGTCGCGGCCTGGACCGGGACGGAGATGCTGGTCTGGGGCGGGCAGTTGAGCGACGAGGCCTCGCTCGTCCTCGATGACGGTGCCCGCTACGACCCGACGACCGACACCTGGATGCCGATGTCGTCCGAAGGCGCGCCCTCCCCGCGGCGCGAGGCGCTGTCGGTCTGGACCGGCAGCGAGCTGATCGTCTGGGGCGGACGCGGCGCGGGCTACTCCGCGCTGCCGGACGGCGCGGCCTACGACCCGGCGCTCGACCGCTGGCGCCCGATCGCCCCGACGAGCATCCCGCTGACCAGCCAGTACGGCACGCTCAACGCCGTCTGGACCGGGACAGAGGTCCTCTTCTACCTCGGCGACACGCGGACGGGAGCGCGTTACCGGCCGGACCTCGACGCGTGGTTCCCGATCGCCAGCGACGGCGCGCCGCAGATCGGCCAGGGTCACACGGCGGTCTGGACCGGCAGCGAGATGATCGTCTGGGGCGGGGAGATCTTCCCGCAGCAGCAGGGCGGACGCTATGACCCGGTCACCGATACCTGGCGCCCAATCGCGACCGACGCGCGCGTGTACACCACGAACGGCCACACCGCGGTCTGGACCGGGACCGAGATGATCGTCTGGGGCGGATACCTGTTTGGCACCTCGGGAGGCGCGTACGACCCCGTGGCCGACGCGTGGCGACCCGTGCACTTCGGCGAGGAGGCGTGGGCCCACACCGCGGTCTGGACCGGGTCCGAGATGCTCGTCTTCGGCGGCTGGTGGGGGCAGTGCTACTCCACCGAAGCGGGCTACCGCTACGACCCGGTCGCCGACCGCGCGACGCCGATCGCGTCCATCGGAAGCCCGCTCTCGCGCGGCTACCACACCGCCGTCTGGACCGGCCGCGAGATGATCGTCTGGGGCGGCGAGTACCGCTTCCACACCGACGGCCGGACCGGCCTCTCATCCGGCGGCCGCTACGACCCCGCGACCAACGCCTGGACGCCGACCCGCACCAGCGGCGCGCCGCTCGCCCGCGTGGACCACTCCGCGACCTGGAGCGGGGCCGAGCTGATCGTCTGGGGCGGCGGGCGGGGGTACTTCCGCTGCGGCGACAACGAATATGCCCGCAAGAGCGGCGGCCGCTACGAGCCCGCGACGAACGCCTGGCTCCCGACCGCGGAGCCCGCGTCGCTGCCCGCGCGCATGCAGCACGCAGCGCTCTGGGCCGGCGATCGCATGGTCGTGTGGGGCGGGCGCGAGGTTCGCTTCGCCTACCCGACGACGGCACCCGGCGTCGCCTACGATCCCGCGCTCGACGCGTGGACCGACATCGCCAGCGACGGCGCGCCGGAGGGCCGCGCGCTTCCGGCCGCGGTCTGGTCGGGGACCGAGATGCTCGTCTGGGGCGGGATCGGCGGGTACGGCTGGAACGATCCGTCGTTCGCCATCGACACCGGCGGCCGCTACGACCCGCAGCTGGACCGCTGGCTGCCGATCCCGGCGGACGGCGCGCCGAGCGCGCGCCTCGACCACACCGCGACCTGGTCCGGCGACGGGATGATCGTCTGGGGCGGGACCGGCGCGGACGGCGCCGTCACAGCGGGTGGCGCGGCCTATCGCCCCGACACCGACGCCTGGACGCCGCTGTCCGAAACCAACGCGCCGCTCTCCTGCACCGGCCACGCCGCGGCGTGGACCGGCGCGGAGATGTTCGTTGCCGGATGCGTCGACCCGCCGGCGCTCTACGACCCGCAGCTCGACGCCTGGCGCCCGGCCTCGACCGCGGGCGCGCCCGCCCCCGGCTGCGGCGGGCAGGCGCTCTTCACGGGGCAGGAGGTGCTCCACTGGTGCGCCGCCGGTGGCACGCGCTACGAGCCCGCGTCCGACACCTGGCGGCCGATCTCCGCGGTCGCGTCCCCGGTCGCCACGGCCGCGCAGCGCCCGGTCTGGTCGGGCGAGCAGATGCTGGTCTGGGGCACGGCGACCGACGGCGCCGACTCCGGGGCCTACTGCGCGCAGTGCGCGCCGCGGCCGTGGTACGCGGACGCCGACGGCGACGGCTTCGGCGTGGCGGGGGAAGTGACCAGCGCCTGCCGGCAACCGTCCGGAACGACGGCCGCGGCCGGCGACTGCATGCCGCTCGATCCGGCGGTCTTCCCCGGCGCCGCCGAAACCTGCAACGGCCTCGACGACGACTGCGACGGCCTCCAGAACGAGGACCCCGAGGCCGGCCTCAGCTGCCCGGAGGTGAGCTTCTGCACGCTCGGCTCCTGTCCCGGCGGCGAGTGCGCGTACGGGCCGAGCGGTGCGTGCCCGGTGACCGGGATGGTGCGCTACTACCGCGACTCGGCGGGCCACGAGCCCGCGCAGCCATTCGTCGCGGAGGCCGGCGTCCGGCTGGCGCTCACCGGGAGCAGCAGCGGCGAGGCGACGACCGGCGCGGACGGCCTGTACGACCTGGGACCCCGCTTCCAGCAGGTGACCGTCACGCCGCAGCCTCGGCTCGACGCCGCGAGCAGTCCCTTCGTGTCCAGCTACGACGCCCTGCTCGCGGCCAAGTCCGCGCTGGGGTGGGTCGTCCTCACCCCGCTGCAGCGCCGGGCGGCCGACGTCTCGGGCGACGGCAGCGTGACCTTCTTCGACGCCTCGCTCATCGCGCAGTACGTGGTCGGGCTGATCGTGCCCGTCGGCTATCCGGATCCCGATCCCGCGCACCCGCGGCGCCGCTTCCCGGCGGCAGCGGCGGCGGGGTCCGACTGGCAGTTCGCGCCGGCCCAGCGCTCCGCGTTCCTTGCCGCCGCCGCGCCCGACCCGCTGAACTTCGCCGCCATCCTGTACGGCGAGGTCAGCGGCAACCGGGCCGAAGCGGACGCGCTCCCGACCTCGCGCCGTCCTGTCTTGCAGAACGCACCGGCGACGCTGGAGTTCGCGCGGCCAGCCGGGGCGACGATGACGCTCGAGCGCGCGCGCACGGCGCGCGCGCCGGGCACCTCGCGCGGCACGACGACCGTGCTGCTGAAGATTCGCCCCGCAGCCGGGATCCAGGCGCTCGAGATCGCCGTCGAGCCGGGCGCGGGCGCGGTGGGTCTCGTCGCCGTGTCCGGGCGACGCGAGCTCGCCGGCTTCGAGGTCCTCGTCGACGCGCGCGCCCCGGGCGGGAAGGCCGGGCTGTACGGCGTCGTGCCGCTCGCGGGCGACGAGGCGCGGGTCGAGCTGACGCTCTCCGGGCAGCCGTCAGCGGCGGAGCTGCGCCGTCTGCTGCGCGTCGTCGCCAACGAGGGGCTGATCCCGCTGCGGTGGGAGGGGGAGCGCGCCGTCGCCGAAGGCCGCCACCGCGACCCGCTGCGGACTAGCCCGTAGCGTCCCGGGACTTTCAGTCTTGCCGCACGGGCCCGAACACCGGACCTTCCATCGAGGTTGTCGGACTCCGTATCATCGCGGGCGAGGTGTGCCGTTCCGTCGAGTGAGGGGGCATTCATGGCATGCGGTCAGATCCCGGGTTCCCGTTCCGTCCGTCCGTCCCGTCCGTCCCGTCCGTCCCGGCCCTCTCGCCGATCCCGCCCGGCCCGCGCCGCCGCCGGCCTGCTGGCGCTGCTCGCGCTGGCCGCCGCGCCCGCCGCGGCGCTGGCCGAGGGGTCCGCGCGGCCGGTCTCCCCGGCGCACCAGGGGCTCCGGCCGCTGGCCGAGGTTCCCGCCTGGACCTCCCCGCCGGTCGACGCGCGGGCGCTGCGGGAGGACGCCGCCCGCGGCGGGAAGACCGGGACGCCGCTCCGGATCGGCTACCGGATGGCCACCGACCTCTCGCCCGCGACGGCCGGCACCTGGGAGGACCTGAAGGACGGCAGCCGGATCTGGCGGCTGCGCGTCCAGACCGCCGGCGCCCTCTGGGTCGTGCTGGGCTTCGACCAGTTCCAGCTCGAGCCGGGCGCCACCCTCTTCGTCTACGACCCGGCGCTGCAGGCCCCGCGCTCCTACTCCGCGGCCGACGTCCGCGATCACGGCGAGCTGTGGGTTCCCCCGATCGAAGGGGACGAGCTGGTCGTCGAGCTGCTCTGGCCCGCGAAGCTGGCCGGGGTCGAGCCGCGGCTGCACCTGGGGGCCGTCTCGCACGGCTTCCTGCCGTTCGGGACGATCGGAAGGGCCAAGGCCGGGACCGACGGGATCGGCGACTCCGGCTCGTGCAACATCGACGTCGCCTGCCCCCTGG
Organism: Acidobacteriota bacterium; assembly: GCA_025456425.1. GTDB lineage: Bacteria > Acidobacteriota > Polarisedimenticolia > J045 > J045 > JALOKP01. Next base: position 4,995 of record JALOKP010000007.1, on the reverse strand, counting down.
GCGCGAACTGGCAGGACGAAAGGCGCGGCGCGGTGATCCTGCTCAGCGGGGGCGAGGGGTTCTGCTCCGGCTCGCTGATCAACACCACCGCCAACGACTGCCGGCCCTACGTCCTGACCGCGGCGCACTGCAGCGCCGGGACCAGCACCGTCTTCGGCTTCAACTTCGAGCGCTCGGCCTGCAACAGCGGGAATCCGCCGCCACCGAGCACCCAGACCGTCAGCGGCGCGACCGTCCTGGCGAACTACGCCAGCAGCGACTTCACCCTGCTGCAGATGAACGGAAGCCCGCCCGAGGAGTTCGACGTCTACTACAACGGCTGGAACCGCGGCACGACCCCGCCCAACGAGAGCATCGTCATCCACCACCCGCGCGGCGACGTGAAGAAGATCGCTTATGACGACGACCCGGCCACCAACGGCAGCAACTGGGGCCCCAACCACTGGCGGATCGGGGAGTACGAAGAGGGGACGACCGAGCCCGGCTCCTCGGGCTCGCCGCTCTTCGACCAGAACCACCACATCATCGGCCAGCTCCACGGCGGCACCGCGTCGTGCACCAGCATCACCTACGACGAGTACGGCAAGCTCGACGCCTCGTGGATCGGCGGCGGGACCAGTTCGTCGCGGCTGTCCGACTGGCTGGACCCCAACGTCACCGGGCAGCTCACGATGGACGGCGTCGACGGCATCGTCTGCGCCTTCAACCCGACGGGATCGGTCTCGCTCGACAGCGCCACCTACGCCTGCACCGACACGATGCTGATCACGCTGCGCGACGACAACCTGCGCGGCTACGAGACGCAGATCGTCACCGTCACCTCGAACACCGAAACCGCCCCGGAGACGGTCGTGCTGACCGCCACCGAGCCCGGTTCCGGCTTCTTCACCGGGACCTTCCCGGTGGCGCCGGACGCGCCGGTCAACGGCGACGGGCACCTGTCGGTCAGCCCGGGCGACGTCGTGACCGTGCTCTACATCGACGAGGACGACGGCCAGGGCGGCGTCAACGTGCCGGTGAGGAAGATCGCACTGATCGACTGCGCGGGCCCGGTGATCTCGGGCGTCGCGACGCAGAACGTGACCGGCAACTCGGCCCAGGTCGTCTGGACCACCGACGAGCTGGCGACCGCCTCGGTGACCTACGACACCGCCTTTCCGCCGGCCGCCGGCTCGACCGGGAGCGCGGTCGTGACCGTCAACCACCTGGTCCCGCTGACCGGCCTGCAGCCGTGCACGACCTACTACTACTCGGTCACCTCGACCGACCCGGCCGGCAATCCGACGACCGACACCAACGGCGGCGCGTACTACACCTTCCGCACCGGCTCGAACACGAACCCGACCTACCCCTACACCGGCGCGCCGGTCCCGATTCCGGACAACAACCCGGCCGGCGCCAGCGCCGTGATCAACGTCCCGTACTTCGACTACGTCACCAAGGTCGTCGTGACGGCGAACCTCACGCACAGCTACGACGGCGACATCGCGCTGTCGCTGATCGCGCCGGACGGGCGGACGGTGCCGCTGTCGACCCGGCGCGGATCGTCCGGCGACAACTACGTCGCCACCGTCTTCGACGACGACGCGGCGACCCCGATCTCGGCCGGGAGCCCGCCGTTCACCGGCTCGTTCCGGCCGGAGAGCCCGCTGGCCGCGCTGAACGGGATCGCCTCCTACGGCGACTGGACGCTCAAAGTCGTCGACAGCGCCGGCTCCGACACGGGGACGATCAACGGCTGGTCGCTGCAACTGCTCTTCCCGCCGGCGCCGTGCGGGGCGCAGGTCAGCCTGGACGCCGACGCCTACTCCTGCAGCGGGACGGCGACGATCACCGTCCGCGACACCAACGTCGCCGGGCCGGAGCTGACGGTCCAGGCGGCCTCCGCCACCGACGCCGCGGGCGAGACCGTCACGCTGGCGCGGCTCCCCGCGCCGCAGGACACCTGGTTCCGCGGCACGGTGGCCCTGACCGCCGCCCCGGCCTCCGCCGGGGACGGCCTGGTCTCGGTGGTCCACGCCGACACGCTGACCGTGACCTACCTCGACGCCGACGACGGGCAGGGGAACTTCGACGTCCCGGTGACCGACAGCGCATCCGCGGACTGCGCCGCGCCGGTCATCTCGAACGTCTTCGCCTTTGACGTCACCGGCAACAGCGCGGTGATCCAGTGGACGACCGACGACCCCGCGACCAGCGTCGTGCGCTACGGGCTGGCGATCCCGCCGGACCTGACGGCCTCGGCCGGCGCCCTGGTCGGCGGCCACGCGGTGGCCCTGACCGGGCTGACCGCTTGCGCCACCTACTACTACGCCGTCGAGTCGGTCGACGCCTACGGCAACCTCACCGTCGACACCAACGGCGGCGCGTACTATCTGTTCACGACGCTGCAGAAGATCGTCGACCTGGACGTCGTCGTGAACGTCACGCACACCTACGACGGCGACATCTCGCTGAGCCTGATCGCTCCCGACGGGACGACGATCGCGCTGTCCAGCCGGCGCGGCTCGTCGGGCGACAACTACACCGGGACGGTCTTCGACGACGCGGCGGCGACCGCGATCGCGAACGGCACGGCGCCCTTCGCCGGCTCGTACCGCCCCGAAGCCCCGCTCGCCGCCGTGAATGGCCAGGTCGCGGCCGGCGCCTGGAAGCTGAAGATCGTCGACTCGGCTTCCGGCGACAGCGGGACGATCCAGGACTGGAGCCTGCGGTTCACCTACGAGCCGCGGGTCTGCGGCCCGTCGGCGGTCTTCCAGTCGTTCTCGGTGGCGGCCGACGCCTGCGCGGCGGGCGGCCCCGGCGCCGGCAACGGGATCGTCGACCGCGGCGAGGAGGTCACGCTGCCGGTCGTGATCCGCAACAACGGCGCGATCGACCTGACGGGCGTCAGCGCGACGCTGACCGCGATCACGCCCGACGTCTACGTGACGCGCCCGACCGCCTCGTATCCCGACCTGGCGGTCAACCAGGCCGCGTCGAGCCTCGCCCCCCACTTCGCCTTCATCGCCGGCCAGGGGGTGCCGTGCGGCGGCGAGATCGCCTTCGTGCTGACGGTCCACACCGGCCAGGGGAGCTTCAGCAGCCCCTTCACGGTGCGGGTCGGCGCGCTGGCGTACAGCACCACGACCTACCCCTCGACCGACGTGCCCAAGCCGATTCCGGACAACGACCCGGCCGGCGCGAGCAGCACGATCGCCGTGACCGACGCCAACCCGGTCCAGGCGATCAAGGTCAAGGTCAACGTCACGCACACCTTCGACGGCGACCTGACCCTGTCGCTGATCGGGCCCAACGGCGTCTCGGTCGCGCTCTCCAACCGCCGCGGCTCGTCCGGCGACAACTTCGTCGACACCATCTTCGACGACGCGGCGACCACGCCGATCGCCAGCGGCACCGCGCCCTTCACCGGCTCCTTCAAGCCGGAGACCCCGCTGGGCGCGCTGGCCGGGATCCCGGCCAACGGCACCTGGACGCTGAAGGCGGTCGACTCCGCGGGGAGCGACTCCGGGACGATCACCGGCTGGTCGCTGGAGCTGACGACCGGCTCGGGCTGGGCCTGCAACGACTGCCTGTCGGCCCCGCCGACCAGCGAGCCGGTGCAGCAGGCCTGGATCGGGAAGACCGCCCAGCAGTGGGAGCCGATCGGCGGCGCGACCTCGTACCGGCTCTACCGCGGCACGGCGGCCGACCTGCCGGCGCTGCTCAGCGCGGCCGCGGACTCCTGCCTGCGGCTGGAGACGACCGAGCCGTACACCGGGCCGGTGCTGCTGGAATCGCCGCCGGCGGGCGGGCTGTACTGGTACCTGGTGCGCGCGGCGAACGCCGGCGGGGAGGGGCCGGCCGGGAACGCCACCGACGGCCCACGCCTGCAGAGCAGCACGGGCGCCTGCCCGTAACGGAGACCACCGCTTGAGAACGACGCTCTCCACCCTGACCTTGCTGCTCGCGCTCCTCGCGCCCCCGCCGGCGGCCCGCGCCGCTGGCCGGGGCGAGCCGGGCCCGGTCTTCCCCGCCGAGATCCTGCTGCGCGACCGGATCCCCGACCTCTGGCTGCTGCTGGAGCTGGAGATCGACGTCGACGGCGTGAACTTCGACCGCGCCCGCGCGTACCTGGTGGAGAAGGAGCTGGTCAAGCTGCGCGAGCTGGGGTTCGACGTCGAGCAGGTCGCAGACGAGGCGCACCTGCAATGGGCGCGAGAGCGGGCCGCGAACGCGCCGCTCGCGCCCGCGGCGCCGGGCTCGATCCCGCCCAGCTACCACACCTACGAGACGCTCACCTCCGAGCTGCAGGCGATCGCCGCGGCCCACCCGGACCTGGTGCGGCTCTCCAGCGCGGGCCTGTCGGTCCAGGGGCGCGAGCTGTGGATCGTGAAGGTCTCGGACAACCCCGGCCTGGCCGAGGACGAGCCGGCGGCGCGCTACATCGGCGCGATCCACGGCGACGAGGTCGTGGGGAAGGAACTGTGCGTCGGGCTGATCAACTACCTGGTCGACAACTACGCGACCGACCCGCGGATCAAGCGGATGGTCGACGAGACCGAGATCTGGATCCTGCCGTCGATGAATCCCGACGGGACCGCGCTGGGCCAGCGCTACAACGCCAACGGCTACGACCTGAACCGCAACTTCCCCGACCAGTTCACCGACCCGGTCGACAGCCCGGCCGGGCGGCAGGCCGAGGTCCAGGCGGTGATGAACTGGGGCTACGCCCACTCGGTCAATCTCTCGGCCAACTTCCACGGCGGCGAGCTGATCGCCAACTACCCCTACGACGGCACCGCCAGCGGCTCGTCGGTCTACAGCGCCTGCCCGGATGACGTGCCGTACGTCACGCTGGCCCGGACCTACGCCGACCGCAACCCCAGCATGTTCGCCAACAACTCCGACAGCTCGTTCTTCAACGGGATCTGCAACGGGGCCGACTGGTACGTGGTCCGCGGCGGGATGCAGGACTGGAACTACGTCTGGCGCGGGACCTGGGACATCACGATG